>JAHDNZ010000008.1 GCA_018435125.1 Bacillota bacterium | reverse complement strand
TATCTTATACCATAGACTATATGTTTTTAGCAAGCTAAAATTTTAGGTTTGGCAATTAATTTTTTTTAGAGCACGCTGCCGTTTCGAAGAGGGGAAAAGTGGAACTTTAGGATATTTGCTAGCAAAGCTTTTATCGGAGACTTTTACTAATAAATGTCATTTTATGAGCATCTGAACAACCAAGGAAATAAACATGTTGATACGAGTCATCTTTACTGGTGATGTAATAAAGATGATCTGGTGATGATTTCTGTGAAAGAAATGAATAGGCTGGCTAGTATTAATGAAATGCATCAAGGTTGGTTAACGGCATAATTGCAGTTATTGATACATTTAAGCACTATCTATCACTAACAATTGTGTTTACTATTTTTAAATACTCACAGAATTAAGCGATATAAATAATTCTAAAGAACAGACCGAAAGGGAAATTGTGGAGGTGTATGTATGAAAAAAGGTTGGCTAATTATTTTTCTTCTAACTATCTCTCTTTGTGTTTGCGCTAAAAGAATTGATGTTTGGCTTTATGGTTTTTCCAATGAGATGGCTAAAGTTGTTTCAAGCATGGTAGATAAAGATTTCACTCCTAAAACCGGAATTGAGGTTAGAATAACTCCGCTAGCTTGGACAGACGGAAATAAAGTCTTTTTAGCACTGGTAGCAGGAGATGCTCCAGATGTTTTAAGCGGAGGTACAAGTGGTGTTTTAGAATGGGGTCTTAGGGGTTCAGTCTATGATTTAAGAGAAACGTTTGGCGATGATTATATTAATTTAGAAAACCAACTATTTGCTACAATTACCGGTCCACTAAAATGGGAAGGCACACGTTTTGGTGTACCTCAAAATGTCAGTGTGATGACAGCTGCGTATCGAACAGATATTTTAAGGGAAATGGGTATGGGTATCCCTAATACTTGGGCTGAACTATATACGATGTTACCAAAAATAAAAGCTAAAGGTAGAGAAATGGCTTTTGATTATGGCAATCCTAACTATGCTCCCGAATGGGGTATTTATACTTTAGCTACTCAACACGGTGGTCAGTTTTATGGTCAAGATGGCTTTACTAGTGCTTTTGATCGTAAAGAATCAATTATCGGTTTTAAAGAATACACAGAATTATATACAAAACATAAATTCCCCCAATCTGGTCCTGGTTTTGAACCATTTAAAAGAGGGGAGTGGCTAATGGATATAGATGGTTATTGGCTTTTAAGTAACTTACAAGCTGCAGCTCCTGAACTCCAAGGTAAATGGGAACCTGGTCTTATTCCCGGAGTAAAAAGAGCAACTGGTGAAGTTAATCACGGTACTTTTACAGGTTCTACTGCCTTTGCCATTCCTAAAACAGCTAAAGATCCTCAAGCGAGTTGGCAGTTTATTAAATGGTTTTGTAACGAGAAAACACAGCAACAGTATGTAGAACAGGTTATGAGAGATATCAAAGGGTTTATGCAAGTACCAACAGCCAAACAAGTTTTGGCTAATCTTCAGAGCCTTTCACCTGCAATAAGAGCTACTCTTTACAAACAGATTAATGAATCATATGCAGTACCTTATGCTCCAACATCCGGTGTTTTAATTAGATTTGTTCAATTTGCTCTCCATGAAGTACTTTTAAATAAAAGAACTCCTGAAGAAGCAGCTCTAAATGCTGCCAGTGAAATGAATAAGGAAATGTCACGGCGAAAAATTGAATATCAGCGGTATCTGAGTAAATTAACTAAAGAAGGAAGAAAATATAACGATTAGAAGAAAAGGTCTTGGGTTTTAATCCAAGACCTTTTCTAATGAAAATAAATGATGTGATGAATCGTAAGCTTTATTAGAGGGTGGTTAATAAAGCTTAAGAAAAAGGGTGGTTAATAAAGCTTAAGAAAAAGGGTGGTTAACAGAATGAATAAGATCAACATGCGATTTTAAGGAAAGTACAGGTAACAGATATAAGAACTATTAATATTGATAGAGAGCTATTCACCAATTTCATGCCAGTAATAGCCAAGTAGTTTAGCTTCTAAAAGTGCATTGTTTTTATCTTTGATATCAATAAAAAACTTTACTTTTCTAATACCTATATCTACATCTTTTATTAAGTCCATACCATTTTCAAATGCGATATATACTCTGCGTTTTTTCCAAAATGTTGTTAAACTTTCACAATGGCTATGGGCTTTATCAAAAGATTCTGCTTCGATGGCTGAAGTTAAACCGTCAAGAAACTGTGAAAACCTTGATTTTGGCAACCATTCAAGTAAAACAACCACTAAAACAATAACAAGAAAGATTCCGGCAATACTCCAGTAGTTTCTAGCCATTTGTTAGCTCCTTTCGGGAATGAGGATCTTGATAGAGATCAAGATAAAGATTACCCGAAGTCTCTAACTCTGCATAAAAAACATCCTCAAGGGACAGATTTTGCTTGGCCAAAGTTTTTAAAAGCCAATCCTCAGAAAGATCCAATAAATCCAGATTGTCAGTTAATATTTTACCGCCGCTTATTAAATCAACAGCCAAACCTTTGTAGTTAGTGGGAATATGTAAATCAAATGGAGTTAAAGGTTGATTTTGGGATTTTTTCAAAACAGAGATCTGCCCATCAGCTTCCAAAAGGAGGTATTCAACCTCGCTTAAATTAAACACATCTTTTTGTCTTAAAAGCATACGCATATCATCAATGTTGAAACCATATTTGTGGAGGTTATCTTCTAAGATTTTACCGTTTTGAATGGCTATGGTAGGTTTTCCATCAATTAATCTCCTTAAAAGACGGCTTTTAATACTTAAAACAGCTAAGACCATAACCCATAATGACCAGGTTAGAAGCCCTACTAAGGTCGGAATTGATTCAGTAGTTAAATCTACTGCCAGAGTAGCCGCCATACTACCAATACTGATCCCATTTACGTAATCAAAGAATGTAAGTTGTGAAAGCTGCCGTTTTCCCATCACTCTGGTTAAGAGCAGTAAAGCAAAAAAGGCAAAAGTGGCCCTTAAAAAAACAATTAATCCTTGAGGCAAGATATCACCCCGCTATTAGTCTTAAGTTTAGGATGACCCAAACTTAAGAAAACTAACAATTATATACTAGTTAGTTATAAAATCGTTACTTAATCAAAGAAAGATATAAGAAGAAGGAAGGAAGAAAAAGGGTAAATATTTATAGTAATGAAAACTAAAGTATAAGAGAAAGGGGATTTAAGCTATGGATAAACAGTTAACACCTCTTGAAAAGGCAGTATTATATAAGCATAAAGCTTGTGAAAAGATGAGCTATCTTTCTACTTCGCTACTTGGTTTTTTAACAGGTGCATTAATGGTTTTATTACCTGTAGTACTGGTTTTAATTATTTTGTTTTTTCCGGTTTTATATCATTCTCTAGCCGCTGTGTTTGCCTATAAAAATATTGCCGATGAGTTAATAATAGTAGAACGTTTTTTCGCTGGTAAATGGCAAAAATGGCTTCTAGTTGTGTTATATGCAACTTTGATTAGCAGTATTATGGGGGCTTGTATAACAAGTCTCAGAAAATTAGGCTACTCAAGGAATAAATGGAGCAAAGTTGCTAAAAAGATGTATTCTCAAAATATAATAATATGGGTAGTAGTAAGCATTTTATTATTTTGCCTAATGTTAAAAACACAATTTAATATCTGGGGCTTAATTTTTATGGCCATAGTCTTTGGCTGGTTGTTTAGACATCCAATAAATGCCTACTTCTTATATATTGAGGACTTTATCTTTGAAAAATATATCATCAAAGAGTGGATCTAAAAAAGCCACCTGTTAATTTAATTATATTAACAGGTGGTAATATTTTTATAAGCGAGTTACTTTTAAACCTAAACTGACATAATCTCCTAAAGCTTGGAACTCGTAATTGCCGTACTGAGTGCTTTTTCCAGCTTTTAACTTTGAAAGATCCGAAGCATCTTTGGCAAGGCCGATCTGTGTTAAAATCGCCTGGGCTTTCTCTTCGTCAATGTCCTTATGAATAGAACGAATTAAAACTTTTAGTGCGTGGGAGATATTCCGGCGTAAAGTTGGATTTTCAATATATTGCTGATTGATGACTAAAGTAACCTGAGGTTTTTTATTATCTTTAGTGGTACTAAATTGTAACATCATATAAGGATAGCGATATGCTTGCTCATGGCAGATAAGGTATTCATCACCGTGTTTTGAATCTTCGTCAAGCAAAATCTCTTTGTTTTGATAAGAAAACGCCAGATTGTTCCAAATATCGTAAAGCATCTCAGGTCTATCAAGAATACCAGCACCTTCTTCAGTGGCCTTTTGAAGCCTTTTTAGAGCTTCTTCAGCTTCTTCAGCTTCTTTTTGCAAACGGCTTTTAGCAAGATATAAAAGAAGCTCTGAAGATTTTTCTGGGTTTTTAGTACTAAATGCAGCAACTACTTGAATTTCTTGAAAATAGGGTAAAGCGTATATGGGTTTGTTATTGGACAACTGAAATAACTTTTTATCACTTGAAGTAAGATATGGACTTAAGTCTAAAAGGGCTTTATTTTCAATATAAGCAGGTATCCTACCTTTATTTAAGAAAAAAACATCGGGGGGATCTGAAGCTGCAAAGTCAGCTAATAAAAGATATTCATAGCCAGAAACGAAATCACCGGTCTGTTGTTCTGGAGGTGGAAGCGGTGCTACTCGAAGCTCAGCCTGAAGTTCTTTATATTTTTCAGAAAAATTCTTTAATACATTTTCTAAATAGAGTTCTTCTGATCTAGATCCAAAGGCATACACTCTTAATTTTATATCTGCAGCTTGATTGATTTCCTTTTTACCAAAACAGCCGCTAATTAGAAAGCTAAAAGAAAAGATAAGGACAACGAAAAGGACAATAAAAGTCTTTCTAATTTGCATTTATCTAGCCTCCTTTAAGTACACCTCTTAGATCTAAATATATTATAAGCTTAATAAGGTAATTTGGCCAATTAAGAGAATTATGGCAGGAGTATTGGAGCTAAATACGAAATGGATGTTAGTAAATATAAATATTACCTTCCATTTAGTGTTAAAAATGTTGAAAGGAATGATAATTCAATGCGTCCAGAACAACTTTATTTTCGTGTACTTCCAAGAGTAGTCCCTTGTAACCAAGTGTCAAGAATCGTAATTGAACCATTATTTGATTATTACCAGATTAATAAAGATGCTTTCTACGAAGTAGGGGTAGTACCAATGGAGCACCGCAGCAGAAATGGGGATTTTTTTATTCCCAGCAGCTTTGATGTAGGAGCTATTTTAAATACAGTTGGAGTACAAACGATAAAACCTGAAAATGGTTGTTTTGTTTTTGAATATACTTTTGAAGATGAGCAAGAACAAATTATTTATTTGCGAGAAAAAGCAGGAGAAAAAAAGCTTGTAGGAGCATTTTCAGTTTATTCGCTAAAAGAGGATCTCTTCGGACGTCTTCCTTTAAAAGGAGATTTGCATATGCACTCGAATTGCTCTGATGGGAAAGAGCCTCCTGCTTTTGTGGCAGCTAGTTGTAGAAAAATTGGTCTCGATTTCATGGCCTTAACCGATCATGGTAAATACACTCCATCTATTAAGGCTCAAGAAGCTTTTCGGCCAAACGATATTGATCTTAAAATCTTTAGAGGCGAAGAAGTACATGCACCAAACAATCCGGTCCATATAGTTAACTTCGGAGGTGGTTTTAGCGTTAACGAGCTTTTTACCGGCGAGAACTCTTTTAAGTATCAAAATGAAATTGAGGATATTATGCAAGGGTTAGGAGCAATACCTCATGGCGTTAATAAATTTCAGTATGCTTCCTGTCTTTGGGTATTTGATAATATTCGTAAAGCCGGTGGATTAGGGATCTTTTGTCATCCGTACTGGTTAATATATTCCGGATTTTCTCCTGCGGGGCGACTAACCGATTATCTTTTCGAAACACAACCCTTTGATGCTTTGGAAGTTATTGGTGGTTATTATAAATATCAAGTAGATTCTAACACTTTACAAGTTGCTCGTTATCATGAAGAAAGAGCTAAAGGCAGGAAAATACCTGTTGTTGGTGTATCAGATGCACACGGTTGCGAAAATGGGCAATTATTTGGTTGGTATTATTCTATTGTTTTTACACCTTCTAATAACCTAAAGGATATTATTCAAAGCATTAAAGACGGTTATAGTGTTGCTGTAGAAAAGATGGAAGGTGAATCAGCAAGAGCCTATGGCAGCTTTAGAATGGTTAAATTTGCTCTTTTTGCCCTTAGAGAACTGTTTTATGAACATGACAAAATATGTAAAGAAGAAGGTCTTCTAATGCTAGAGTATCTAAAAGGTGAGGAAGATGTATCTGCGGAATTGAGGCATAAAAAAGGTCGGGCAATTAATAGCATACAAAAACTATATGCTCAATAAAAAAACTAATGAAAGGCCTCCAACAACATAACAAAGAGCTTTATAAAGAACCAAGGTTTCTTTGATAAAATATCTTCACAGATAAGGATAAGTTCCAGTTAAAAAGCCAAATAACCAATTTATAACCTTTGACATAAGGTATAGAATATAGATAGAGAGGAATTTGGTAATATTGCTAATACCTCTTCAATTCAAGACGCACAAGGTGCTGTAGTAATTTGTTATTCGTAAGGACCTTTATAGGTACTAAACCTTAAAAGGCTGTAAAAACACGGAGGTGGGAGATGGCAAACAGGCAGTTGAAAAAACTGACCTTAGTTATAATTGCATAAAGCAGCTAGAACTCAAGATCTCTTGTTGGGTTGTTTGCATGCATCTTGTGAGCTAAATCGGTCTGAACTCTGTTTGAAAAAAGTATTCGCAGAGGGATAAAATAGGGAGGAGAGACGATGGGGTCCGGTACAAAGTTCCACATCATAAGTGGAACTAGTGACCCCCTGGCTCCGGTTTTTAAGTTATTTGCTGAGTCTTATCTAAAAGAGATAGGGGAATCAGAGCTAGGAGAGGGTTCGATAGAAGAAACCTTAATGCTTCAAAAAGAACCCCGCAGATGGTTGTTAGTAGTTGAGATCGAGGGGAAATACGCTGGTTTTGTGCATGCAAAAATTGATAACAAAGCTAGACCAGGTTGGGGTTATGTAATTGAGTTTTATGTTGCCCCAGAGTTTAGGCATCAAGGTATAGGACACCTTATGTGGGAAGAAATTCACTCAAGACTTATACTCTCGGGTGTACAATTAATCTGGCTTGCAGCTGTTAAAAATGCTGAAAGATTCTGGCATGAACAAGGCTTTGTTGAAACTGGTCTAATTGAGTATGGTGAAAAAATATTAAAGTATGCAACTTCTGATAAAGTATTTACGAATGCAGTTTAGGGCAGGGAAACCTGCCCTTTTATTTGACTTATAAAGAACGACTAATATGAAAAAGTGGTAGAATGCGGGTTAATCTAGTCTAAATCTAGCCTACCTATTATATTTTTTACTAGTATCAAATAATAAAAAGAAGCGAATAAAGCCTATTAACGCTTGAGTTAAAAATAAGAAACCTAATAAACCAAAGATACAAGGTTCAATTGAAAGAGCAAAAGACCAGTTAAGACCGCGATTAATTAGCTGACCGACAAGAAAAGGGAAAAATATAAATAGCATTAACCAAAAAATAAATGTTGATAGGTAAAAGGTTCTCAAAAAAACGGTGTTTTTTAGGTTGTTATTAAAACGATATTTTCCCAAACTAAAAAATTGTTTTACAACGCTTACTTGAAGAAATAATGTTAGCAGCCAAAAGATAAAATTTATATAATGACAAACGGGTTTTATAACAGTCTGCCCATCAAAAAGAATAGCTTCAGTTCCTTTAATAATTGAGTTTACGGCAAAAAGAGACTGAAAAGTGCTATTGGAGTTAGTCAAAATAATAAAAGCAGTCTTTTTTTCTGGCCAGAAGAGAAAATGACTTAAGTAACCTTCTAGTGAACCACTGTGTTGAACGATATGATAACTACGCTCTTGACTTATAAACCAGCCAAAACCATAAGGCCAATTTTTAAAGGCCGGAGTTTGCAATAAGAGAAGATCAATAGGTAAAAGACCTGAATTATTTGGTAGAGTAGTAGGGTCAAGATAGTATCTGGCTAAAATTGAAAGATCATAAGTAGATGAAAGTATAAACCCGGAAGGCAAAGCATAAAGCTTTTGATAATTGTCCAGCTGTTTTAAAAACCCAAAAAGAGAAATATGACCATTTACTGTAATTGGGGCCTCTTTAGTAGAAACAAAGGTATTATTAAGGTTTAATGGTTCTAAAATCTCTGTTTTTAAATAATCGGAAAAACTAGTTTCTGTTACTTTTTCGATTAAATAACCTAAAACAGTGTAACCCATATTAAAATAATTAAACTTAGTCTCTATAGAGGTAAGGGGTTTGGCCTTGGCTAAAGACATTGCACCTTCATAAATGGAAGCATCCCAAGGTAAGTTTTCTTGGAAAGTTATATCCGAAAGACCACTGGCATGAGATAGGAGGTGTCTTACAGTTATTTTATCGCCATAATTAAAAACTGACTTATATTCAGAAATAAGTTCAGATATCGGGGTATCTAGACTAAAACCATAATCGCGACTTAACTTGTTAACAGCCAAAGCTGTAAAAGATTTAGATAGAGAAGCAATAAAATAAGGAGTTTTGGGCTGGGGTGATATACCCTGACTGGTACAACCAAGGGTAAAAAAAACTGTAGGTTCATCTAGTGTAACTAAAGCTGCCGAGAGAGATGGAAAACCATAGTTTTTTCTTTGAGATTCTAAAAAGGGTTCAAGTTTAGTGTAAACTTTAACCGGTGTTAAAATCATAAATAGTAAAAGTAAACAAATAGCACTTAACAAGACCTTTTGAACGAGTTTTAATATTTTCATTAATGATACCCCCTTTGCGGAAATAGAGTACTGTCCCCTCTTAATAACTCATATGAAACTTTATACAGGTAAAAACAGTAGTTTGGTTTAAATTATTAAGGATTCTAGTTAAAAGAGGGATAAAACAAACCTAATACCAGACTAAAACTGGTCTGCTTTATTTAATTTCTTCTTTAACTGGCCAAAATGGGTACGCTTACCCCATGGGATTGCTTTCTGAGATTCTTATACCTCTAAAGGAGCTCTTTACATTGGCCGTAATTATTTTGAATCTGGTATCATACTCGACTTTGAACCCTCTTTGACTGATTATTACTCCGGATATAGTACCTTCAATACCAGCTCGTGCTGAAAAAAAAATTTGCAAGTTCTTCAGGGTTTAAGCACTTCATTCTAATTAATGAAGCCAGATAGAATTTTTCACTAAAGTTTAGTTTGCTATACTGCTTTTTTTGTTTCACCGGACACTGAGGAGCCAAAGAGCATGCTTGACAGCTGTGAAGATCAAATCTTGTAGAGTAGGAACCTTTGCTAAAAGAACTTAGCTATCTCTAGAGCTTTAGCTCCTAAATTTAGGAAGTAATTTAAATGCGGATTAAGCTTCTCTGATCCAACTCGATAGAGAATACTGGTTTTGAAATTGGGCTTTGATACTTCTTTTAAGACTTCGGTAAGTTTAAAATCAGGTATGACTTTTACAGCTT
>JAHDNZ010000041.1 GCA_018435125.1 Bacillota bacterium | reverse complement strand
GAAGAAAAGAAACATGGCAAGTTGATATTAGATGCTACCTGTGCACCGGCTGATATTAGGTATCCGACGGATGTTTCTCTGTTAAACGAAGCGCGTGAAAAGCTGGAGGATATCATTGATACACTTCATTAGCCTTTAAAAGGCAAACGTTCTTATGGCTTGCAAATAATTATGACCCGTCTCAAAGAAACTAGCGAGACGGTTATTGTCATGCAGTTTTTTGTCATGAATCTAGGGCGAAAGCTCCGGGTTCTTTTTGCCCAATTTTTCGAAGCCCTTTTTCAACGTTTTTTTATGCTCGACTTACCAAGTATTTAAAGGAGTAGGGTAGAGAACTAGTTTTATACACATACTGACAGTTTTAGATTATCTTACTAGGGAGATAAAAATAATTATTTTTTTATCTTGACTTTTACCACTATAAATCCTAAACTAAAAGTAGACATGAGTGAAATCTCACTCATTTATTTACTCGGCCGAGTTGAGTAAGACCTCATTCATTATTAAAGATAGGTGAGAAACTTTATGAACTGGCTTAATAAAATAGTCTCTAGGCCAAAAGTAATTGTTTTACTTACAACTATTTTAAGCATTTTAGTTGCTATTAATATCCCTAAACTTAAATTTGATGCTGATCTTTCCAATCTAATACCTAGAGATGACCCGGTAATAAAAGAATTGGAAGAAGCTACTGACGAATTTGGTTCACAAAGCCTCATTCTCATTGCTATTCGAACAGACAATATTTACCAAGTAGAAACCTTAAAAAAAATCGAGCAGTTGGCTGATAATATTGCCGTCATCGATGGTGTAGCTGAGGTAATATCGCCATTTAATGCTGAAGTAGTCGAAAGCAGTGATTGGGGTATGGAAATAGTTCCCTTAAGCAATTATCTGCCGCAAAATACAGCTGAAATAAATGCTTACCGGGAGAGAATTAATTCCAGCCCTTATAAAGATATTTTAATTTCACCTGATGAAAAAGCTGCTGTCATTATGATTAAACCTGATGCTTCTCTTGAACCAGGTAAAGAAAGTCATTTAGCAGGTCAACTCTCCGAGTTAGTAAATAAATACAATAGCCCGGAAGAGATCTATGTTGTTGGAGATGTCTATTCTGCTTATTATGCTGAAAACGCTATGAAAAAAGATGTTTTAATTTTAACACCGCTCGTTTTTTTAGTATTAGCAGCAGTGTTATATCTTGGCTTTAGATCGATACAGGGAGTTTTACTGCCAATGATAACAGTAGCTTTATCTTCAGTATGGGCAGTAGCCTTTATGGCCCTTTGTGGTGTAAAAATGTCTATCATTACGGTCTTAGTACCGGTCATTTTACTAGCAATTGGCAGTGCGCAAGGGATTCATATTCTCAATCGTTATTACAGTTATTTAAATCAAGGCCATGAAAAAAAAGATGCTATTCTAAAAACTATGCAAGATCTAACTTATCCAATACTAATGACTTCGCTTACAACTGCAGCCGGATTTATTTCTTTATTATCATCGCCCATACCACCTATTAAACATTTTGGACTATTTACTGCTTTTGGTGTTGTTATAGCTATGGTACTTTCACTCTGTTTAATACCTGCTATTTTAATTTTGCTGCCAGCTAAAAAAACTGTTTCTTTATATGCCAAAGACAGTGAGAATAAAAAAGATGTGGGTCAAATAATAGGAAAAATCGGATTTTGGATTGCAAATCATTCAGCTCTAACTATTTTATTCTATGCCTTAATAACCATTCTAGGAATTGCACTCAGCTTTAACCTTAAAACAGAAAGCAATATGCTACGCTACTTTGAAAAAAACAGTCCTGTCATCAGAGGAACTGATATTGTAGAAAACCAATTTGGCGGCACTTTACAATTAACTATTGTTGTGGATACCAAAGAAAGTAATGGAGTTAAAGATCCAAAGTTACTAAAAAAACTTAAAAACATCGAGGAGTACCTAATAACAGTCCCAAATGTAAGTCATGCTAAATCTCTAGCCACTATAGTAGAAGAGATTAACCATGCTTTTAGTGGGGAATATCAACTGCCAGATTCACAAGAAGCTGTAGCTCAAGAGTTGCTTTTATATTCACTGCAAGGTGGATCAAATCTTGAGTATTTTACCAACTATGATTTTTCAAAAACAGTAGTCACCGCCAGAGTATTAAATGCTGGTTCAGAGGAAATAAAAACTGTTATTAAAACCATTGATAATTATCTAAGCCAAGAATTTGGAGAAGATCAAAGTATCGCTGTTTCTCTAACCGGCATGCCTAAAGTTATCTATCGAGTTATGGATCAATTTGCTAGAAGTCAGATTTTATCTCTGGCAACTTCTTCTGTCTTAGTAGCTATCATTGTAGCTTTGATAATGAAATCAATAATATATGGGCTTTTAAGTATTCTACCTCTTGTAATTACAATTGCTATTAATTTTGGTTTTATGAGTGCGGGAAACATTCCTCTTGATGCAGTTACTTCAATGATTGCAGGCATAGCTATTGGTATTGGAGTAGATTATTCAATTCACTATATAACTACTTATTTAAAAGAAGCTAAAACCGAGAAAAACCCCAGGATTATTGCTCATAAAAGTGGTCTAAAAAGTGGCAATGGTATCTTTCTTAATGCTTTGACTTTGTTTTTAGGTTTTCTTGTTCTACTAGTTTCCAATTTTAGAGCTATTAAACTTTTTGGATTTTTAACTGCTCTAACCATGTTAATAAGTTCGTTTAGCGCTTTAACATTGCTTCCAGCAATTCTTTCTTGGCATACAAGAAAAAATAATAAAGAGGAGTGAGGTATTTGTGGTAAAAAAGTATTTCTTCGGATTTTTGATCTTTCTACTGGTACCTTTTTATTTCTTTGCAGCCGATCTTTCCGGCAATGAAATACTTGCCAAAATTGAAGGTGGCTCTGCATTGACCGGTTCGGGAAGTGCATTTGTTGACTTAAAAACTGTAAATAAAAATGGCCAGGAAAAAGAGCAGTCTTTAAATATTTACCGTTTGGAAACATCCAAAGAAGAAAAACAGCTGATAGAATTCTTAGCACCAACTGATGTAAAAGGAACTAAGTTTTTATCTCTAAAAAATTTAGCAAACCAAAATGAAGAGATGTGGCTCTACCTACCTGCACTCAAAAGAGAGCGTCGTATTGCCGGTCATATGACCAAAGATAACTTTATGGGCACCGATTTTACTTTCGATGAAATCAGTGGCACATTTCATGACAAATACTCAGCCAAGAGATTAATGGATGAGAAAATAGATTCTTACGATTGCTATACTTTGGAATTAGAACCTAAAGATACTACAGAAAACTATAAACTTATTAAAATCTGGGTCTGGCAATCCGAAATGATACCCTTAAGAATCGAGTTTTATAATAAGGACCATAAACTTTGGAAAGAAATGCTGGCAGAGAATATTGAAAAGCAAAAAAATGGTAGCTATTTACCTCTTAAAATAACCATGGCAAACAAACTTTTACAAACCAAAACAATTATAGAAATCCGTGGTAATTCATCTGACTCTCCCAGTGCCGATTACTTTACTATGCAGTATCTAAGAAAGTAGGGGAGGTGTCTATGAAATGAAAAAATCTGGCGGTATAATTCTGTTTATTTTAATTTCGCTAAGTGTGTTTGCTTTGGATTTGAATTGGAAACTGGATAATCAGCTATTTATTACCGAGGATAAAAAGGTTTTTAATTCAAGTTGTTTTCAACTTTCCTACCAAGAAGAAATCGGTGACTTTGGCCGAGGTACATTAGTTTTTAAGGGTTGTTATGAGTCTTTGAATAAAATAACGACTTGGGAATTAACTGAAGCAACCGCTAAGCTAACTAGAAATAATATTGATTTTGATACAGGCTATGGTTATATAGCCTGGGGTACGGCTGATGGAATTAACCCTACTGATGTTATTAACCCTTATGCGCTTGGTACTTCCCTAACCAGTTTAGATAAAAAACCTGTGTTTCGTAGTGCTGTAACAGTTTACAATAAGTCTTTGGTATTAACCGGGATCTTAGTGCATCAGTTTTGCCCCATAAGTCTTGAACGGATTAAAAACCTAATGCCAGGATTAGTTCCAAATAACATACCTATTCCCGATAACTCACTATCAAACCAAGAATATGCTTTAGCCTTGGAAACCTCATTTTTAGGTTATGATTGGAAAGTATCTTTCTTTAACGGCTATGATGATTGGCCAGAATTAGCTTATACTTTTTTAATAGATCCTTTAACCGGAAACCCGGTTAAAAACTCCGAATCTATTATTGGTCGTTATCGAAAGCAAAAACAGCTTGGCCTAGCAACCGCAGGTACACTAGGCCAAACAGGTTGCTGGGTTGAAATTGCCTATATCCTTCCGGAAGAAAAAGCCTTTACTTCAGATAATCCATTACAGTATTTTATCAATCTATCACCAACCAAACCCTATCTTAAAACTATAGCTGGGTTTGATTATACCTTCAGTGGAAAGCTCTATGCCTCTTTACAATACCTATATCAGCAAAATGGCGGTTTTCTTATACCCTATCGAGATCCTCAAATAGAAGGTAAAGCTTTGCATAGTCTTCTTACTCGACTTAGCTACTCAATCAATCCCGAACTGAATATAAATACTACTATCATCTCTGATTTAACTAATAAAGCGTCAATCTATGTTCCGGAAATCGTTTATAAGCTTTCAAACACCACAATTAAACTCAGCTACACTTGTCCTACTGGTGAAAAAGGGGAGCTAACTAAAACACCTAAACAGATTAGTTTATCTATTTTAGAAACCTTCTAATTCCAGGAGGTACAGCCTATGTTGCCAATGCTAAAAAGCAAAGCAAGTTTAATTACAATAGTCTTAGGTTTTCTATTATTACTGTCTTGTTCACTTGAAGCTCTAAATATAAAAGAGCAAATGGCCTACGCTGATTATCTCTACTCACGTTTCTTATTAGAACGAGAAGCTGACTTTATTAAGGAAACCTACCATTATTTGCAACAATGCGCTACTATCTGGCCCAATTCATATGAAATATTATGGCGTTTGGCCCGAACTCTAAACGAATATGGAGAAGAAGTTGAGCAACCACTCATTTATTGGCAAGAGGGACTTAATTTGGCAGAAAAAGCAGTTAGTCTTGAACCACAAAGAGCTGAAGGCTATCTTTGGCTGGCTATATTAAAAGGCCAAATAGGTAGGAAAAAAGGCATCTTAAACAGTCTTAGTTCTGCCAAACAGATGAAAGAATTACTAGAAATTGTACTAACCCTTGAGTCGCAACATGCATATGCTAATTATATCTTATCTACTTTATATCGCTTGGTCCCTGGGCTGCCGATTTCTTTTGGAAATAGTAAAAAAGCATTAGATTATGCTAAAAAAGCCGTTGAATTGGAGCCAAATAGCCCTTTTCTTCTATGGAATCTCTATGAAGCCTCAATTTCTGGAGGAGAGAAAGATAAAGCTAAAGCGATCTTAGAAAAGATATATCTTTTACCTAATTATGAACCTTTTGCACACCTTTATAATCAACCGTTTCCTGCAGAGATTAAAAAAAAAGCGGCCATTGCTTTGAGTAAGTATTAATATGAATCTAATATTCTAGAATCTAATCCGAGGATTTAATTAAAACAGAGGTCTTGTTCTTATATACAAGACCTTGTTTATTTATTAGGTGATTATGATTACTACCTAAAATAATTAATTATTGTAATGATAAATAGTGTAGGTTAAATCTCTCAAAGTGAAATTTAGCTCAGCTCATTTGCTTTTAGTAAAATCTTTCTTGATAAATTCGAGAGCTTTTTTATAATGATTAGAGGAATTAAGCCGTATTTATGTCGAACTACTTGATTGAAAAATATTCATTTTGCTTATTATTACAAAATTTCTTTCTAAGATATAAATACCGATGAAAGGGTGAGTGTAATAGCTAGACCAAAATCTGAAGATATGAAAGAACGGATACGCGAAGCTGCCATCCTTGTAATGAGTGAACAGGGCTTTCATTTAACAACAACTGATGCTATTGCTAAAGAAGCTGGATGTTCCGTTGGAACAATTTATAACTATTTTCGCAATAAAAATGATATTCTCAGCTATATATTTGAAGTAGAGAAAGAAACTATGGAAGATATCTTTAGAGAATTGGAAAGCCAAACCTTATCAGTTCCGGAGACGATAAAGCAATTTTTTCAATGCTATTATGAACGTATCATTAGCAATGTAAGAGTAGGTAAAATAATTTTTGATGAAAGTAGCCGTTTTACTCAAGGCTTAAACGATGAGGTTATCAGTTGGCTGTTTATGATTGATGGCTTTTTCCAAGAAATGTTACAACGTGGGATAAAAGAAGGGACTGTTAAGCCGGATATTAATCTTAGTATTTGTTCAGCTGCTATCATGGGGGCCATAAACTCTACAGCGATTAGAGGTTTCATGGCTCTTGAAAGCTTTGATACACTAAGAAAGACAGTTCCCAATGTCCTTTACCAATTACTATGCGAGGGTATTTTTGTATCCAAATAAAGACTGGCTTAAGCCAGTCTTTATGATTAGTATTGCGAAAAGTTACTTCTATTTTGTTAATATCCGAAGGTTATATAGCTAGTCTTAACCAGGTTTTATCATAGGTAAATTATATTTCGCGCTTATTTCAAACAATTGAACTGAGGAGAAATCAAATGATTATTAGTGCTAGTCGAAGAACAGATATACCAGCTTTTTTTGCCAAATGGTTTATTAACAGAGTAAGAGAAGGTTTCTGCTATGTCCAAAACCCCATGAATTCAAAACAGATTGCCATAATTGATTTAAGTCTTAAAAATGTTGATTTATTTGTTTTTTGGACCAAAAACCCTCAACCGTTCTTTCCATATCTACAAGAATTAACAGAGCGTGGTTATAAGTATTACTTTCAATTTACGGTAAATAACTATCCTAAAGAGTTTGAACCTAATTTACCACCTTTTGAAAAGATAGTACCTACCTTTCAAGATTTAAGTGAATTAGTAGGCAAAGAAAAGGTTGTCTGGCGTTATGATCCAATCCTGATTTCAAATTTAACGGACTTAAATTTTCATTGTGAAAATTTTACCCAGATATTGGAACAGCTAAGTCCTTTTACTGATCATATAGTAACTAGCCTCTATGATAACTATAGAGGATCATCATATAGATTTAAAAAACTAGAAGAGCAGGGTATCTTCTTAACAACACCTGCTAAAGCCCATACTGATTCCATCAAAATCTTAAAGTACCTGGTTAAAGAAGCCAACTTATACAATTTAGATGTATATTCCTGTGCCGAAGAAGAGACTATCTTACACAGCACAGGTATTCTTAAAGGTAAATGCATTGATCCAGATTATATTAACAAGGTTTTTAATATAAATGTAACCTCACAAAATGATCCGGGACAAAGAGAACTCTGTGGATGTGTCTTAAGTCGAGATATTGGTGCCTATGATTCTTGCCTCCATGGTTGTACCTATTGTTATGCTTCGAAATCATTTAGATTAGCTCAAGAAGCCTATCAAAAATATGATTTTAAGGCCAAGGGATTGCTGATGAAATCATAGTTCTATTTTATAATGCAAAATAATCTTTCCGACAACTAAGCTGACTTAAGAAGATAGATAAGAGCTTAAGGGTTTCATAAAATTTAAGGCCACTAAAATAATCCTATAGTTTTAGCTTTCTTTACAAACGAATTTATCTGGAAATTGTTTCATTATTGCTCTGGATATCTCATTAGCCATCTCTAAGGCTTGTTCTTCTACTTTATCGTAGATTTCTATATCTTTAGCATAATATTTATTAATCCTGTAGATCGCTTCGGATTCAGTTAAGGCTAAATGTTCATGAAGCATCTCCCGCATTGTCACTTCGCTCAAGAAGGGATTAATCTCGTGAAGAAATGCGGCAATTTCATTTGCATTCTCATACCATTTTATTTCGGCATTTTTAACCCCTTCGCTATCATTCATTTTAGCTGCATTTATCAAGTCAGCAGCTATTAGTAAATGCTCTCTTAACAAAGTTTCAAACTGGGTAGCTTTTTCTATTCCGTAAAACACCGTTAACATATGGGCAAAATCTGTTGGATTGCGAAGAAGACGATTTGTAACAAAATTTACATCGTCTAAATCTTCAGCCATACTAATGATAGTCATTCTAGTCCATTCGACATGCTGTTCCCAGAGAAGACGCATCTTATTTATAAAATCAATTTCCTTTTCATTAAAATTACGTGAGCTCTCTTTATACATATACCCACAACCACCTACCTAGTTTATTACTAAGTTATGAAAACTAAAGGTAGAAGGTTCTAAGTTAACGAAAGTAAATTTTGTTTTTCAGTCATACCTATGTCTTTTAAAACCGATTAGGAAAGTAAAGAGGGGAGATTAGGTAATAAGTAATAGATGATTATTTCGACAATCAATTGATTTAAACTATTAGTAGTCTTGTCTGTAAAAATACTGCATCGTGAAAGACTCTTTTTTTACTGATTAAAACTATATATAGAAGACATGCGTTCGGTAAACTAATATTTTCTGCAGGATATTTTAACCGCATAAGGAACATTTTATAGTGATGACGATTACGATTTCATAAGGAGGTAAAGATATTTGTATCATTCTAAAAGAACCTTACATTGGCTCTCATTATTACTAGTTATCATTTTATCTTTTACGACTCTAGCATACGAAGATGAGTATATTTTTGATCTAGGATCTGTCAAAGTAATTGATATTTCAGGAGCTAGTGCTAGCTTGATTTGGGATGGATTTGCTGATGAAGCTATTGTTACAGTAGTTCAAAAAAATGGTTCTGAAAAACCCCGAGATGTTCCCCTTGAATTTGTAAATCTTGTCGCTCAAAGATTAATTATCAGTAATTTAAAGCCAGAAACAGATTATATTGTTACTTTTAGCATCGAAGGACAAACTGTTTCTAAAGAATTCAAAACTAAAATACTTAAAATAACCCGTGGGCCTTATCTGGGTATGGTATCATCTAATTCAGTAGTAGTTGCCTGGGGTTCGACTGATCAAATTGAAAATACAACAGTTATGGTTTGGCCAAAGGATCAGCCAGATTTGGTCTCGACATATATCTTTGAACCCAAAAGAGTCAGTTTTAACGATTATGACTATAGGGTCATACTCGAGAATCTGGAGCCTTTTAACACTTATTATTACAAGGTTAATATTCCATTTGCCGAATCGAAAATATATGAATTTATAACTGCGCCTGATAATATGGAGCAAAACTTTGTTTTTAATGTGTATGGAGATACCCAGTGGAAAAGTTCCCATCTTGAAGTAGCTCGTGCCATGGCTAAGCAAAACGATGTATCCTTTTTACTACATGCAGGTGATGTTGTTGAGCAACCGAATCCCGAAAGATGGCAAGACTTTTTCTCAGCAGGGCTTGAAATGATTGCTAAAACACCCTTATATCCAATTAATGGCAATCACGATCTTCATAACCCCGAATTTAAAAAGTATTTTTCGTTGCCAAACGATGATTACTGGTATTCTTTTAATTATGGTTCTGTTCATGTAATCGCTCTTGATGTAGTTAGTTCATTAGGTAAAGGTAGTACTCAATACCGGTGGTTAATTAACGATTTAGAAAATGCTAAGTATATGCCTTGGAAAGTAGTTTTTTTACATTACCCAATCTATTCTAGTTATACACCCATCTCAAATGAACCCAAAACTGAGCTTCAAAGAGACCTGGTTCCTATTTTTGAAAAATACGGTGTAAATATTGTCTTTAGCGGTCATGAACACCAATATGACCACTATGTTAAAAACAACACCCATTACATTATTACTGGTGGTGGAGGATCTGCAGCCATATACCCATGTCCAAATCGTTGGAATGCACCCTATCATTTTATGCGAGTAGGTGTTTCACCTGAGCAATTGTTGGTCAAAGCAATTAAAACAAATGGAGATGTAGTTGAAGAGTTTATAATTCCGAAAATTATAACAAACCCGTAAAATAAGAGGGCGATAAAAATAGGTAAAGAAGAAGAAAAAGATATTAAAGAACAGAAAGCATCTAACTCAGATAAACCTGAAGGAAGATATTTAGCATTAACTTTACCCTTAGGTTTAGCTTTGGGTATAATATTTGGAAACGCTTTGTTTGGCAATGTTGGCACTGGAATAGCAATAGGTTTGTGTTTTGGTATTTTATTTGGAAGCATAATAAAAAAGAGCTAAACCAACGATTCATTACCATAGATTAAACTTACAGAAAAAATTAGAAGAGGAGAATTTTTATCTTCTAATTATTTTCAATAAATATTTTCTTCGCTTAGAGTTAGTACCTTCTAATAGTTGATTTTCGATATTTATAGGCTAATCAATCAATCAATCTAACATAGCAATAAATAATCGATTGATAATAGCTTCTAGCTTGGATTTATTCCCGCATTTAACTTTTATGGTGTTTTTTGTAAGATAAAAATACCGATATTTGCAAGTGGAAATTCCATATTATTGCAAATGTCCATTGCAAGCATAAACCAAAAATTATATCCTTGTATCTGACTATAAGATGCAAGTAAGGAAAAAGAGAATGCTTACAATGGACAAGGTACATAATATCAGATCCCGTTTCTTTATAAAAGGGGAGAAAAATTCTCAGGCCAAAGCACTACAATTAGACTGGAAGTCTTCGATTACTAATTATTGCCCAAAGCAATAAAAGTTACTAGGAGAACATTTGTGTTAGTTTTGTGAGTCGGAATAGGTACTAATTCTTTGTAAAGAGTAACTGCTAGACCAAATAATTGATGCTAATGTAATTAGCAAAATAGCAAATATAAGCCAGGTCCAATATGTTGAGTAATAGTTTAGGTTCTCTAATAGAGAGTTAAGAGAGTACAGAGTATAAGAACCTTCGTGGAGTATTTTGCTAGTAACATATAAATTTGCTTGGCTAGAAATAATATTAATTATTTTTTGCCATGTTGTGGAACAATAATAGCTTACTAAAGGTGATATTACTAACAATACAATATAGCCAACGCTAGTTATTTTTCCCTTAATAGTCTCTCGAATAATAATATATCCTATAAGGAGATATAAGAGAGAAGCTATAAAAACAATAAGTAGCACTATAAACGGTTTTCGAAACTATACAACTATACATTGTTTAGTTAGAAGTAAAAGTAATTCTCACATAATGAGGAAGACAAGAGGGATAATCTACCAGTGCCTTTATTAGTTTCTCCTTAGCCCTCTAAGAAGTTCGGAAAATAAGTAACAATAGTATATGTGGTAAACCCCTAGGGGGGTTTACCGGAGCGCTACCGCTTATATCAAAGAAGGAGGTTGTAAGCAGTGTCTCCAAGAAAATATTACACTGACGTTTTTAAGAACAAGTAATCTTAGAATGTAAGCGCAATATTTTCGTCAATACTTATAAGTAATCAAGAAAGGACTAAATCAAGGAGTTTAATTTTTAAATATTTAGGAGTGTGAAAATGAAGACATTAATTGTATATGCAACTAAACATGGATGTACAGAAAAATGTGCCGAAGAACTCTCTGGTTTGTTAGAAGGCGAAGTTAATTTATGCAACTTGAAAAAAGAACCTTTTGTAGATATATCTCAATATGATGTAGTTATTATTGGTGGTTCAATTTATGCTGGGCGAATACAAAACGAAGTACGTAATTTCTGTGAAGATAAAATGAACTTTTTAGATAATAAAAGAATAGGCTAATTTATTTGTTGTATGTTTGAAGGTGAAAAAGCCGAAACGCAAATATTAAGTTCTTTTCCAAAGGAATTATTAGAAAAAGCTATATCTAAGCAATGTTTTGGGGGAGAATTCAATCTAAGTGGTATGAACTTTTTCGAAAAATTAATTGTTAGAATGGTCACCAAAACAGGTAATGAAAGTAAAAATAAAGATATCAAGGATATGCCTTCTAAGATAATAAGTAAGAATATACGCTTGATGGCAGAAACCATGAACAAAGCTTGACATCGAGAAGAATTATATTATAAATATTATAAATCTTATTTTATCCAAAATGCATATGGAAACATAAAATGCTCATATACCGTTGTGATAAATGCTATTTACGAAGCAGTGCTTATGTTTAAGAAAACATACAATCAATATATAGTGGTCTCTAGCTGGTCTTATTCGCATATTTGCCTTTTAACGCCCTTATAATGGTGTGTCCATGTTATTTGTCACGTACGTTTTATTAATATGGTGTTTTATACCAGGTGTGGTGTCTTTTTATATGTATTGCAAAAGTAATAATAAAAACCATCCAAAATATACACAAAGGACTAAAATAATTTTTAGGTAGTCTATATGAAATATATTTTAGACAATAAATAGATTATGGGAGAAATAATTAGTTGAAGTGTTCAGCAAGTGTACAGCTTTAAATAATCTTATTTGAATTGTTTTCTAGAGATAATAAGTAGAGCATATGTAAATTTATTAACAGGTTTACATAACATACATTATGCGTAATTGTAGTTAGGTTTCAGAACACCTCTTTCAGAACCATATTAGAGCGATACCTGAATCTTGTAATAAACCAAGAATAAATATAAATAATAAGTATCAATAATACCCCAAGCAAAATCAAACTTTTCTTGTGTTCTCTTGTAATTCTAGAATTCAAGTATCTTTAGCTTAGCACAACCGGGTAAAATACTAACATTCCCGGGTGTTTGCGAAGTCTGTTACGTCGAAGCCAACCCAATCACCCACTAACCCCAGGTTACTCCGAGGGCCGAATTAGCTAATACGACGAGTCTTAGCAACCATTTTTACAAACAATGCTACAGCCCATGCTAAAATAATAAACACCCACAAAGTAATGATGATATATGCAAAAGGTAGCATATCTAGGCTCCATATGCTCACTTCACGGAGACGCAAAATCTCCACAGCTAATGGAAGCAATACATGAAGACTTATTGATGTTAAAAACAAAACTGGTAAGCAATCCGTGGCGATGCTAGATCGCAGTCTCCTCTTTAGATTCGATTTCGCTTTTGAGCCCTCTGGGCATTCCTCCGTTAAGGCGTTCACAATAGCTGGATACTTCATGCCAAATAGTAGAGTTACAAACACTATAATAACATCCACTGCTTGAAAAGTATCTAGAATCAAATCCCGAAGGGCCATTTAATCATCTCCTATTCGCTGCAACTTCGATATCTCCTAGAGACACACCATAGTAATTGGCCAGTAATTCAAAAGTATCTTCTGGAATACCATATACACCAGCAGAACTTTTTACTTTAGCAATTTGATCAAGTTGCGGAGCATTTACCGATACAGTCTGTCGAAGCTCCTCAAGGATATTATCACACTGAATAACAACCCTGTACTCTCCAGACTTAAGGACAGCCTGTCTCAGTGTTTCCTGAATTGTAAACCGCACCTCTTCTTCAAGATCATACTTATACTTAGTACGGACATTTCTGAGCAACGTTCTGCTGGTAGAATGGGTAGCTTGAAATAAAGCCGATACTTCGGCTTCACTTGGAATTCTTCCTCTAAAGTAGAACTTCAATAGATGGAATAGACGTCTTTCATTAATCTCGTTAGCCCTAGTCGGTAACTGTTTCCCTAGAATCATCTCCAAATATTCTGTGCTGGCTGCCTTTGAAATTCTAGCAAGGCTTATAATTAGCTCATCATCACTGCTGCAGTTGAGAGTCTTCCGCAATAAATCTTTTTCCTCGTTATTCAAATTAATAGTAATGGTTAATTCAACCATGCTTGTCCCTCCTTTTTAAAGAGGAGACCTTTCGTCCCCTCTGGATAACATTCTTATTTAATTAATTTTGAGAATTTCAAGTATAAGTTAGCCACCAATGTGCCCGAATTTCATTGTTTAGTGAATATATACCCACCAGCTTTTATTCTACCGTTTGGTAGCCTTTCTACTTTTGTTTTCATATTTTTATACCTTGTTTAGTGGATGGTATTTTTTCACCTGTCTTGTATAGTGTTCTTTTTTAGCACGAAGGTATATCACTGTGGTAGCTAACTTTTTATGTCCTAGCAAGTTTTGAATAGTATCTAGATCGCTGCCATGTTCTAAAAGATGAGTAGCTATAGAATGTCTTATTAGGTGAGGGTTTAAATCTTCTTTTGTCCCCGAAATTTTTTTAGCTTTATTACATACTTCATTTAGAAAGTTCTTTTTCATCGGTCTATCGCTAAGTCCTGAGAAGAACAGATAACCAGCATCTTCTCCTGTTAAAAGCTGCGGTCTTACTTTTTGTACATAGTGCTTTAATTGCTCTTGTACAGGTTCAGAGACAAGGGGAATCATCCTTCCGCTCCCTTTTTTGGCAATTTCGTCTCTGATATAAACTTCTTTATAGTCTTTTAAATCGTCTACTTTTAAGAGGCGTAACTCTTCTCTGCGAATACCTGTAGCGTATACGAAAGTAAAAACGGTTTTATTCCTAATGTCTTTAAGAGTCTTAGTAGGAAGGCTATCTATAATTTTCATCATTTCTTCTTCGTCAATTACTCTTGGTACTTTTTGACTGCTAATTTTAAACATTTGTACATTAGAAAAGGGGTTTCTAATTATAGCGTTTTTATCTTCTAAAAAGCCGAATAACCTTTTTAAACTGGATAGTTTTCTATTGATTGTTCTTTTATTAATTCCTTTATTTAATAAATACTCCTTGTATTTATTTATATCATCTTCATTAGCTAGAGAGAGTGATTTCCCAAACCAGTCTACAAAATGTTTTGCATCTCTACTATAATTTTCAACAGTTAAATCACTTAGTCCATTTTCAATTTTTAGATAATACTTAAAATCATCTATGGTAAGCATTTTATTCACCCTTTCTTTTTTGCTTTTCTCCCTAGCCCCGAATTATTTTTCGAGGCTAGAGAAATTAATCCACACTGTTAACATAAGTGGATGCGTATAAGGATATGGCTCTTATTAGATCAAACTCTTTAACATGGATGAGGAGACCTTTCGTCCCCTCTAGCACACATTCTTATTTATTTTTTTTCTAAAAGATGATCTGTTTACATATCATAACCCCTATAGTGGGAAAAACCTTTTTAAAGTACAAACGCTGTTTTAAAACTTTAAAGAAATTAGCAATAGCTTATGTTTTAGGCCGTAAGCTAACTTGACATAAGTTTATCTATAAACGTTTTTTGCTTTTCCTCAAACCCTTTTTCGTTATAATTTTTAAAATAATTTACTACTTCGTTGACTCTATCGATGTGTTCTTCTTCAGTAGTACAATTGCTAGTAATCTTTTCAAACAAAACTTCAACTCCTCCAAGTACATAAGAATTAAAAAGATTCATATTATTTTTCATAGCTTCTTCGTTTGTATCGTCCCTAAATGCTCTATCTATTCTCTGGCTTTTCGTTAAACCCATACTTTCATCTAATAACATTACTAATCTATAGGTAAACTGGCAATTTAATTTTTCTTTTACAAACGTATCGGTTAATATTGCTGCTCTGTCCTTATTAGAAATATCTCTTTTTGCAGTACGTCCATATATTAGTCCCATAAGTGCTCCGCTCATGTAAACATCTATATATCTTTCAAATATATGTAGGTCATTACATAGATATTTGGTGTATTGAGCATGCTTACCCCAAAATTCGTAATCCCTCGAAAACATAAATTAATCTCCTTTCGTAATATCAGTTAATGTCTCTGATTTTTTATTAAGTATATATTCCATACCTACTTTCGAACCAATTATTTCTTCCGCATATCTCCAATCCTTCTCCATAACGACCATTATAACTTGTTCTGCTATATCTGGTAACACGCGAGATATACTCTTAACATGCTTTTCATCTGCATTAGAAAATGGTGCGTCCATTATCAATGGGTAAGGCTCAGTTCTTATTACATCTTCGATATCGCCATTTGTTCTCTTATTTACTTTTTTTCTAGCAAGATCAACTAATCCACAAATAAAGGCAAAGTTTTTTACAGTTTCTAAGCCTTTCGATTCATCTGTTTTTATATTTTCACCTTGAAATTCCGTATACAGGTCAATTCTATACCTGTTATCTATTAATATTTTTCTTTGACCATGATACATTTTGTTAAATATTTCATTTACACTTTTTTCAAGCTCACGCCTAATATCTTCACCTTGAACATCGTATTTATTTTTAAACCATTCATACAGCTCCTCTGTATATTCCATATATAATCTTATCTTTTTGTTCTTTTCAGATGCTAATAAGTGTTCTCCTATTTCCTTTTCATATAATTTTATTAATGTACTACATTCAGCTTTTTCAATGTTTAGGTTCTCTTTTCTCTGTTCTTCGTTTTTAATCTTATTTTTTATTTCCAAAAGTTCCTCTTCTATTTTAACTGTGTCTACTTTCCCCCGTATAATTTCGCTTAAATCATAAATATTATCTTCGTACTCTCTAATATTTGATCTAAGTTCTAGTATATCTTTATAGTGTGACTGTATATTTTCTTCATGTTTTTCAACTGATGATTTACATTGCTCCATATCATTTGTAAACTGTTGGATCGCAATACCAATCGACTGAGGAGGAAGATAACGTCTTTGTTCAAGTAAATTATTGTAAGCTTCGTCTCCGTGACGAATTCTTCTTCCGCAAACACACTGTCCTTTTTTTAATATAAAATCTATTGAAGAAGCATCCATGTGGGGAATGCCCTTGTTATCTACTTCAGCAGATTTTAATAGTTTTTGAGCTTTTTCTATCAAAGGGCGTGCAAAACCACTTATGGTATATGTATTGAAATTTCTTATGAACATTTTATTTCTATCTTGTAATCTCTCTTCGTCCCTTATCTTGCTTTGCTCATTTATTTCTCTTTCTTTCTGAGCTTTTGACACTTCCTGATTATCTCTGAGTTTACCCTCTAAAACTTCTTTCCTGGCGTTATAATGTTTTAAATTATCATCTACATTAAATATTAGTATCTCTATTTCATCAAGTTCATCTTGCTTTTGCTCAAGTTCCTTATTTATTTTTTCCGCTTCTTCATCACCTTTAACTAAACTTTCCCTAAACTTGCCATAAACAGTGTCTTTTCTACTCGGTTTCAAATGATCAATTGCGTTTTCGAGGGTTGATAAACCTAACAAACCCTTAACAGCATCTGTAATATCTCTATCCCTACTTATCGATTCAATTCTTTCGCCATCGAAAAAAAAGTAGTTTGATAAATCCTTTGGTAATATTTTATTAATCGTACTCTCTATATCTTTTTTGTCTGTAATTATCTTTGTTTGTCCATCACCCATTTTACGAATAATTTTGATAGTTGAAAAAGATGGATTTGCATCACCTTTAGACTCACAAATATAATTTTGAGTTCGCGATATGCAGTACTCTGTTTTGTCATGTTCTAAGCTTATTTCAACTTCAACCTGCTCGCTATTACCTGGATTCATTTCTTTTAATAATTCAATATTTAGCAAAATATCGCTAGGAAAAGTAACTGAACCATATAGTACCCATTTGAATGATTGAACAAGTGTAGTTTTTCCACTTGTATTTTCACCTAAAAACACTGTTACGTTTTTATGGGGATCACAAGAAAACTCAACCATTTGCTCTCCTCTATATTGGCGAAAGTTTTTTAGTTTGATGTATTTTAAAAGCATCTGTCAACCTCCTCAATTATTATTTTCCTAATAGTATCGATCATCGCACTTCTAGTGTATTTACGCTCTTTAATATTTTCATTTTCAAGCTTGAGTATCTCATATTTTAACCTTGTTAATTTTTTTTCATCTAACTTAATTTCGTTAGTCACTCTATATCTCTCCTATTCTTAACATATTGTAGCTATCTTTTATTTCATCTATTATTCTATCAGCATCACTTGCATTCTCAGCAATAGATGCAAAATCAGACATTCTGTTTATTTCTTTTTTCACAATAGATAGTTCTTCCTTGGCTTCTGCCTCGGTTAGGTTTTTAACCTGCTCGCAAGGTCTTGGTAAAGTAATAAAATCAAATATTACTGCATGCTTTTTACCAGGAGCTTTGCGCAATACTCTTCCCCTCCTTTGTATATATTCTTTTGGATTGGTACTGCTAGCTAAAATAAAGGCTGTTTTTATACTTGGAATATTCACACCTTCATCTAAACATCTAATAGCAACTAATGCTTGAATGCTTGAACCTTTTGCGAATTCTCTTTTAATAATTTCTCGCTCCTGGGCGCTTTCTTGAGAAGTAAATTGAGAAACCCTTATATTAAGTTTGTTTCCCAATATATCTTTCACTGCATCGATCTGCCTAATTTCTTCTTTCTCAGCTTTACCTTCTTTATAATTTATATCTTTAATTGTTGTAGCTCCGCAATAAATCAAAACATGACTGGCTTCTGTATAATCCTTCATTAACTCTTCTAGTTTAAGCAACTTGTCGCGCGCTCCAGCAAGAATCATAGCTCTTTTTATAAGTAGATATTTCCCTGTCTCACTTATCGTCCCATCCGATAAAGTATGTTTTGCAATTTGAGCTGATAATTGTTTATAGTCTTCAAGCTCATCATCATGTAAATAAACTTTTGTTGGATAATAATAATACGGTGTTAGTTTACCTTGCCTAATAGCTGTATCTAATGTATACTCAATACATTTCTCTCCGAAATAACTTAGTATTTTTTCTGTACCAATTTCATCTCTATATCTTTCTATTGTTGCTGATAATGCTAACCTAAATGGTATTTTAGGAGTTAAAGATTCACTTAAATTATCAGCACCAAAATTGTGTGCTTCGTCTACAACTAGAAGTACATTGCCCTTTAATTTATTGATTTCTTCTTGAGCAAATGACAAAGAAAATGTCTTATTGGTTGTTATAAAACAAAAATGTTGTTGCAAATTTAGGTTAAACGCATTTACAGCATCTTTTAGTCTTCTTTTCCAGTCTCTTTGTCTAGACGATGAATAGCCAATAATTGGTTTCATGTTAAAAGCTTTTATATCTTCAACCCACTGTTCTACTAAATGCTGATATGGACATACAATTATTATAGCTAGATTCTTGTTCAATTTATAATACAATCTTGAAATAGCACCTAGTGCTGTATATGTTTTACCTGTACCTGTAGCCATATCAAAAACACCTGTGAAATTTTGTTTTTCCCAATTTCTAATAGCCTCAATCTGATAATCATACAAATTAACTTCCTCAGGGATTAGGGGACCCAAATAATATTTTTTTATAGTACCTCTTCTTTTTTTATATTCGATTTCATCAATATTCCAATTAACTATGTCCTTTTTATATGTTAATAGTTTTTCTTTGGCTAAATCAGGAAACTCAACTACTCTGACATTTATTTCCTGGTTTAACCACAAATTATGGAAAGCATTTTCTTTTGATAATACCCTTTCTTCTTCACCCTTCCAAGAGCGATAAACATCAATAGTTTCATAATTTAAATTATAAGCTGATGCTGTTTCATTCAAAGAACCTGCAAAGGCAATTTTATTACCTACTTCATCGTACAATAAGCCCATCTTTTCGTGATAAATACCTATTCCGTTATTTGACTCTGTAAATGCTATTTTAATATCTAGTCTTTTTGTAGAAATAAGGTTGGCTAGCAAGTTAAGGCGTTCGCTTTCGAAATAGTTTTTAGGTTCCATAATGGAATCAACTAATGCTTGTTCAATGAGCTGATTTCTTTGTTTATATCCCATGTTAATGGCTTCTATATCGTCTTTCTGTAACATCGGGGAAGCAATCAATAAAATCTTGCCATTATTTTTTAACAAGCCGGTAATTCCATGAGATATTTCAATCAATGCAGTAGAAGAGAAATAGCCAACTGCCCGTTTATATAAAACAGATTTACTCAATGCCGGTATATAGAAACCTAGAACAAGGTCATCACGCAAGGACCTATACTCTGGTTTTATATTTAATGTTTGAAAACACACAACATACGCTCCTTTCCTAAATATCTTTAGTTCATTTGTATACTTATATAGAGTGGACTTTCTCTTTTTTTATAAATTACGTATTGATATTAGAGTTTTTTACACCTTATAGCCACTCGTTAAATAATTTACTAAGCATATTATCATTTCCCGATGTTAATAGCATTTTATAAAGATAAGTTTTTGCTTTGTCTTTGGATAAGATTTTTCAGCTCATCGATGCTTAGATGCTTTCCCTTATATTTTCTATGTAACATCGCATGACAATTTGGGCATACAGGAATTAAGTCCGTTTTGTAATTGACTTTATAATTATTTTTTTGTATGTTTTGGGGTGCTAGATGATGGATATGTATAAATCCTTTCCCTAATTCTCCATATACTTTTAAAAAATCCATGCTACATACATGACAGAAAGCACCATGATGTTCAATACATTTATTTATTGTTGTTGAATCTCTTGCAAACATGCTCATACAAAAGGATATGATCAAAAGTTCATCATATAAGTAACCGGGTTTTTCACAAACAAAGAAGTCTACTGAATCATCTACATTTTCTATGATTTTATCGGCCTTAGCTTCTTTGATCGTTGACTTATCTTTGTAATTTTCTAAAATAGAGATTATTTCATCTTTTAACTTTGAAGCTTTAACTGTATCATTAATACGATGGTAAGCTGATTCATCAAGATAGGCATAGTCAATATTCTCAATGATATCTTTGGGGCTCCCTACCGTATCTAAAATAGATAATATTTCTTCTCTGCCCGGTTTTGGTTTTAAATGCCAAAAACCCGAACTTTTAAGGTGAAAAAATGGTGTATGGGCACGATTCCTATCCGATTTGCTACCGTATAACTCGATGTACTTTTTAAATCGCCTCTTTAATTCTTCATCGTAAAATATTTTGTTATCTCTAAAATAACCCTCTTGCCTTAACTCAATAACTACTAGAAGCAATATATATTTGTGAGGTTTAAAAAACTCGCTAGAATCTATTGTTTTATTTGCTTCTCTTAGAAATAAGTCTAGCGACATGTTTTCACCTTCGTTTCTAAAAGCGCTGAGAATACATCGGTTAATTTCATGGCTGTTTTGCCGTTATATTCGCCTTTGTTTGATTCAGCAGAAAGAATCTTATCTTTATAAAGTAATATTTCCTCTAAACTCATGTCATCACACCAAGTAAACTTGATATTCTTTTCTGGAATAATTGTTTCATACTGACAAGCTTTTTTATATAATACAGGGTGATTTTCATATAAACCTAACCATTCTTTTTTTGTTTGGTAAAAACAAAAATAACATCCTGAACGCGACCTCCATTTGTAATAATCCGGAAAACCTAATCCTGATTGATTTAATAAATACTTTATATCATTATAGTTGCAACCATCTTCAATAAAAGGATAATGCGGGATAATATTGGTTTTTGTAGATGTAAAGCCTTTACGGTCTCGTTTTTCATCAGCTCTTAAACCAACATAACTATGAATCTTATAATTTGGATAAGTTTTCATCAGCCATTCATCATAAGGAATTAGTTTTAACACTTCAGTACACCATCTATTTTTTGGTGAAGGCAAGTAAGTAAAATTACCATATTCAGTTTTTTTTATTTTAAATAACGACCAGTAATTGTCCCAACTTTTATCTGATTTAACGACAGTTATATCAATATTTAACACAGCTCTGATCCTATCAAGATACTCGTACGTTTCCGGCAACTCACAACCAGTATCTGTAAAGACATATTCCAAGTCCAATTCTGGATATTTCTGACGCATATAAACAGCTAAAGCTGCACTGTCTTTTCCCCCAGACAACGCTAGTATATGACGTTCATGTTCACTTCGTCTCATCATTAGCACCATCCAACAGCTCTTCAAAAAGAGCTAATAATATTGCTTGCACTTCATCTTTTGAGTATCGAGACATTATCTCTTTTGTCTTTTCTTTAACTTGCTGATTGTTAGAAAGACCGGAAATAACTTCTCGTTTTATTGAACCATCAGGCATCATCAAGCTAATTACCCTTGAATTTCTGGTAGCTACAGATTTAACTGAATAAAGTGTCTCAAAATGACTTATCCGATTAGCATAGTCATATAACTTAGCTTCAAAAATGCTAAGATCATGATCCTCCCAGGACTTAATCGGTTTACCCATTACTAACCCAGCAACGCCTCTAACCCATTCGGTGGCATCACTGCTATCGCGTTGCATAACCAGAAGAAACTGCTTTACTTCACCATCGTCACATATAGCTGTCAAGGGCTTTACTCTATTGCTTTGACTTTCAACCAATTGGTCTAGCGTATCACAATTGAAAACAGTTAACATAATGCTCTGTAATTTTTGATTGAAGTTTGGAAAAGCCTGTGACAACTCGTATAGCGCACCTTTTAGCTTATTTTGAAAATGTTTGTTCGTCGGGATAGCATTTTTAGCATTAATATCAATACCAACAGCTTTTGGTAAGTCCTCGAATATAAGGCGAGCTGGATCTACTGAATTTTGAATCGTTAAAAGAACCTGCCTTGCTTCATTTGAAATCAGCCTGGTATTTAATGTGTAACTAGGGAGGTTTTCCACGAAATTAACAAGCGGACCAACAACGTTTAGTAAGTTTAGATTGCGTAATCCTGGTTTACCTTCAATATGCACAGCTTCTAAAAGATTTTGATAAGCTTTAAATACCTCTCGATCAATATCAGTAAAAATATACTTTTTTAAGGTAAATAAATCCGGACGCTTAATCATAAGAGCAGCTTCGGCGGCGCTTAAATAAGGTCGATAAGTGCCCTCTTGAAAAACCGCGACACTCTCTGCATGGACAATTAAATATAAAGTAATATAGATCGGTGTTGGGCCTTGCCTTAGACCAAAAGGTGGAGCTTTTAGTATATCAAGAATTTTTTCTACTGTGATGCCTTCTTTAGCGTTTTCCAAACACTGGTCGATTGCTAACCAAAGAGGTTCATATTTGTTTTTCTGGTATGCATCTAAGGTAAACCGCCAGCATCCGTTTTTATCGTCTTTTACATGTAAACCTTCCCGTTGTAATAACGATTTGTAGATGGCAACTTCAGGGCCAAAACCTTTTAACCCCAGGTTCTCTTCTTCTTCCTGAATCACCATTGCCTCAACAAGCATACGCCTAGCTCGAGCAGCTGCACTAGATAATTTTTCATAGTTAACCATCTCATTTCCTATTGGAGGGCAATCGCCGTAATAATCGTCACATAACTTGGATAAAAGAGTTGACAGCTCTTTTGTAGTTGCAATTAATTCTTTTTCTCCTTTTATATACCAAGCAACTTTTTCAGATCCAGGTGTATACAGTTGCTCTAGGTATAAACGAAATGTTTCTTCTGCCACCTTGAGCCTATATTTTATTTCTTTTCTAGCTACACTATCATGTTTTAATTCCATCGAATCGTTTAATACAGAACGAGTAGCTGCAGCTTCGAGTGCGAACTCCTTTAGACTTGCCTGATAAGGAATATACGCAATCACTAGCGGTCGTTTGTCACTGCAAACTTGTGGTATTACTGAAGGTATCTTAGAAGTTCCAAAGCAGTAAATAACTAGACCATCAAATCCCTCTTGTGGCGTTAGATTTTCATTAAGTGACTCTTCTGTTAACCACATCCGCTCAAAACGTCTAACTGTACCCGTCATATAAGAATGACGGGAAGCGATTACAGGGTTTAGAGGAAAGTACTTTTGTAATATGTCATCTAAGTTTCTAACATCTAACTTTTCCCGTCTATCATTTATTGACTGCTGGATATTAAAATCTGAACCTTCCCATAATCTGTACTCACCAGCGTATTCACGATACAAAAGAACGCCTTTGTTAACAAAATTTTCCAGATCATTTTGGATAGTAAACCTATCTATGCCATTAGTCTGCTCTATTACATTAATTATCGTTTCGGAAGTAGCTTGTATACCCATTGAGCCGGAAAGAAGGTTTAATACTCCAATAGTCTTTAATATAATTTTTTCGGATTCCTCAAGGTTGACATTACTGCTTATAATATCGTGTATTTCAATCCATCGCTGTGACTCTGCCCGGTTTATATATCTAGCATGACTTATATTAAAGAAATAATCATATAAGTAGTCTAGACCAACAGCAGGTAATTCATTGCCATTTCCTATAACTGTTTGATCTAAAAAATTTGTTAAGGCCAAGTGGTCGTTGCTACAGATAAAAGCAAGTAAGGTTCTGTCATTCTGCGCAAAACGAGTACATAATTCGATAAGTGTTATAGCTGTAACAGGATGAAATGGATAAATACCCATTGTGTTATCTAGGTTAAAATCTTTTTTATTGCTAATATCGGTGTTATTAATAAAATGGAAAGCATTTTTAGCCCAATTTAATAGACGCTCTTTATATTCACCCTCGATATTATGTTGAAGTGCTTTCCTTATTAAATAAAGCATCTGGCTATTAGATTCGACAAAGGAAATATCTTCGAAACGACCCTGGACTTTACTCCATTCCCGTCTTTGTAGCGAAGATAGTCCAGAAGCATAGCCATCAAATGCCTGGTGTAAACACACCCACAAATATACAGATTCCATTTCAGCAAGTTGTTGAATTATAAAAAGGTCACCTTTATCGTGATGGGTAGACATATAATCAAGGTTCTTGCCAAATTCGTCAATAACTAACATCATAGGTACATTTATCATTTTTTGAATTTCGCTAAAGATGACTAATAACTCACTAGACTCAACGTTTTTGCTATTCAGCATTTTACTTAATTTCTCTTGAATCTCTTTATTATTTCGAAACTGAAGAGTTTCAATTACAGCGAGCAGACCTCTAGCTAACGATTCATTTATCGGTTCATAAGATGATGTAACAGGTACCCTTAAAAATCCCTTTTTCCCAGCTGCTTTACCCATAGCCTCTGTTATGCGATTATATAGTGCTTGATCTACTAATTTTAACTTTTCAAGTGCCATATATGTCGCTAGGTCCGAAGGTGGTCCGGAAACTGAAAGTAAGAAATTTAAAAAGGCCGATTTTCCCATACCATATGGTCCGGTAAGTGACCAAGCATTTACTTTTTCGCCTTCAAGAGAATCAACAAAACGACCAAGGATTTGAATACTTTTTGCTGTAATATGATAATCCCCTATTAATTCTGATTGCCGATAGTCGCGGTTGAGATTTATTGAACGGGAAATATTTATGTTAGGTTCAACTATAGCTCTGAGTTTCATTTTATCTTCATCTTCTCCTCATAATATTTCTCTAAAGATTGCCAATAAAATCTTTCAGGATTTTCATTTAAGTGGAGCTGGTAAACCCCCATGTTATCTTTTAAGCTTACTTGATCTAAACATTCGACGGCTGCATATAAATAAGAACCAACTGCTGACTCTGAGACTTTAAACGCTACTCCAGGAGAATTATAATCATAGGCTAGTCTTTGGATAGAAATTGTTCTTTGCTTTGACGGAACATACGAACATAGGTAAGAAAAAGATGCTGCAGCAAATATTAAAGGAGGAAGAGTAGCTTTTTCAGTACCATTGAAAGATAATTCGTTTTTTTCTTCTGCTTGACGCATAAGACCAAGTTGGGTAAAGGGACAGTCTATTTCAGACTCCTTTCTTGATGCTTTTTCTGTATACATACGAATTAGGCAAGAAGCATCTTTTTCAAAAGACTTTTCCGAAATAGATGCAAAACGTGGGTATTTTTGAGCAACAGTATTTAGTATTTTGGCAAGTTGTCTTGTATCAAAACTCCATAAATTAGATCTGTTGAATAAAAAAGACCAATTTACCGCTTCAAGACGCGGAACAAAAAGTTGCCAGTGTAATAACCATATAGAAGCAATATCTTCTAAGTACGGGTCCCATCCTTTATCATCTAGCAGCTTATCTCCTAGTTTAGTGGTTACCATAAGGCCACTGCCTTCAGGGCTAGGTTCAATAATGTGAAAAGCAGTGCACCAAAAACGAATAGATCTAACCATGTTTTTTCCAACACCAAGACGTTCTATCGCATCCGAAGCTTTAAATATGGCACTATCTTCTTTCACAGCGTCGTAGCCTTTTTTTAACCAACCATATCTAGGGGTGAACGTTTCATGTCTTCCCATACTCCCTTGTTCAATGTATTCGTCATAACTAATTAGGTCATTTTGCACAACCAGTCAATCCCCTTTTTCAAAATATTATTGTAGTAGTTAGCTAAACACAGCTATAGTTTTCGTTTATTTGCTCCAATCAGACACTCCGGAAGCGGTAATATTACTAGTCTATTGCGGGTTCTATCAACCCTAAAATAACAGCGTGGACTCAAGTCAAGAACAAGTTAAGCTAATACAGTGAGAATTCTTAAAAGCCTGGAAGTCGCATTGCAATTAGTCGAGCGAAGGTAGTCTTACTTAAAATTATTTTACCTTACAAAAAAAGTACTTTAAAAATCTTCCTATACTTATTTTAATAGATGGCAGTGACAACAGGTTGTCACTTTAAAATATAAATCGTTAGCTTTTTTACTTAACCTGAGCAGTAGCTTCTTCTTGATCAAGTATTACAACCTACTTAGTTAATGAGTGTTACTTACACCTTCGCCGTCTTTTGTAAGACAAACCCCGGCATTTTCTCTCTTACTTTCCAAACTATATTAATCGGAGCAGAGCCATAGTGGTTCACATAATCTACTAAGCCTAAGCAAGTATAAGGAGCTATTAAACCAGCTTCTTTTTTATACTCGCGGACAAATAGCAAGATCCTGGTTTTATTGGGTTTTTGATTAATGTATCTCTGTCCGGTTGGAGATTCTACGGTGGTTCTACTCTGAGATTGCCAGTGGAACAACTCTTCGTTGATTGAATAATCTTGGTACATGGTTGAAGGAGAATAATCCTTCTCTGATTTATTTAGAGTTACAAAGAAAACATCCAGATTCTTTTCAGGTAGATATAAAACACCCTCTCTAAAGGAACTACTTCTTTCTTCCGAGTATTTTCCTAAAGCTACCAGAATCTGATCTAAAGTATAGGCGCAATAAAGATCGAGTGGTGTTTCTTGATCTAGACTAAGTAGAGGTTTGTCCAAAAAGTCAATTTTTTCAAATTGGTAGTTTAATAAAGCTAGAAGTTCTTGATAGAGTAATTTATCATCTATAGCCCAGGCAATTGCTTCTTCAAGACAAGAAAATTTAATAGCTAGTTCTTCTAACCCCTTACCCCAGAGGGTATAGTAAAACATAGTCAACATAGTTTTCTCTTTCTTTTCTAGCTTAATAGAATAACTGCCTTGACTAGCTTTAATAACAGGCAGAATTCTTAGAAGAAACTCTAGCCAGCGCCTTGAATTAGCATAGGAGAGTCTTCCTAAAGCTAAAGCCATTAGGCGTTCTTTGTCTTTATCGAGAGAGTACCCTTTAATAAGGTTATTCTCTACCGCTAAACCAGTTAGGGTATATCTCTTACCATAGACATCCTGAGGCTTGACATGGTAGTTTTGGTAAAAATCAAAAGCATTTAATTCGTTAGTTCTTTCTAACTGGTCCTGCAGCCTAATTAATATATTGCGTTTATTATTAATAGCGCTTTTAATATTTTCTAAAATATATTTTTCGGCTTGCTTTTCTAATTGAATGGAACAACCTTTAGGGCCGTTTATAAAACCAGCT
>JAHDNZ010000091.1 GCA_018435125.1 Bacillota bacterium | reverse complement strand
GTTGTCGAGCTATATACCAACCAGGTAGTCGAATTAGGTGTCAGAGGCGCTTTGATGGATATTTCAAAATTTAAGGATTTTTCTAAAGTTGTAGATGGCCTCTACCCTAACTACCTAAAACAACTTTCCTATCAAAATTCAACTTTTGCTCTGCCTTGTGAGATCGCTTTCCCCTGGACCTATGTCAGAAAAGATATGTTTAATGATATGGGTTTGGAAATTCCTAAAACCTGGGATGATTTTAAGGTTATCAGCACCAAACTTAAAGCTAGGGACTTAGGTACTTATTACGATCACACCGGAGATGCTGGCACTGTTGTGGCCAGTAAATTCTTAGCGTTTGTCTACCAAAGAGGCACTGATATCTATACCTCAGATAGTAAGGGATCGAATTTAGCATCTCCAGAAGTTATTTCAGCATTTAAAGACTTTACTTCTCTATATAAAGATCACGGCCTTTTAGTTGAAGACCCGATTATTACTACCTTTGCCAGCGGTCAAACTCCAATTACCATTATGCAAGCGTGGTATTATTATGTTTTTGAAAATACTGCTCCTCAAATAAATGGTAAGTGGACTGTAGCTGAAATACCCGGTACTAAGCAAAAAGATGGTTCTATCAACCATAGCTGTAACTCCAATGGCTTGTCTTGGTCTATTGTTAGTTCTACTAAAAAAGCCGATGCTGCTTGGGAGTTTATGAAATGGCTTTCTACACCTGACTTTACTGAGAAATTTTCCAAACGTCTCTTTGAGTCACAAGAAAAAGCACGTATCTACTTTGCTACCAAAGGTTTCTTAGATACGGCTCCTTTCCCAAGTGAGCATAAAGCAGTTGCTCAAAAAGCTTTACAAGCTTGCAGACAACCAACTGCTATCGTAGGTGGCTATGTAGCTGATCGTTACATTGACTTTGCTTTTAATAAAGTTTATCTGCAAAATGCTGATCCTGAGGTTGTTATCAAACAAGCTGCTAAAGATTCTACTGATGAAATACAAAGAAAACTCAGAGAATTTGCTCGCTTCTTAAATAAAAAATAAGATATCACACTGGTTAGAATAGCTTTTAATGCTCCCCTATCCCAGATCCGTACAGACGAGTTCTCGTTTGATGGATCTAAAAAATACCTTGCCTAGATGCAGGGTATTTTTTTCTCTTTGTACTATAATGTAATGCGCTTTTATGGTAAGATAGTCATGTGTTAAGCTTTGCAAATAGTATTTAAGGTTACTTTAGAAAAAAAGCTAAGATCATTTATTCTTTTTTATCAAGGAGGGGATATCAACCAATGGATAGTGACTCTAGTGGCCCTTATCCTGCTGAATATTTTTCTGGTTGTTTTCCCCGGTTAATAGTCCATGCGGCTCACCGGGGAGGTAATAATATTATTTAGAGGTGATGCCGATGCAAGAAAATATCTATACCCTACTAGAGCAAAAACAATACTTGGAAATAAAGAAAGCTTTGGAAGAAATGCATCCTGGGGATATTAGTGATATTATTGAAGAACTCCCTGCTCATTATGGGGGTATAATCTATAGACTACTCCCCAAAAATATAGCAGTCTCTGTCTTTGAAAACCTTGACAGTCCGGCAAGAGAAATGCTTTTACACAGCTTAAAAAGTGAAGAAGTTGTCAATATCTTAAATGAGATGTCGCCTGATGATCGAACCAGGTTATTTGAAGAACTCCCTGCTCATGTTGTACGTAAATACCTAACTGTGTTAAGTGACTCAGAACGCCAAATAGCCCATCAACTTTTAGGATATAAAGAATATACAGCTGGTAGGCTAATGACGACTGACTTTGTCGAACTTCATGAAGTTGATACTGTAAATAAAGCTTTAGAAACAATTCGTAAATCCGCTCCTAATAAAGAAACCATCTATTATAGCTATGTAATGACTAGAGACCGCAAACTTACTGGTGTTATTTCTTTAAGAAAGATAATCACTAGTCCTGGAGATGAATTGATTGGTGATTTAATGAATACAACAGTCATTGCTGTCTCCACTGATACTCCTCAAGAAGAAGTGGCTAGCATAATATCCCAATACGACCTTTTAGCCATACCTGTAGTTGACTTAGAGGAAAGGCTAGTTGGCATTATAACTCATGACGATATCATTGATGTTATTCAAGAAGAAGATACTGAAGATATTCACCTTATGGGTGGTGTCACTACAACTGATCGCAGTCTTTTAGAGCTATCGGTTTGGGACAATATTCAAAGAAGAGCCGGCTGGTTGATTGCTTTAATTGTTTTTGAAAGCTTCTCTAGTAACATTCTTCAAAGGTATGAGGGTGCTCTTTCTGCTTTAGTTGCTCTATCATTTTTTATTCCTATGCTAATTGATACAGGTGGTAATGCAGGTACACAAAGTGCTACAGTTGTTATTAGAGCCATCGCCACTGGAGAAATAAAAGAAAAAGATGCTTGGAAAGTCCTCGGTAAAGAATTCCTTTCAGGTCTTATTCTAGGTGTTGTTCTTGGTGCTTTTGGTGGTCTAAAAGCCTATATGTCACATGCTAGTCCATTAATCGGCTTAACTGTAGGTATTAGTTTAGCTGTTGTGGTTACTTTAGCTAGTGTTACAGGGGCCCTACTTCCCATGATTGCTGACAAATTAAAATTAGATCCAGCTGTAATGGCCGGACCTTTTATAACTACAATCGTTGATATTGTCGGTCTGATGACCTACTTTGAGATAGCAAAATATATTCTAAGTGTCTAACTAAGAGGAGGGGGTAACCCCTCCTCTTTAGATTACATCGCCACCGATATATGCTTGATTTAATAAGAATGTACAGCTTTCAACTATATAGAATATCAGTCTTTTGCGTTGGAGTCTCCGTAAATACTAATAGCTTCACCACCATTAGTGTTTAGAGTCTTAATATCAAAATAAATCTCATCCGGACAACGCATATCAGTAAACCTGTTTGGCGTAAATGGATAGCTTTTGTTTCCCCGCAAAAGAAAAACTTCTTCCCAGAGCGCGCCAATTACCTTAGCTTTAGTAGGCTGAACTGGTTTACCTTCATTCCCGGATTGATCAATTGCATTAACTCTTTTAAATTGTTGAGTAAGACCAATTCCAAACTGAGAGGCACTAAACTCAACACTAAAACTTTTTACTGGCTGTGGCTTTGCATCCTCAACTGTCAAACGTAATAAACCCATGCTAACTACTTCAACCCTGATTCGTATTTTATCGCCCGGATACCAGTAATATTCCTCTTTTGCAGGAGCGTTGTTCCAGGATGTTACACGCCAAAATGGTCTATAAGCTCTTTTATTATAATCAATGTTACCAAATTCATCTTTGGTTATTTCCCAAAGCACGCCGGCATCAACTTCCTGATTACCTGCTCTGCCTCCCATATAAATTGAGAAATTATCCAACGGTCCTTTGCTTCCAAAACGACTGGGATCAACTGCATGCTCCGGTAGAATAATAATCCCTTCAATACCAGTCCAAACATCAAAACTAGAAGCTGCTTTGCGATAATATGCTCCGGGGAAACAACTTAGGTATGGTTCTGGTGATATTTCAAATTCACCTTGAAAAGATTTATAACAGGCTGTAAGAAATAAAATGACACCTAGAAAAAGAATTATATTTTTCAATCCCACTGCTACTCAATTCTATATTAATCCTACTCAAGCTTTATTATTGATTATCTTGTATTATCTGGTAGCAGATTCACCTCCTTTTTCTTGAGATACTCCTTGTCTCCATCTCTGTTACTTTAGGTAAACTTAATTTTACCCCAGTGTTCTTGTCACAATGTTAATAAAATACAGCGCATAGATACTGATAAAAACTACACCCTGCCATCTCTCCATTTTGCCTTTTCTTCCAAAAAGCCATATCAAAGTCATGAAGATTAGCATCACTGGTAGATCGATCCTTAAACTGTCGCTACCCATCGGCAATGGATTAATAAGTGATGAAAAGCCGATAACAGTAGCCATATTTAAAAAGTTTGCTCCTACAATATTACCAACAGAAACATTTTGATGGCCTTTTTTAATAGCTGTTAAGGAAGTAACGAGTTCAGGTAATGAAGTACCTGCGGCTACTATCGTAAGGCCGATAATAGCTGTTGATATACCTAAAGCTTCGGCTATACTAACGGCGGCATTAACCATTAATCTGCTGCCAAAAACCACAGCCATAGCCCCACCTATAAACTTTATGCTTAAAAGCCAAAACGGTGTATTGTCAATTTGTTTTTCATTTTCTGCTACCGGTGAAAATTTAAACAGAAAAATAGTATAGACAATAAAAAGGGTTACTAGTAAAAGGCCCTCTAGAAAAGTTACTTCGGCATTTACAGAAAACAATCCCAAAAGAATACCAGCAAACAGCATAAAAATAGCTTTACTAGAAAATTTTTGGTCCTTAATAACTATTGGGCTAAGTAAAATAGCTAGTCCTAAAATAATTCCAGTGTTAAATATTACTGAACCTACTGCATTCCCTACAGCTAAATCAGCTTTATTTAAATAGGAGGAGTAAGTAGATACCGCCAATTCCGGAAGAGTAGTAGCCATACTTACCAAAGTAGCTCCGATTAAAACCTCGCTCATACCTGTTTTCCTAGCTACAGAAACTGCAGCATCAACAAAATAGTCTGCACCTTTAATAACAAATATTAAACCACCAATTAATAACAAAAACTGAATAATCATCTACTGCACCCTTTCATCACTAAGAACAAATCTATTGTGAAACACCACAGTTAAAAGTAAACGAGAAAGCATCTGGTTAACTTAGGAGGATTTTTGACCTTTTTCCTCTAAGATATTTTTGGTAGGAGCCAATATCGTCAGGGTAGCATTATCAATGGCCTTGTTCGGTATAATATAGAGATTACCTTTATCATCTCTAACTTTAGTTTTTCGCATGTCGATACTTTCAACCATACCAGTAACTCCAGCGGCTGTCACCCGAGTACCGATTTGGAAATCGTCATCTGCAATTAATGAAACCCCACTAAATAGATCTCCCACTACACTAGATGCCGAAGAAGCCAAACCCATAGCTATAAGAGCTAAAGAACCACTAAAAGCTAAGGATACCTCAGTAAAGCCTAAAACTTTGAATATAGCTGAGATTACAATGACCCAACCTGCAAAGTTTAAAACCGAACCCAAAAGATTTGTAAGCGCTTTATCCAGGCGACCCCTTTCTAAGATTGTTATGAATACCTTCTTGAAATTTGTTATTATCAGCCACCCAATAAAAAAAACAATAGCTGCTAATATAATTTTGTTTAAGAGGCCTATAGCTTGGGATTTAATAAGTTCCCAATAATTGGTATCTGGGACAACTTGATTTAATGAAGCAAATAAAGAATCAACATTCATAACTATAAACTCACCTTCAATTCTTTAACCTTAACAATATATAATTGGCCATTAATGTTAGTTATCCTTCCTAAGGGGTGTTCTGTGGCCATGTAAAAAGGAGGTTTACTTTAATGACTTTAATGATTCCAGAGATAAATGGTTTACTTAGAAAAAACCTGATAATTTTACCTAAGGTATTTGATGAAGCTTCAGGAATTCGTATCAATGGTAAATTAATTAAATCCCTTCTGTTTTCTACCGATATCGCAATCATCCGAAACACAAATGCAGATGCTATAATAGCAGTTTATCCTTTTACACCTCAGCCTATCATCACCGAAGCTTTGATGATAGCTGCCCAAGTACCTGTTTTTTGTGGTATTGGTGGTGGAACTACAAGCGGCCTTCGCGTCGTTAATCTGGCCTTACACGCTGAATTTCAAGGAGCTATGGGAGTTGTTGTAAATGCACCTCTACCCAATAAAATATTAGCACAAGTAGCAAAAAGAATTGATATTCCAATTGTTGTTACTGTCGTTTCCAAGGATGAAAACATTGAAGAACGACTTAATAGTGGTGCGAATATTTTGAATGTCTCCGGAGCCTATCAAACCCCTGATATTGTAGCTAAAATCCGCGATAATTTCCCTGAAGTTCCTATAATTGCAACCGGAGGTCCTACTGAAGAAACGATCTTGGCCACAATTAAAGCTGGAGCTAACGCTGTTACTTACACCCCCCCAACCAATGGTGAAATATTCCGCCAACTTATGGATAAATACAGGCAAACATTAATAACCAAATAGCTAGCTTTTGGGCCTAAAAGCCATAAATAGCAAGATGACGATAGAATAATATAAATATTTCCTTAAAATCCGCTTAAATTTTTCCCGCAGTATGCCGATTAACTAAAGGTAAGTCTATGGCAAGCGGAGGAATGAAAAATGCCTTCTCTTAAATGTATTAATCACGACCAAAAGGATTTGCATACCCAACCTTTTTTAAAAAAAGACGGCCCTCTTTTAACTTTTGTTAATACAAATAATGGTTCCTGTTCTCTTCACAATAATCTAGCTATATTACAATCAGCTAGTACTTTAATTCATCTTTTAAAAAAATCAGTTCGAACAGTACAAAAATATATTTACCAACTACGTAAAATAACAATTCAAGCAGCGACTTATGATTTAACTGATGTCGAACGATTAAATTATTCCAATTCTTTTAATAACACCTTAATTGCACTTAATAAGCATGCTCATAACGTTTCTTTTTGTGGAATCCCCATTTTAATAGGAGAGACTGGTCGTGCTGCTAAAATACTAACACCAAATGAAGCAAATATTAACTCCTTAAAGCTTAAAACTGATTCTGCGCTTAAGGAAGGTTCTTACAACTTAATATTAGAGGTAAATAGTTCTCGAAATCCCCATTGCTTTACTATTAAACTGATGCTAGACAATCATCTTATAGCCAAAGAAGAAACCAATTACCAGCGGTTAAATCCAGATTTGGTTTTTAATCTCAATGGTTTAGAAGTTTCCTTTAAAAACATGGATACTGACAAACTCCTGGACGCAAAAATCGGTTTGGTTAATGACGCACAGCTAATTTCTGCTAGCATTGTCTCTCCTCTTTATCCAGGTAAATATAAGATTTTACTGATTGAAACACCAGTCGGCTACCAAGTCTATTTAGGTCGTTTTTATAGCAATCTTAAAAAACTCCAGACTGATGTGGGGGGTCTGCATCTAAAATTCAGTAAAAACTTGTCCCTAAATCCTCTTTATGATGGTAAAGGGCTCAGCGAGATTATAGTTCAACACCAATCTCTTATTTCGCCGATCTTAATTGGCAACTGGCTATTACCCTTGGAATTACAGTTTAACTTATATCGTGAATTGTTTAGAATTCAAGTACTGCCACTACTAGCAGAAGCTCTTACGGCAGATGCATTCGGTTCCATCAAAAGTGTGGCTGACTTAAATGTTAAAAGAGGCTTTGATCCGGCCATTAATCTTGAGGTTTTAGAAACTATAGACTTAAATCTAAATATCTATGATAAAAACCTTTCTACCTATCTTGGCTTTATCCAAAATGCATTTTCAGCTTTAACTAAAAACTTCTCTGACACAAATCCTGAACTTTTATTAGAAAACCTTGCCAATAAATTAAATACCATTTCCTTAAATTCTGTTATTAAACCACTAAAAGATTAAGCCAGGGAGTCTTTAAAGACTCCCTTAAAATTTATCCGGTCCATATAGATGAGCAGTTCTTAAAGGAAACATCTTTTCTAATACAGCTGTATTTAGAGTCTTTGAGTCCAGCTTATTTTCATAGATACACTCTTTAGCACTTCGATAACCAAAAAGTAGTTGCAATAGGGTTTTTTGATCTGTTTCGATTAGATGAGATTCTAAGCCTTGACCAATTTTGGTATGACCTAATTCGGTTGAAAAAAGTAGCGTGGCTTCGTTAAAAGCTAGGCCAGTATTTTTAAATATCTCTAGGGCTAATTTTTGCAAGACATTATCTTGAGTAATAATTCTCCCCATACCATCAGCATTGTATACATAGTTTGTCGTCACTGAAAGGCCATAATCTCTAGCCAAAAGTGTAAAAGGGTGATCCCAGGGGATATTGCCGGTAATGGCAGAAACACGTTTATCAATTGCCTGTTTTGCCAAAAAGGCTAACATGGAATAATAAACAGCGGGGTTTTGCGTTTCAATTTCAGCTATATTAACTTGACGTTTATTTTGATCTAAAACTAAGTAACCTTCTATCTTTGCATCTTTTGTCAAAACATATATTTCAGCTTTTTCCCAAAAACTGCTACCTAACCTAAAACGAAAGCGTTCCAAATCTCTAACTATTGCCCCAGTGCGATATTTATTGTTCTGCTCGTAGATAGATAGAATCTGGGGATAATCAGATTCAGTAAAGGGCCTTACTAAGTGGGAGAAAACTGCCCTTTCTGCCTGATAAGTAGGAATACTGATATAATTTTGTGGCAAACAGCTACCAAAGCCCCAACGATAATAGTAATCTGGAATGCCAAATAATAGCGAAAGATCTTGTTTATCACTTAACATAACCTTGAGAGCCTCGTCTAGTACTGCTCTTGAATAACCCTGATGACGATATTCCTCTTTAGTTTTTACTCCTCCTATACCTCCGGCCGTAAGAATTTTGCCCCAAACAAAAACCTTTAGGTTATGAATTGTTAACCAGCTTTTTACCTCATCATTTTCCACCAGTTCTATGCGTGTAGAGTATTCCTTTCTAATAATATTTAGCACTGCCCTTCACTCCTTAGTTAAATGAATTGTTCTTATAATGATTAAGAAAATATCTCTTTTCCCTTACCATAGTATTAACAGCTTATAGCTATCTTGAATAATTTACTAGTTCATTATTAAATGTTAAAAGACGCAGGATACCTGCGCCTTTTACATTTGACTCGCAATGCATTTTACACTTAATACTCTTGTCTTAGAAAAGCCAACTTTTCTAAGCTCCTGCATGAGTTCTTCAACAGTTATCCCAGATCTCAGAGAAATTTTTTCATTTCTTAATACCATACCATTTATCGGTTCTAGCCAATAAGCTAATACAATAGGAATATTTTTTCTTGTAACCAGCAGATTAACATCAATTACAGAACTTTTTTCGTTGCTGAGAATAGGTGCAGCGTAATCAAGCCGCTCAATCATTCTTTCCCCGACTAAAGCACGTAAGCGATAAGACTCTGCTAATCCGAAATCATCGTATCCTGAAATAAAACCTATTTTAAATGAGCTGTTAAGTTTTAATTTAGGATCACTTGCTAATACAAAAGCTAACTCTTCTATAATACCATCTTCCGCATAAAGGTTAAGACTAAACTCAAATAACAATCTTTCGTTAGCAGGACAATTAACTGCAAAGTTCAGCATCTTTTTTAGATTAAGGAAAGCAAACCAATCTGTTAAATCCTTGCTTATAGAAATCGGAACTACCTGAAGAAAAATCTGGCTTTGCACTAGCTCAGGTAGTCCTTCTTCATTAGGATCATTTTCAATCTTATGTTCTGCTAAAATAGGTACTTCTAGATATTTGTTTTTATCTATCCGAAAATGTCTAATTAGAAGGATACCAATTATGATAAAGCTTAACAGAGCTAAAAGATAGATTGAAGTTGTCTTTTTCATATATTTTGGCTATGCGGTAGCATTCGCCTTCTCTTCCTTTCTACTAGATATTATCTTGAAACGCTCAATCCTTACAAAAATGTACAACGGTTTTTAGTTTAGTTTTTTTCGAGAATTTCAAGTATAAGTTAGCCACCAATGTGCCCAAATTTCTAAGAATTATTCTCTAAGCATTGAGGAGTAGTGAATGAACTTAGCATAGTAGTTTCCAACTGGCTGGGCCCAGCCAGTTTTAACTATGACAAGGC
>JAHDNZ010000026.1 GCA_018435125.1 Bacillota bacterium | reverse complement strand
TTTGAGGCAGAGTTGGACAAAATATACGCTGATGATAACTTTATAGGTTTAGCTGAAGCCACAAAGGTTGGCTAGCCAACCTTATCTTTACTACAAAACTATCTTGGACGGTAGTTCAACTTGAAATTGCAATTTGGGAAATAATAATTACTGTTCTTTCAGGAATCTTATTTGGTTATATCTATCCTAATTTTAGTTTTGCCATAGACCATTTAGTTACCATCTCTCTACTACTAATGATGTTTTTTGTTGGCTTTGATTTTGGACAAGATAAAGAGCTTTTTAAACAGATTAAAACAGAAGGCTTTTCTCTGCTTATCTATCCATTGCTGATCGCTTTAGGTTCTTTATCAGGAGCACTTTTTGCCGGTCTATTTTTACCTATTGGTTTGCTGCCTAGCATCACCTGTGCTTCAGCTTTTGGCTGGTATAGCCTCTCAGGCCCACTCCTTGGCAAACTAGTTTCATCGGAATTAGGAACAATCGCCTTTTTAACAAATCTTTTTCGTGAATTATGCACTTTTGTTCTGGCACCTCTACTGGCTAAAAACAGTTTAGAAAAAGGAGAAATTAAGCCTTTAACCTTTGCTGCCGGTGGCGCAACTACCATGGATAGTACTTTGCCTGTTATCTTAAAAGCCGCAGGACCTAAAACGGCACTGGCTGCTTTTATTTCCGGAGCTGTCCTTTCGATGTTTGTCCCTTTTGTCTTACAGTTGTTTGCATCATTTTTAATTTGAATCCGTGACTAAGTATCTTAACCAAACTTTTATGGTATAGGTAGAATCCTTACTTGCCAAGATATAATCATTCCCTTAAAAACTATAATAAGCTATTAAAAGAACGAGAATTGCTTCTCGTTCTTTTAGATAACTATTTCAAGTCCCATTTATCAACTTTTTCTTATAAAAAGCCTCTTTGTTTTCGGTCTTGATAACCTTATAGCCTTTTGACAAAACGCTCAAACTCTTTTTGCTTTTTAATCAACTCAGTATTGGAATCTTTAGTTGCTTCCAAAAGAGCTTTTTTAGGATCTTCTTTTTGCATGACTACTTTAGAGAAAGCAAAGCTAAGATAGCGATAGGTTTGGTAACCACCTACTACAGCTTTAGGACCAATTGCTTCTCTTAGTGTGGCGTCAATTATCTTTCGATCCTTCTCGGCAAACACCTCGGAATTAGCTGTCCCTTTTGTACCAAAAACCAAAATCCATTCTTCCGGTGACTCGTAAATTCTCTTTTGAAACTCTTTTTGAACTGCATCTGAAGCGATCCATTTCAAGAATTCCCAAGCTGCTTGGCGTCTTTCTTGGTTTTTATTTACCGGCATGGCAAAAGCAAAGGAAGATAAAGGCACATTTTTATTTATCTTACCTTTGGCATCAACTGTACCCGGTGCTTGGGTAATACCCCACTTACCTTTAAGCTGTGGCTTACCAAGGATAAATTTTGAATAAAGCCAATTGAGTGTTACCATATAAGGTGTGTCTCCGTTACTGAAGGCTTCAATTTCAGGTAGTTCTAGAGGTGATTTATACTCAGTATAAAAAGATGTGAACTCTCTGAAAGCCTCTAATGCTGCTTGAGAATCTAAGTTAGAGCGTAAACCATCTTCGGTAAAGATATCCTGGTTACGTTGGTAGATAAACGGGAAAAATGCACGAACATGGCCATCTGGTGTATTACCAATCGTTGAAAGATACGTAGATTTCCCCTGTGCTTGAATCTTGGGTATTATCTTTTTGAATTCATCCCAAGTGTTAGGAGGATTGAGTCCTAATTCAGTAAAAATATCCGATCTGTAAAATGAAATTGTCCATCCTAGTTCAAAGGGTAAACCAAAAACATGGTCTTTATAGGTTAATGTCCTTAGCGCCCCGGGATAAATATCTGCAACCGCTTTTTTATAATCAGGAAAAGAACTAAGATCCTCAATTGCTCCACGTAAGGCAAGATCAACAACCTGTCCTGCACTTAGTGTCATAACATCTGGAGCGTCACCTGTAGCTAAAGCCAACAATGCTTTTTGAAAAAAAGCAGCATCAACCATATAAGGTTCGTATCTAACCTTTATACCGGTTTTAGGAGTAAAATCTTTGTCAATCATTTCCTTGAGAATATTACCCATTACTCCTCCATAGGTAACCCAAGCAGTTATCTCCACTGCAGATGCCAACATACCAAATAAAAAAACAATAACTAACAAAAAGGTAGCTTTGCGCATACCAAACCCCCCTAAAAATGCTTTTTAAAAACTTTCATCATAAAGTAAATTATGTATAGCCGTACTCTTTCCCTGCTAAAAAAACAACAAAACCAGACTAATCAAATCAAAATATTTTTGTAGTCAATAATTTAAACATTTCAGGTAATCGGATCGCTACGATCTTAACCGAAGAGCAGTTTATGTTTCCAGATTAATTGATACAGTTTTTCTATCTTGAAGTGGAAATGTACCTTCACTCATAGTCTCTTTTACCTTAGTAGGATGCCAAAGAGCGATTTGCAACACCTTGCCCTGCAAATCCAGAGGAACTTTATCTACCACATTACAAACTTCAAGAAATTCTTCTTCACTCCATTTCCGATCAGCTAAAAAGGTATTTACTATGGTTAGGTGGTAAACCCTGTCCTTACCAAAGGGATTAGTTGCGTAGATACCTACCCTATTTAGCTGTTTTTTGATTATTTCGGCGGCAGACTCCAACTCTTCACTCTTTTCAATTAACAAACCAACCGATTTATAAGGTGGGGGGAAACAAGCAAATCCATTGGCTCTAATAGGAAACGAACTGATGTTAAGGCAAGCCTGGTAAACAGCATCTTTTACTTTAGCAATTATTTGTTCTTCTGGTGCCTCCACTACTTCAAAAGTAAGATGCAAAGGTGGTAATCTTTTTTTGTAGATTTTATATTTCTCTGATAACAGCTTCTGCATCAGTAACGCCTTGTCAATTATTTCTCCTTGGCAAAGACCTACAATAAATAAGCGTGTGTCCATCCTGTGAACCTCCTATAAAGCTTAGTCTCTCCCATTAAAGAACTTTTTTATTAATTTAAGAAGGTTCAATTAGATTAGAGGCCTGATTGTTATAAAGAAACAGCCACTAAGAGAGTGTCCTTTCTTAGTAAGAGCAGAAGTACGCTTTTACCGTTTTTAAGATTAAAAGCCCAATTATTACCATGATTATTTTAATTGGTATTTTCCTTTGATAAACTGGTAGACAGATTCATAATAGAGGAAACGGGTATTATAATTCAATGCTGCACGTTCAAAATCTTTAAATCCCTGGTAATAAGCACATACAGCCTCGTTATAACCATATTTGGCTCCATATATTAAATAGTTTTGCCAAATTTCCCTCTCTCTTTTTCCATCTGCCCAATGCTTTTCAATTTCTACGCCCATACCTAAAGTAGATGTTATTTCAAAAACTAATTTGAGTCTTTCTTCTCCAACCTCAGAGAACATATAGTTAGGTTGAAGAATAGCTACATCAAAACCATATTGCTGCCAATTATATGAGCCTTCGGCTCCATAAAAAGGAATCCAAAAAAATTTTAAACCTCGTTTGTGTACGAGATCTGCAACTTTGTTAATGAAAGTATCTTCTTTAGGACTAAACTGAAAACCAATCGCCTCTGGGTGCCAGTAAAAACCAATGAGTTCCAAATTTTCAGGATTTTCAGCTTCCCAGCGAGTTAGTAATTGATCCATTAGCCACTCTAGGGCAGATAGGCGGTTTTTAAGAGCTTGTTCTATTCCGACCTGATTCCAATCAAAATTTAGTACTTCTCCGCTAACCTCTAATGAACCAAATTTAGGTTGCAGGGGTGAGGGGTTTATCAGTGTTAAAATTACCTTGATCTTTTTATCGGGATCAATTAACAACTTTTGACCTATTTCAACTGCTTGATTTAGAGCCGCTATTTGCTGGTTGGGTCTAAATGTTTCTTCTAAGTACCACTTCCAATCATCAATGGTAGCTGCCTCTGAAACCTTAGTAGCATTTAGCTTTCTGCCTGAGGGAGTTATACCCTGCGGACAAAGTAAAACCGTATCAAACATCCAATCTGTTGGAACTGCTTCCTCCGAAATATAAGTAATATAAGGTAGGTACTCTAATGTATGCCAACTACCATCTTGGGGGTTTGGAGGATATGCATAAGTTAAAAGTGCTATGTGACAAGCCCCAGCTGCCTGTTTAGACCCTGCCTTAAGCAAACCCTTTTTACTTTCTAAATTCTCATGAGTTAGTTCTAAGAAACCTTGAGTATGATCTAATGTCTTGGCTCCTTCGACTATTCCCAACCTCCCCCAAACCTCAATTTCATCCATAAAGACATTACCATCCGCTTCAAACTCTAGCTTTACCCAGCGAGCCAGATGCTTGAGGTTGTTAAGGCTGATTACCTCAACTTGGTTTTCTCTATTCCAAGGACCAACTTGAGTTAACTTTTGCCCTACCTTAAACCAATTTATCCCATCTAAAGAAAGAGAGTAATCTATATAGCGCGGTACATATACACCCGCAGCATGCACCTGAAGAAATCTTCCTTGAATCTGATAAACAGTCTGAATTTCACCTAGATCTATTTCAATAATCCGCTTACCTTGACGCAGGAAAGCTTGCCAAGCTGTATCTTGATAACAAACCTTTCCTAGATAACCATCGGTTAATTCAACCTGGTTAGTATCCGGATAGTGCTCCTCTAATTTGGCAAATAACGGATCAGGCCAAGTAGCGCTAATCTTATAAGATCTTGCTTGAGCTAAATTGATTGGTTCTATCTTTTGAGCTATTGCTTGAATTTGAGTAAAACAAATTAAGGCCACGATAATTAGATATTTCCGGTTCATATGGTTTCCTCCCTAGATTTACCCTCTCTTTTTAAAAACCAAATGCAACAAAATGCTTAATCCAAAAGTTATTTTCTAGCGTAGTAACAGTTTTGGGTCTTTTATTACTTAACCTTTATTTTCCTTAAGAACCCTTCTTGCCCTTTTTTTAATAGTGAGATAATGCTTTACCCTTTTATAAAGATAACTGCCATGAAAAAGCTACCCCGAAGTTATAGGGGTAGCTGAGGGTTGTTAATCGTTATCTATTGTTTTTTTTCAAACAACTAATTTGCTTGCAACAGTTTTCTCAGTTTATCAAGAGCTAATCTTTCCAAACGAGAAACATGCATTTGGGATATTCCCAAAATATCTGCTACCTGTCTTTGAGGTAAAGTATCAAAGTAACGCAGTTTTAGTATATCCTGCTGTCTTTCCGGTAAAGATTTCAAAACACTGTCCAGAGTTTCTCGATTTAAGATATCTTCATATCCAGTATCTTCTCCCCCAAATAAAGAAGCAAAATCATCGGCTTCTGGATCAGATGAAACCGGCGCATCTAGACTAAGCGTATAAAAATTGTCGATAATCTGTTTTGCGTCAGCAACATCCTCCAAAGAAATATTCATTTCGCTGGTAATCACTTCGTCGCTAGGTTTATTTCCTTCCATCCTTTCATAGTAGGCAATAAATTCCTTAACCTGCAAAGCTCTTTCTTTATTGCGCCTAGAAACTTTTATCCGCCAAGCTTTATCACGAAAATACCTTTTTAATTCGCCTTGAATAGTAGGTGTTGCGTAAGCGATAAAGGAATTGCCTTGTTTAGGATCGAATTTGTCTATGGCCTTTAATAAACCTAAATAACCTACTTGTAACAGATCGTCCCAACTTTCGCCTTTGCCAGCAAAACGTCTAACTAACCGCGGCACCAATTCGTGATAGTGATCAAACAGCTCAGTTCTTAACCTGTCAGCAGAAATTGAATCCCAAACTTTTCCAGTAACTACACTGTTTTGAACATTTTTATCAATTCCACTAAGCATGCCGGTCACCCACCCTTACTTAAAGCTATTAGTAATGATTATCATTCTTGTTAAAAACATTATAAACCTTAAGCGGATAGAATGCAAGCCAAAAGATAGGAAAATATTTTCAGGGCATTTTCTTTTATTAGATTTTAATAAGTCTTTCTGGTTACCTAATAATTTTTCCTGCTGAAATCCGAACTATATATAGTATACATAAGAATAATTATTTCAAGAGGGGGTATTCTTTTGCTTAATGGTATAGATGTACTCATCTCTAAAGACTGTTCGCTGTTAACGGGAAGAAAAATTGGCCTGATTACTAATCATACAGGAATAACCAAGTCTATGCAGCCAAACTGGCAAGTCCTACTTGAGTCGCCAAATATAGAATTAAAAGCGCTTTTCTCCCCTGAACATGGTTTTTTTGGTTCCGTGCAAGATACACTTAAAGTGGCATCATATATTCATAAACCAAGTGGTCTGCCTATCTTTAGCCTTTTTGATAATACTACCGAGCCTACTGTTGAAATGCTTTCTGAAATCGACACGTTAGTCTTTGATATTCAAGATGTTGGCGTACGTTTTTATACCTATGGTGTTACCATGGTTAATTCATATAAAAAAGCCTTAGCGCATTATTTAGATTTTGTCATCTTGGATCGACCAAACCCCCTTGGCCGAGTAGTAAGAGGTAACATCTTAGAAAAAGATGGAGCTTCGTTTTTGGGACTTGAAAACCTAGCTTGGCAGCATGGCTTGACATTAGGAGAACTTGGCCTTTTATATAGTGAAAGCAGCCATCCACCTTTGGTGATTCGCTGTGAGGATTATGATCCAAAAAAAGCTTTTCCTTCCTACAACCTACCCTGGGTTGCACCCTCACCGAATATCCCTTCTTTTAATACCATCAAGGTCTATCCCGGTACCTGTCTTTTTGAAGGCACTAATGTTTCTGAAGGACGTGGTACAACTCAACCTTTTGAAATAATAGGTGCACCCTTTCTAAACGGTTATGAATTATCCCTGAGGTTAAATTCTTTAGGTATTCCGGGAGTCTATTTTAGAGCCGTGGAATTTATACCCACTTTTTGGAGATATCAGAATATTAAATGTGAAGGGGTTTGCTTACATATAACAGATGATTCAACTTTTGATCCTGTCTATACCGGTATTGCTATGATCTCTTATCTCTTAAACAATTGTCCTGATTTCAAAATAAACACGGCTAGATTTAACGCTTTAGCCGGTAAGCGCTTATACCCGTTGCTATCTATATTACCCCCGAAAGAAATTCAACGTCATTTTGAAAATGAACTAAACCACTTTAAGCAAAAAGCCAAACCCTATCTTCTTTATTAACTCATGACCAAAGTGGTTGTTAGAAGGAGGAATAGTTTTGATTAAAAAAAATAAAGTTGCCATAGTTGGTGCCGGTCAGGTAGGTGCGACAACAGCCTATACTTTGGCTGTCAAAGGCCTTGTTTCCGAACTAGTAATAATCGATATCAATACAGATAAAGCTAAAGGGGAAGCTTTAGATATTAATCATGGTATGCCGTTTTTAAACCCAGCCAAAATTTATGCCGGAACTTATCAAGATACTAAAGATGCCGAAGTGGTTATTATAACAGCAGGTCTGCCAAGAAGGCCAGGCCAAAGCCGCCGGGACCTAATTCATTCTAATAACCGTATTGTTCAAGATATTGTTAAGCAGTTAAATACCCATGCCGACGATCCGGTAATAATTGTAGCCACTAATCCGGTTGATCTCATGGCCTTAACTGCTCAAAGGACTTCTAAACAACCCAAAGAAAAGGTCTTCGGATCGGGAACACTTCTTGATACGGCTAGATTTCGCTTTACTCTGGCTCAAAATTGCCATATCGAAGCTCGCAGCATCCAGGCTGATATAATTGGCGAACACGGCGAAGGGGAAATACCTGTTTGGAGCTTAGCCAATATCTCGGGTGTACCTATGGCTACTTATTGCAGTATATGTAACCGTATCTGTGAGAGCCAAAAACGTGAGCAGATCTTTTTAGAGGTCCGTGATGCCGGTATGGAGGTAATTAAAAAAAAGGGGGCCACTTATTATGCCATTGCTTTGACCTTGACGCGTCTAGCCGAAGCCGTCTTAAAAGATGAGCACTCTGTTCTTACTGTCTCTATGCACATAAACGGTTATCTTGGTATTTATGATGTCAGCATGGGACTTCCGGCAGTAATCGGTTCGGGAGGTATTCAAAAAACCATTGAACTTCCGCTTAATCAACAGGAGCGAGAAGATTTTATCGCTACCTCGGCTGTCCTTAAAGAATTGGCTAGAGACATGGAAGAATTTACTCCTTAATAAATAAAAGCTGGCAGTTTATCCTGTCAGCTTTTTATTTAAGCGCTATAATCTCTTGGCAACGTCTGTCTATATGAGGATAGCCCATAACAAGGGCCAGGTTTTTGGCTTGAAACCTCTTTTCTAAACTTGGCGTAAGCCTTAAAAGTAAAACCGGCCTTTTTTCAGCGTTAAATACTTTTTTGCTTTCCCGTTGAGATTCCAAATAAAGGTCTCCTTTATACCAAGAAGGCATGGTATGTGATAGCCCCTGTTTCAAAAAATCAAGCAAAATCCAATCGGAAAGTTCGGGAAACTCCTTATTTAAAAATTTAAAGCGGGACTCCACTTTTCTTTTTTGCCCAAGCTCGCCTGCTTTGGTAAGTCTATCTTGCAGACCCATGAAAAAAGAACCCAACTCCGAACTAGCTATCTCCTTTAAGGTTTCTTTAAAATAACCGGAATTATAAAAAAGATCCACCGTCCACTCGAGACCTTTTAACCGTTGTAATTCACTAAAGGAAATATGGTCTGTTTTTAAGACTTCATAGGGAGGAAAATCAGAATAGACTATCCCCCATTTAGAAGCCTCAGCTCTTAATGAGGTTCCCGGGAGTAATTTTAAAAATCCCAGCTGAAGTTGGTCCGGTCTGGTTGCCAAGACATCTCTAAAACTTTGTAAAAACCTTGTATAGCTTTCCAAAGGTAAGCCTGCGATTAAATCGGCATAAACAAGTACCCTGGTCTCTTCTGCTAGTTCTTTTAATCTATTTAACAGGATGTCAGAGTTAGTAGAACGGTTAATAGCCTCTAAAGTAGGTATAAAAGTTGATTGCACTCCAATTTCCATTTGGAAAAGTCCTGAGGGTACCTTTTTTAGAAAGTCTATCTCCGCGTCGCTAAGCCTATCTGCAGCTATCTCAAAATGGAAATTGCCTTTAGGATAATTTAGCAGGAGATGTTGCCAGATTGCCAAAGTGCGTTTTTTGTCTAAATTAAAGGTGCGATCGACAAATTTAATCTGGCTAACCCCCATCTCCCAAAGCTTTTTTATGTCCCCAAACACTAAAGATAAAGGCCTAAACTCAAGCTTTCGGTCTACAGAAGAAAGGCAATACGCACAACGGTTGGCACAACCTCTTGATGCTTCATAGTAAACCAGATGATTTTTCAGATCATCCTTAGGAAGATAGGGAAATGCTGTTTGCTCTATACTGACAGTTTTTTCAACGATCTGAGGTATCTTGGAACCTTCCTTAAGGGCTAACAGCAACTCAGGCCATGCTTTTTCACCTGGACCTGATATAACATAGTCTGGTTGGTATTTCCCCAAAGCCTCTATAGGTATTTCACTTACCTCAGGGCCCCCCAAAACAATTACTGTCTGAGGTAAGATTTTTCTCAGATCAGTTATTAAACGACTGATAATATCAATATTCCATATATAGCAGGAAAAGCCCAGAACATCCGGTTGAAAGGCCTCGATATTGGCTAGGTGACTGACTGGCAGTTCGTTGATATTACTCTCGTATATACTGCATCTTATATCGTAAGCAAGACAGGCAGTTCTAAGAGCGTAAACAGCTAAATTAGATTGCACATATTTGGCATTAAGTGCCACTAATAGAACTTTCATCCTTTTATTAAAGGTGGCTGGAAATTATTTTTTATCATCAAATCAACAGCTTCGGTAAGCATTAAGTAATAGATGTAAATACCAGTCAAAGTAGATGGTGAACCCACCTTCAAATCAGTTGCGGGAATCTCTATTAATAGATCTTTGCTATCACCATGATTATCGATGGCCACATCGGCAAAATCAGAAAGATACTTACCGTCTTTGCTCAAGGATACTAATTCAGCTTTAACCGCGTGAGCCGAGATGGTAATGACTTTGGCTCCTTTTCTTTTAGCTTCTTTAGCTACTTCGATAGTTAGAGGGTTGCGACCGGAATTGGAGGCCACAATCACTGTATCTTCTTGCCTGAGTTGGTGATTTTTCATAATAATAGGACCTAGACCTTCTAATCTTTCAAAACGAGCCAGATTACCGATATGCTCATCTAAGAGCTTGGCTTTTATTAAACTGCCTCTTTTCCCAACAGCTTCAAGAGCAATGCTTAGGGAATGACCTGTACCAAATGTATAAAGAGTTCCACCTTCCATGACCGTCTTGCTCAGTAGCAAAGCAGCTTTTTTAATATTAGCTGTTTCTTCGGCAACAATCGTTTGAATAATCTCGTTAAGAACTTCTTGAAACTTCTGATACACCTATTTTTCCCCCTTTCGATAGACAAAAGGATCGGGTGTTTGAATATACTCAATCTCAAGAGGCAGCTTTTCTCTTAGAAATGCAGCCATGGACTTCATACCAGGGTTTTCACTATTAGAATGTCCAAGGGGCATCAAACCCACATTAGCATCTTCAGCATAACGTGCTGTCCACCATTCGACTGTCTCACCACAGATTAGGCAATCAGCTCCAAACTGCATGGCATCCTTTAGATTATTTAACATACCTAATGCCCCAACTCCAACTCCTACTCTGGTTATTTCCTGATCGGGATCGCCAACATATCGAATTCCCTTAAGGCTTAGTTTGTTTTGAACATCAAGGGCCAGACGATCCAAGGTTATTGTTGGTATAACATAAACCCTGATCCATTTTGATTCACCAGCTATTCTTCTAAAACCGAGTTCTTTGGCCAGGCTATCTAAAATACCATATTCGGGATAGAAATCCCAACCATCATGAACCCGATAAACCACTAGGTTATGCTCCCTTAAAAATTCTTCTTTTATTTGATAAGCCGGATCATCTTTGAGATCAGAAGTATGATCCCAATGGTTGTAAAATGTGGGTTCATGGGTAATAACCATATCACAACCTCTTCTATAAGCTTCGTTTAAAACTCCCATGGTGGCCATCCAGGTAACAGCCAGCTTTTTAACTTCCTGATCTCCATTGCCAAATTTAAAGCCGTCACAGGTTTCTTTTTTATATATCTCTGGTGTCATGTCCTGAAAAAATTGGGCTACTTCGCTCGCCTTCAATGAACTCGCTCCTCTCAAATTGCCACTACCGAAAGTAATAATCATCCCTAAAGAATTTACAGCAAGTATTCCACAAGAACAGGCTTAAACCTGCCTTCTTAGGAGTAGAAGACACTTCCTCCGATAAATTCCCTCAAAATACTGTCTGAGGGTATACTTTCGCTGTTAAGACTAGCAAAAAACTGTAAGAACTGAAGCAACCTTTGTGCTTCGGTGAATTCATCTTCGGTCTTGGCAACTTTGGCTAAAAGCGGCTCAACATATGGTTTTAAAACCGCTAATTCATATGGTAAAGCTGAGTTAAACATAACCTCTGCTTCTTCTTGGTAAGGGAAGATATACTTTTCTTCTCCTCGGCGGACTTTAGGCCATATTCGCAATGTCTTTAGGGCATCATGGTTGCGATAATTAAAATCTCTGACAATTCTTCGGATTAATCTGGCATCAGTTGTCGGTACTCGGTTATGATCGTCTATATTTAGCTGGGTTAGCGCACTTACATAGACCTTAAACTTGCGATTTTTAGGTATGGCGTGAGTTAATTTTTCGTTTAACCCATGAATACCCTCGATAATAATTGGCTGATTATAGCCTACACTAAGTTCCCTTATCTTTTCGTCTCGTTTGCCTAGCTTAAAGTTAAATACCGGTGCCTCAACTTTTTCTCCTTGCATGAGACGTGCTAACTGATCGTTAAAAAGCTCCAGTTCAATAGCGTTAATGTTTTCATAATCAGGCTGTCCGTCTTCATCTAAGGGAGTTTTTTCTCTGTCAACAAAGTAATCATCTAGTGAGATCGATATAGGTTTATATCCTAAAGATTCCAATTGAATTGAAAGCCTTTGAGCGAAAGTAGTTTTACCAGACGAGGAAGGTCCGGCGATTAAAATCAATCTTTTCTCAGGATTATTTATAATCTGCTCAGCGAGCAAGGCGAGTTTGCGAGCATGAATTGCCTCTGATATCAGGATCAGACGTTTAGCGTTAGCAAAAATCTTTCTGTTTAGCGAAGTGACATTAGAGACCTCAAGGATCTCTGCCTGTTTCTCCTCTTCAGAGAAAATCTGGGCTAGTTTAGGCTGTTCGACATAGGGGGCGATCCTACCTGGATTCCTATAAGTGGGAATTTGTAAAATAAAACCCGGTAAATAAAACTTAAGTTCGAAAGGTTTTAATAAACCTGCATGGGGTACAATCGGTAGATGTGAGAAATCTTTATACCAACCCAGACTAAACACCGGTATATATTCTTCGGGTCTTTGCCTTAAAAGTTCTACTTTATCGAGTTGATTGTCTTCTAAGAACATTTTCTCCGCTTCGTACTTTCTTAGAATCTCCTTTTTAAATGGTTCTTTACTATTGATAATTTGATTCATTCTGTAAGAAATAGCTTTAGCCATGGCGGGAGATATTGCTTGGCCAACATTTTTTATTTCCACAAAAATACCATTTGAAATAGAATGCTGCACTATTACTTGCGCAGTTGGATATAGTTCTCTTACTGCTTTTACCAAAACAAATACCAGGCTGCGTTCAAAAATACGCTGCCCTAGAACTGAAGACAAATCTACACTTTTGATATCGACTTCCGAATTAATTTCATAAGAAAGGCTTTCCAGGTAATTGTCAACCTTACAAGCCAAGGTGCCCTCTTTTACCAGACTTAACACATTAGTTCCGGGCGATACTTCCACTTTTTTACCATCAAGAGTAACAATCATATATATCCCTTCTTTCAGGCTTTGTTAGCGGTCTTTATATTATATATTTAAAAATAGTTTAACCTAGCAATAACCCAATCCGCCTTACAATCATTTTCTTTTCATCTATTCAAGATACCTCTTTCCATAGAGATAATAGCTTTATTTAGAAGCCATAGGCAAATTTAAACTTAAGCAGGAAGTTAGGTGTTGTTAAACGAACGAAGCAAAGAGAAACCCTGCCAAATTAGCTGCAAATCTCAATACCCTCCCTATATAGAATCTTTTTAACCATTACTCGCCAAATTCTAGAAAAAACATTTTTGACTTGGGCCATACAAGCTTTCTAATCTGTTTTGATGCTTGTTTTAACCCTTAGTCTTTTGGAGGTTGGAATCCATGATCCAAAGGGAAAGTCCCCTGCCTTTATATCAACAGTTGTTTATAATTCTAAAACAAAAAATAGTTAACGGGTCTATTCCTGTTGGTAGCAAATTACCTGGCGAAGATGAAATTGAAGCTTTCTACAACGTAAGTAGAACTACTGTGCGTCAAGCAATTGAAATTTTAGTTAAAGAAGGTTTTGTCAATAAACAGCAGGGTAAAGGAACTTTTGTTATTGCCAATAAGCCCAAAAGTATTCAGACAATTCAAGGTCTAAAAAGTATTGCGTTTTTACTTCCTGATCTCTTGCAGCAATACGCAAATAATATCGCTGCGTCAGTTGTTAGTAAAGTTGAGACTTGCCTGCAGCAAAAAAGATTTAACTTAACTTTGGCTCAATCCAAATATAGCATCCAAAATGAAAATCACATCTTACAAGTCCTTGCTCGCGAAAATGCCGGTATTATCTGGCTACCCGAAGATGAGTCTTATCGTGCTGCTAGCCATTATGCCTTCCAGTTAGCGGCAGATGGTTATCCGTTGCTACTTTTTGATAGAACTATTAAAGGACTTGATGCTGGCTATGTAGTTACCGATAACTATGCTGCTATGGCCTCTCTTATCCAGTATCTTATTTCTTTAGGGCACAGATCAATTGCTTTTTATGGTACCCTAACCCATAGACCTACTAGCCTGGAAGACAGATTCAATGGTTACCTTCATACAATAGCCAAAAATGGTTTAACTATAAATTACGATTGGATCTTTCCTGAAGGTGAAAAAGGGCTACATCAACTCTTCCTTTGCCTGTCACAAAAAGAGAGACCCACTGCGGTAGTTTGCAAAGATGATATCGATGCTTACCAAGTAATCGAAAAGGCACTGGGGGTTGGTCTAAATATACCTCAGGATCTTTCAGTCACAGGCTTTGATAATTTAAAAATTAATTTTTATGATCTAAAACTAACTACTGTGAATCAAGATCCTGACCTTCTAGGTTCTTATTTAGCTGAACAAATGATAACAGCTGTTAATGCCAACCTTCCTCTTGGCAAAATCGTGTTACCTGCTCCTCTTATTGTGGGTAATACTACCTGTCCTGTAAAAGAATAGCTCAATCTTGTTGACTGTATATAGGTAATTAAAATAACTGCGTATAATGCCAGAAAGGAATGTCGAAAATGGACCTGTCGTTAATTGTCGGTGGTGCTGCCGGTAGGGGATTAAAATCACTAAGTTATGCGCTGGTACAGGCAGGTGGCAAAGCTGGCTTTGAAGTGTTTTCAACTCAGAATTATATGTCACGCATTAGAGGTGGCTATAACTTTTTTAGTATCCGTTTTGCTGAAAAAGAGATCTCTGCTGTCAAAGAAGACTGCCAAATTCTCATCGCTTTAGATCAAATATCACTTGAAACTCATCAAGCTAATTTAGCCCCTGATGGTTTTATTATCTGTGATCCAAGTGTTGTTAAAACTAAATCCGACAAAGTTTTGCTGGTTCCTTTTGAAGAACTGGCCTTAAAATATGGAGGCCATACGCTGATGAATAATTCTGTGGCCTTAGGTTCAATATGGGGTCTTTTAGATGGAGATATTGAAATTCTCTATAAGCTCCAAGAAGAGACCTGGGCTAAAAAAGGTAACGACATAGTAGAAAAAAATAAAAACGCAACTTTAGCCGGTTATAACTGGGCCAAAGAACATAGACCTGCAGGCTTTGAGCTAAAATTAAAGGCAAATAGACCCAAAGAAGATAGAAGGTTAATTATAGATGGTGCTACAGGTATGGGGATGGGAGCCATAGCTGCAGGTTGCCGTTTTGTTAGTGCTTATCCTATGACTCCTTCTACGAGCCTTACCGAGTATCTGGCTTCACACCAATTATCGTGCCATATCATCGTTGAGCAAGTTGAAGATGAAATTGCTGCCATAATAATGGGTATTGGGGCTGCAAATGCCGGAACCAGGGCTTTAGTGCCAACATCTGGTGGTGGCTTTTCTTTAATGGTAGAAGGTTTAGGCCTGGCAAGTATCACTGAAACACCTCTTGTTATTGTAAACATGCAAAGACCTGGCCCTGCCACGGGACTTCCTACACGCACTGAACAAGCCGACCTTCTTTTTAGCATCTATGCTCATCAAGGTGAATTCCCTCGTTTTGTCATGGCTCCCTATAGTCCTGAGTCTGCTTTTGAAACAATGATTAGAGCTTTTAACATCGCTGATGTTTATCAACTACCAGTAATTGTCCTAGGTGACCAGTATCTTGCCGATTCTATAAAAACTACTCCCTTTTTTGACTTTAATAAAATCACGATAGATAGAGGCAAACTCCTCGATAAAGAAACCGGAGATTTACTAGGTCAAAACTACAAGCGTCATCTCTTAACTGCCGATAATATTTCACCACGAGCTTTTCCCGGAAAGAGCAAAGCGATTGTCAAAACTGCTGGTGACGAGCACGATGAGAGTGGCAATATCATTGAAGATGCTAACACCCGCCTTAAGCAACACGAAAAAAGGCTTTCTAAGCTGGCTGCACTAAAACTTGAAGCTAAAAAGCCTCTCGAATACGGATCTTTAGATGCCTCCCTTGTTTTAGTCTCCTGGGGATCCAGTTATGGCGCCGTTAAAGAAGCTGTTGATATTATCAATCAAAGGGGACGCCTTACTAAGATGGTCCACTTTACTGATCTTTACCCCATAAACCCTGAATATATTATCAACTCTATTGTTGGCTGCAAAGGCCGAATAGCAGTTGAAGGCAATGCCACCAGTCAATTTAGTAAACTAATCAAATCGGAAACCGGTATCGGCATGACCGGTTATGTATTACGCTATGATGGCAGACCTCTAACCCCCGAATACATTGTAGCCAGACTCGAAGAGGGAGGAGATATCCCATGGTAGATATTAATGACTATACCTTAAAAGATACCGCTTGGTGTCCCGGGTGTGGTAACTTTGCTATTCGCAGTGCTTTTCGACAAGCGTTAATTGAACTGGAGCTTTTACCGCATCAAGTTATGTTGGTTTCCGGTGTAGGTCAGGCGGCAAAACTTCCTATTTATATCTCAGGCAATTCTTTTACAGGTCTACATGGCCGATCTTTGCCTGCCGCTCAAGCTATTAAACTAGTAAACCCTGCTCTAAAAGTCTTTGTTTTTGGTGGCGATGGCGATGGCTATGCGGAAGGTGGCAACCATTTGTTACATGCCCTCAGACGCAATGTCGACTTAACCTATATTGTCCATGACAACCAGGTTTTTGGCCTGACCAAAGGTCAGGCATCGCCTACAAGTCTTGAAGGCTATGTTGGTGGAATAACTCCCGAGGGAACACGTATGCCTCCTTTTAATCCCTTGCCTTTTGCCATAGCTATGAATACCGGATTTGTCGCCAGAGCCTTTTCTGGAGATACAGACCATCTGGTAGCCATGATCAAAGCTGCCGCTAGATATCCAGGTTTTGCTCTGCTTGATGTATTACAGCCTTGTGTCTCGTTTAATAAAGTAAATACGTATAAATGGTATCAAGAAAGAGTTTATTATCTTCCTGATGATTATGACCCAACCAATAAAATGCTGGCCTTTGAAAAAGCTCACGAATTTTCTGAGCGTATCCCTTTAGGTATCATCTATAAATGTAAGCGACCTAGCTATACGGCAGGATTCGACAACAAACCTGAGCGACCTTTGGTTTTTGCTACTCACAATCCAGCGGATTTTTATTTCCTTAATCAGGAAAATCAAGTGTGATTTAGTAAAATATATTTTGGGTACTCTGTTAGGTAATTTTCTCTGTCATTTTGGCTAAAATAACTCCAAGATGATGCAAAAGTTTATATTTTAAGTTGAGAAATGATGAAAAAATGTTAAAATCAATGTATAATCAGTTCTAAATCTGTACAATCTAGAGGGGAGTAGCCACCTCCACGGTAGAGGTACGTGTATCGTCAGTACAGCGGGGTAACCTGCTCGGTTCACGTTAAAATAGGCAAGACCTCATTTGAGGTCTTGCCTATTTTTTTACAGCAGAATGAAAGGAGAGTTTTTGGTGTATCGCTTAAGCAAAGAAGAAGTCCTAAAAAAACTAAACACTGATCTAAACGGTCTGCAAGCGGAAGAAGCTAATGAAAGACGCAAAAAATACGGTTTCAACGCTTTAACACAAAAAAAAGGGCGTAGCCTTTTTGAAAAGATCCTCGCTCAATTCAGTGATTTTTTGATTGTCATTCTCCTAATATCAGCTCTAATATCCGGCCTAATGGGAGAAGTGCTAGATGCTTTACTCATTATTATGATTGTAGTTATCAACGCTACCTTTGGCCTTTTGCAAGAAAATAAAGCCGACAAAGCTCTAGAGGCATTGGCCCAAATGAGTGCTCCTAAAGCAAAAGTCCTAAGAAATGGTAGACGTGAATACTTAAGTGCTAAGGAACTTGTGCCCGGAGATATTGTGATCTTAGAAACAGGAGATAGCGTCCCTGCTGATCTTAGACTTCTAGAAACAATAAATCTAGAGATTCAAGAGGCTGCACTAACAGGAGAATCTGTAGCTTCAGTAAAAGATGCTAGTTTTATTGGTGATAAAAAAACTCAGCTAGCTGACCGGAAAAACATGGCTTATATGAGTACCATTGTTACCTATGGCCGAGGTTTTGGTGTCGTTGTCTTTACTGGTATGGAGACTGAGGTAGGTAAAATTGCCTCAGCTATAAGTACTGTAGATACCTCTCCAACACCTTTGCAAATTAAACTTGATAGCTTAGGTAAGAAATTAGGTTTAGGAATTATAATAATTTCTGTAATAGTCTTTCTTACCGGTCTTTTAAGAGGACTGGAAAGCCCTTTAGAACTATTTATGACTGCCATTTCTCTTGCTGTGGCAGCTATACCGGAGGGTTTACCGGCTGTTGTTACCATTGTTCTCGCTCTTGGTATGACCAGAATGAGCCAAAAAAATGCTGTTATTCGCAGACTACTCGCTGTTGAAACCCTTGGTACTACAACCGTTATTTGTTCTGACAAAACCGGTACTCTTACCGAAAACCAGATGACGGTAGTAAAAATTATTCTGCCACAAGGAATCCTTAATGTAACTGGAAATGGTTATGACCCGGAAGGTGAGTTTAGAGTCTTTGAAGGTAGTGATGCTGGTTTAACTGAACTTCTTCTGGCAGGTGTTCTCTGTAACGACTCTGAACTGATCCTAAATGATGACCATTATGATATTATTGGTGACCCTACTGAGGGCAGCTTAGTGGTTGCAGCCGCCAAAAATAACTTATTTAAAGAAAAATTAATGCTTAAATATCCCCGACTTTTAGAACTGCCCTTTGATTCAAATCGCAAAAGAATGAGCACTCTAATCAATTACCATAATACCAATCGCCTCCTGGTAAAAGGAGCTCCCGATGAGATGTTTAAAGTGACCGACCAGATACTTATTAATGATAAGAGTGTACCTTTAACCGATGATCTCAAGCAGTACTTTCTGAAAGCTAATGAGTCTTTGGCTGATTCAGCTCTAAGAGTACTCGCTTTGGCCTATAAAGATCTACCCTCTCTGCCTGATAAGCTTAGTGTCTTCGAGGAATCATCTCTTACCTTTCTAGGTCTAGTGGCCATGATTGATCCGCCAAGAGAAGAAGCCAAAGAAGCAATTAAAGAATGCCAAGCTGCTGGTATTACTCCCAAAATGATTACAGGTGATTATCCGAAAACTGCCCTGGCTATTGCTAGGCAGATCGGTCTGGCTGACGATAACAATCAGGTTCTTACCGGAACAGAGCTTTCAGAACTTAGTGATGCAGATCTACAAGTTGCGGTTGAAAATGTCAATATCTATGCTAGAGTCTCTCCCGAACACAAAGTAAGAATTGTTGACGCTCTTAAAGCCAATGGCCATATCGTAGCTATGACCGGTGATGGAGTAAATGATGCTATGGCCTTAAAAAAGGCCGATATCGGTATTTCCATGGGAATTACCGGTACTGACGTTGCCAAACAAACTGCCGATATGGTTTTAATGGATGATAATTTTGCTAGTATAGTTGGGGCCGTCAAAGAAGGCCGTATTATCTATGCAAATATTCGTAAATTTGTTTACTTCCTTCTTTCATGCAATTTCGCCGAAGTCTTGGTAATCTTTATCTCTATGTTGGTTGGCTGGCCTGTTCCTCTTTTGCCTATTCAGCTTCTTTGGGTTAATGTTTTAACAGATGCCTTTCCAGCTCTCGCATTAGGTGTTGAAGCAGGTGAAAGTGATATCATGAAAAGAAAACCCCGCAGTCCTAAAGAACCCCTCTTAGATCGCAAGTTATGGCGTTTAGTTGTTATCCAAGCTTTGGTTGTTACCACGACTACCCTGTTAGCCTTTAATATTGGTTTAAAAACTCCGGTAGCTAACTCCCTAGCTCTGGGACGTACCATGGCTTTTTTAACCTTAATTAATGGTGAGCTCTTAAGAGCGTTTTCATCGCGTTCCGAGCAAATCAGTCTTATAAAGCTTGGCCTTTTCAGCAATAAAGTTATGCTCTTGGCAATCTCGGGCTCTATTTTACTTTTACTGCCGGTGTTGTTTATCCCCACCCTAGCTAAAGCCTTTAGTCTTGTTTCTCTCTCAACTTCACAGTGGCTTTGGGTCCTTAGCTTAGGTTTCTTGCCTTTAGTTACCGGGGAAATTCAAAAAGTTCTTTTACGTAAAGGAGCTGCGTAATTACGCAGCTCCTCTTTTTTAGTCTAGTTTAGTTTTCTCCAACTGAGTCTTCTCTTTTTTTCGCTTAAGTTTTCGCCAGGTTTTTTTTAGACCAAACTCTAATTCTTCTTTTTCTTTAAGAGGTGAAGGTTTAAAACCTCTGCCAAAAACCTCACTCGCCTCTCCCACCATCATAAAAGCAGCTGGATCCTCTAAATAAACTACATCTTTCAACTTTGGCAACTGAGTCATAGAAATACTAGTTAAAATAACTTCCTTATCGGTTTGCGAATAAGCACCACGACCCTGCAAAAGAGTAACTCCCCTGCCAATTTCGTGCATAATAGCTTCAGCTACTTCATTGGAACGGTCAGAAATAATAAAAACATTATTGGCTCTATCCAAACCTAACTGGATCTTATCAATCACATAACCGGAAATAAACATTGATACCAGAGTATATCCCACATATCTAATATCAAAAAAAGCCAGAGAAACAGTCATAATAACAGTATTCATTAAAAAATTACACGAGCCCACGTTAAAAGAATACTTTCTTCGAAGAATTAAAGAGATGATATCCGTACCTCCGGAAGAACCTCGGCCTTTAAATATTAGTCCATATCCTAAGCCCTGTAATAGACCGCCAAAAAGTGCCGCAATTAAAAGATCATCCACCAGGATCGGCGGTAAATAAAACTTGGTTAGGCTAATAAACAAGGCTAGAGAACCTAAACCCAGCAAACTTCTCATTACATAACCATAATGCAGTTTATAAAAGCCGGCGATAAAAATTGGGATGTTAATAATGAGCATAAGTATGGGAATTGAGTAGCCGAAGATATAGTGAATAATAAGTGAAATGCCTGCGACACCACCGGCTAGTAAGTGATTGGGAACAATAAACATATTAATACCCACCGCGGCAAAAAAACTACCGATGATAATTTGCAGAAGCTTGATTGAATAAAGGTGGACCGCCACAGCCACACCCCCTTATCGTTAAACAATACTGTATACACTTTCTAAGCTTATTTTACATCATAGTCTCCTTAAAAGAAACCTGTACCTAAAACCATTCCTTAACCTTATTAGGTTACTTCTTTACAGAAGGCCGAAATACTTCTATTATTTTCTACCAACGCAGGCTTTTATCTAAATCAAAAAAAAGACCTTTGGTAACTATTTTAGAGAATCAAAACAAAAGTGCCGGCACTTATTAAAATTCCACCTATAATTGTCTTTAGCGTAACTTCCTCTTTTAAAATAACAAAAGCCAGAATCATTGTTAAGACAATGCTAAATTTGTCGATGGGCACAACTTTAGAAACCTCGCCTATCTGGATAGCTTTATAATAAAACAACCAAGAAAACCCAGTTGCAAGTCCGGATAAAATAAGAAATAGCAAACTTTTTTTGGAGATATCTTTAATACCTACTTGGGCTCCGGTGATAAAGACAATACCCCAGGCTAAAACTAAGACAACCACTGTTCTAATGGCCGTAGCAAGATTAGAATTGACACTTTCAATGCCAACTTTTGCCAAAATTGAAGTTAAGCTAGCAAATACCGCTGACAGTACTGCATAAACTTTCCACATAATATCACCTTTCTTTTTAATTTAACCGGTAAGTGGTAACTGCAGATTTTTTCATTCTTAAGCTAACGACCCTTAAGCCTTCCTCTTTTCCATTATATACCAAAGCACGATATTTTTGGAGAGCTCTAGTAAGAATACGCTTACTTGGTGTAAAATCTAACAGTTTTTCTTTATGTAAAGAAAAATCATTCTACCAGGCATCCGAGGCGAAGAAGGAATATGAGTTAGTACGTTTAGAATCAAGAAGTGGAATCAATTCTAATGAAAACACTATTAGGTACCTTGATAATATTATTAACCCGCTTATTCTAAGAGGATTTCCAAAAGATTATTAAGGAAAATCCGGATACACCGGTTGTCGAGATGGACACTGTTTAGGGAATTCGAGGTGGGAAAGTTTTATTAACCCTGCATTTCATAGAAATAGGGTTTATGCTAGCTTTCTTGAGAGAAGCAAATACTACGTAGAGTGTAATTGATATCTTTAACGAACTCGATGAAAAGTTAGAGCAAACAGTTTTTCGAAAACTATTTCCTGTTATTCTAACTGACAATGGCAGTGAGTTTTCTGAACCATTAAAACTTGAGTTTGATAACCAGCAAAATCACAGAACCAAGATATTCTATTGCGACAGAACAGCTCCTTTTTAAAAAGGGTTCCTTAGAAAACAATCATAAGTTCATTCGCAGAATTATCCCTAAAGAAAAAAGTATGGATTCATTTACTCAGGACGATATAAACCTCATGATGAGCCACATTAATTCGTATAAAAGGAAAAAGCTGAATGACCGATCGCCAATATCAGTCTTCAGCTTTCTTTATGGAACAGACATTCTACAAAAGTTAGCTGTAGAAGACATCCCAAGCAATGAAATTATTCTACTTCCAACTTTGCCTGATATAATTACCAGCAGGGAGAAATCCAAAACAACTGCGCTCGGTTTCTCGGTTATAGTAAGGATGATAATAAGCATCTGGTAATTGTTCCCGAGGAAGTTGAAATCGTTAAGCGCATATACCGGGAATACCTTGAGGGTGCCAGTATGCTTAAGATTGCTCGCGGCCTGGAAGCCGACAGTATCCTAAACGGGGCAGGTAATGAAAGGTGGCATACCAGCAACATAAATCAGATCCTGAGAAATGAGAAGTACATTGGTGATGCCCTTCTACAGAAAACCTATACGGTTGATTTCCTAACAAAAAAGCGGGTCAAGAACAACCGGCCTTGTTCCGCAATACTACGTGGAAAACAGCCATGAAGCCATCATCCCGCGTGAAATTTTCATGCAGGTGCAGGAAGAACTCATAAGACGGCGCTGTGTTCATACAAGCAAAAATGGAAAAAAGCACAGCTACAGCAGCAACCACTACTTCGCCCAAATGATTATCTACGGCAACTGCGGTGAGGTTTTCCGAAGGGTTCACTGGAACAACCGTGGCAAGAAATCCATCGTCTGGCGCTGCGTGAGCAGACTGGAGAACACCGGCTTATTCTGCGATGCCCTAACGGTACAGGAAAGCACCATCGAGCAAGTACTGGTCACCGCCATCAATAATACATTAAGCGGAAAAGATGCTTTCCTCTCCACTCTACAGACCAACATAGCCACCGTTTTAAGTAAAGAAAATGACCAGACCTTAGCCGACATAGATATCCGACTGGAAGAACTGCAAACTCAGCTTTTAAAGCTGGCCAGCTCCAAGGCCGACTACGAAGATGTAGCCGAAGAAACCCATCGAGAACGCCAACCGTGATGAATTATGCAAACGTATAGCTGATATGAGCGCATTCCTACGGGAGCAGCCCAATGCTATTGCTGAATACGATGAGCAGCTAATCCGGCGGTTAATTGAAAAGGTCACCGTCTACGAGGACAAATTTACCGTGGAATTCAAGTCCGGCGTGACGGTGGATGTGGAATAATAAGGTTATAACAAGACAAGGCACTCTACGAAATTATAACATAGGTTGCCTTGTTTGGTTGATACGCTATTTTCTTTTTCCTGTTATCGAGATGAGATTCAGATACTTTCCGTTATCAGCTTTCATCATGTCTATATCCTGCTTTGCAATTGGATTATCTGCAGCAAGCCAATCACTCCATGCTGCGTCGGTACAGTCCATTTCCTTGATCATAAAGTTGTCTAAATGTTTTCCAAGAATCTGCGTCCACCATTCAATGCAATGCAATGTCGCAAAACCCCCGTCATCTAAAAATGGCTTTAACTCATCCGGTATGATGCCGTTCATTTCCTGCTTTGTGCCTGGAATGGCGATTGCAACCGGTGCACCCTTTTTTATCAGCGATTTCAAATGCTTCTCAAAATAGTCATCGTTGTTTCCGTAATAGTGATAGGAATCAACGCTTATTAATGCATCGAAGTACTCGTCTGCAAAAGGCAACTCCACCGTTGCGTCGGCATGGATAGGAACTACCAGGTCATCGACACCCATTTGCAGAAACCGCTTATAGTTATCGGTAGCTGTAATCCATAAATCAACCGCAAATGTTTGTACACCGTATTCTTTAGCCAGAAACATCGAGGTTAATCCCTTGCCACAACCCAGATCTAAAACACGCATTTCCTTCGTGAGTTCAACACTTTGGGTTATCTCGTCAAGCATTAGCATTGCGTTTGGACCCATAAAATTTTGCGATAGAAAGTGCTTATCGTACTTTTCTGTACGGTGATAGTTATTCATATTTTTACCTCCGAATTTTTAATTTTCACAACGTTTTTTCAAACATCCAACCTGACCACACAACCTCGTCTTTTTCAAAAAACATCCAAATCGACCACTCGCGAAACCCTGACATCTAAACTGACCACTCGCCAGACTATGACATCTAAATCGCTCTGTCGCACTCAAAATCACTTGCTTTGACTTGTTTCCACGAACCGATATATTTACGATTTTTACACATCGGATTTTTACTCTCAAATCTCGAAAACCCCTTATTTGTCTGGCTTTTCTACATACTCACTTCTCCACCCTTGACATCAAGACAACAGTCTCAACGTGGAACGATAGGCTCACCTCGATGTCTGGTCTGTATTTTTCATTTTGTCCGTTCGCGGAAATAGGTCAATAGTGGATTTAATGGGTACTATCGGTTCGCGGGAACAGTTCAACAGCTTTTGTCCGTTCGCGGGAATGAGTCAACATTATTGCTCGAATACTTAACGTTCAAGAGAAAATCGGCACAAATTGATACCTGTTACGCTCACATAATTCTAAGCCTTCCTTATGTATGATGTCCACCGATTATACACATCCTTTAGCGGTGCATCCAGATAGCTTAAAGCCTTGTCCTTTATCCAATCGGGCACACCATATACCGCTTCAGCAATGCTACCGGTAATAGTAGCAAGCGTATCGCTATCCCCTCCGAGGGAGATAGCGTTTCTGACTGCGTCCTCAAAATCCGTGCTTTCAAGGAAAGCAATAATTGCCTGTGGCACTGTATCCTGACAGCTTTCATTGAAACGGTAGGCAGGGCGAATATCTTCAAGGGTTCTATTTAGGTCATATCCAAACAAAAAAGTAATATCCTCACGTATGTGTTTTTTGGCAGCATAGAGTCCATACCCATAAGCCATCATAATACAGTAGGCAGTTGCTTCAGCGCCCTTTATGCCTTCAGGGTGGTTATGTGTGACACCTGCCGAAAGGATCGCCAACTTCCTCGCATTATAAATGCTGGTTTCAGGGCAGTCACCGGGGTAGTGGCTTTTGAAAGCATATTCCGCGCAGGGAGAAACACGCATGGCTGAACCATTGCCCCAAGAGTTGTAGGGCTTACGGTCATCGGAATGTATCCAACTGCCGAAGCGACTACCGTACCCGGCATCCGGGTAAAGTTGCCCCCACTTTTTATAGGCATTAATGAAATCGTCTGCTTTGCTGCCGTTCATAATAGCGTCTGCTGTAGCAACGGTCATCACGGTGTCATCCGTGAAAAAGCAGTTGTCACGGAACAGCGGGAAGTCTTTAGTTTTTATATTATGCCATTCATAAACTGAGCCAACGATATCTCCTATAATCGCACCAAGCATTATTTACGACTTCCTCGCCGCTTCACATCTTTGCGGATTTCCTCAAAGCAAGTCTCGTCAACCGTTCCCGACTCGCGAAATGTCGCCACAGCACTTGCCATTACCTTAAAGTTCAGTTCCGTGCCCTCACTGTCGGCCAGATAATCAATCGCTCTGTCAGGAGCTATGCCGAAGCGCCCGGCGGTTTGAACCGCATCAATATTCGCACCAAGGAAGATAAACTCCCAGCCATATTTCGTTTTTTGCCTTTCAATCTGTGCCTTGACCTTTTCTGCAGAGTATTCACGGCTGGAGTTTTCCTCGCCATCTGTTATAATCACGAACATTACCTTTTCGGCGCGGTAATCCTCGGCAGTGTGCTTCTGCGCGTTACCAATTTTATGAATCGTATTGCCGATTGCATCAAGAAGTGCTGTCGATCCGCCAACCTGATATTCTTTCTCGGTAATCGGGCTGACCGCCTTAATGTCAATCCGGTCATGGAGCAGTTCATAGTTGTTATCGAACAACACAGTTGTAATGTGACATTCGCCTTCAATTGCCTGCTGCTTTTTAAGCATTGAGTTATATCCGCCAATGGTGTCTGCTTCCAGACCGCTCATGGAGCCACTTTTGTCGAGTATAAATACCAGTTCACTTAATCCCTTTTTCATTTCCGTAGCCTCCTAAGATTTAATGTAACCTTAGAATACTACTCAGCTGGGAGTTGTCGGTCGCTTTGGAAGCGACAAATGATTTACTCGCCTGATTCTTGGATACTGGTGGGGGAATCGTGCAGATAGTAAAATTTGTTGTCTTTTATTATGATTTGCACATCATCATCGTAGATTTGTTTCTGTTCGGCTGGACTTTCAGGGATGTTTGTTGCTTGAGTGCTTATTTGGTTTACGAAGCTTTGTCTTAGTTCGTTATATTTAAATTTATCATCAAACAAGCCTGGTATCGCGGAAACAACGGCTTCAAACCCAGCCTTAGATATACGCTCTTTTTTTAAATCAATACGCAGTGATTTGACCTGCCTATCATGCCATTGTCCAAGGAGATTTCTTGTTTGCACAGACAGTTCAAGATACTTATTAAACGTAGAATAGCTTCTCTCAGTTGAGATAGAACCTTTCCCTAATAAGTACGTCAACTTGCTGATTTCCTCCAGAACAGTGACCAGAGCATTCTGATACCCCACCAGTTTTTGAAAATCATCAACTTTAGATTGATACTCTTTATAATCCGGATCAGGTGTCTTTTGAGTAATATCAGATATTGTAATGTTTACTTGGCCAAGCAGTTCAGTAGCTGTAGCTTTCAAATTCTCTATGGCAGAAAGTTTGAGTGCTCGCTGATCATCACTCTCCATAATTTCAGAACTAAATTGCGATATTTCTCCAACAAGAGTAATTACAGACATTATTCGGCTCTTAAACTCCCTGTCCTGAAAGTCACCGATTTTGTCGATGCTCTTCGTCATAGTCTCCAGTTTGCAGCTAATCTCGGACATATAGTATTGTCCGACCACCAAAGAACCGATATTCATCACATTTGCCACACTATTAGCAACAGTAGTAGTTTTTGTGACTTTGCTCATGTCAACTTTAGTTAGGTTCGCTTGCGCCGCTACGCCCTTACCGCCGTGAATATAACCTCTTGCAGCACCTGCAACGTCTTTCGATTTTGTGAGTCGTGAAAATGGAATATCCATTTTTATTAACTCTGTACCTTTTAGGGAGTTAATGGCGTTGTTTGCCATCAACCTCGTCCCAGTTTGCGATGTGAAAGGTATTAATTCTGAAACCCGAGAAATAACTGTGCTATCTGTAATTTCAAATAGACTCTTTTCGTCGATCCGAATTGTCGCAGGCAGAACTTCAATCGGTATGACAATTTCGCCACCCTGAACATCTCCAGCCGTTACAAGACCCTTCGAGTTAATTGAATCGGTCTGTTTTGTGCTTACGAGATTGTTTCCGTTGGGATTAGATTTTTTATGCAAGAAAATAACCCCTCCAATAATTAAAGCGAGTGCTATTATGGGCAATACAGTAATTAGAAAATAATCCATAATCAGCACCCTCCCAAAAGCGGCTGGTCGTACTCGAACAGCACTTCATTTATCTCAAAAACATCGTATTTACCATTTGCGATGAAGTACTCCACAATAACATCAAACTTGACGGCGTGAGATAGTGCATAGCCCGCTCGTTCCAAGAGGTCGTCGGTTTCGTCGAGCGATAACTCCAGTGCCACGGCGAGGGCGATGGCAGTACGCTTGCTTGGCATATATCTTTTATTACTTCTAATTTTAGAGAACAATTTACGGTCGAGATTGGCACGTTTATAAACCTCGACATCCGTCATTTCCTTGGTATCAATAAGGCGCAGGAGCATCTGTGAGAATGGCTCATCAAGATTGCCAACCAAATCATCAAGCGGGGCTGGTGCACCGATTGACGGGGCGAGCATCTCCTCAAAAATAGGTTCGTTATATTTGCTAACACCCTCATCGGCTTCGTTCAAGGCTTCTCGCTCTACATCAAGTAGTTGCCGCCGCTTTATTTGGTGAGTAACAACATAATGCTCATCAATGTAGCTCTCGACTGCTCCGAGCAGTTCGCGGCTAATGGTAAATGCCGATTTATCAAACACTACAAGTGTTATATCAATATCGTTGTTGATGAGAAAATCTTGAATTGCAGCAGTAGCCACTTGAAGGGCTTCGTCTTTTGGGTATCCGTAAATCCCGCTTGAAATCAATGGGAACGCAATACTTTCACAGTTGTTTTCGATGGCAAGCCGGAGCGACTCCATGTATGCGGAACGTAGTAGTTTTTCACTCTGCTCGGCATTCTGATATCTATAAACGGGGCCTGCCGCGTGAATAACAAACTTAGCGGGCAGGTCGAATCCTGATGTAATAACCGCCTCACCCGTTTTAATCGGGGCGAGTTTATCACAGGCAGCTTGAAGCTGTGCCGCTCCTGCCGCTTTGAATATGGCTCCGCAAACTCCACCGCCCATTTGTAGATCGGTGTTGGCGGCGTTGACAATTGCGTCAACTTGCATTTTTGTGATGTCCTGCCGGACGATGGTAAATGGCATAGCTTCCTCCTCATGTGCAATGGTATACAACAATTCACCATCTATTTGACTCATTCGATAGCTTCTATTTTTTCAAGCATACCGAACAGTTACTTATCTGTTTGCATACCACAAGAAGTGGTCAAACTTTCTTCTTCTAAATGGTATGTGGATATTCTTTTTATCAAGGAATTCTCCAATACAGTTGTTGAATTCCTCGTAGTTGTATGAAGTTCTCCAACTGTCTATTTTATTCGAAGAAATCCCTTTTATATATTGAGGCAGTGTTTTCCTGACAATGCCATCGAATATCGAATAATCATCCCGCTCATAAATTTCAACATTATGGTATGTACAGTATTTTGAAGCGAACGAAAACAAATTTATTGCGCCTTTATTTTTTGCAATTATATTTACGAGGGTCGGGTCACCTTTCGCAAGGCGTTCATCAAAACCGTCAATCTTCAGAATAAAATCTGCAAGATCATATAACGATAATTGACTTTTGTACAGTGATAAATGCGTGGAGTTCGTTACATCAATAATAGCAATCTTCATGGCAATTATATTCAGGTCATCATTCGTAGGATAAGCATTAAGCACGTCATGAATAATCAAACCTTCTTTCCCATAGTTCCCGCTTGATACAACGAGACGGTTTTGTTCTTCAATATTTTCAGAGGATATTTCAAGAAAAGAAGGTGCTATGATAGTTTGATTTTCCTCCGAAGTATCTGTGCCGGATGCAACATCCATGTTTAGCACCCGATTAATGCACCAATGTGTGGTCGCTGAATTTATCGGAGTAATCCCGTTATCCGTCAGATAAGATTTCAATAAACCGAGTTGCTTGCCACTGGGGATCTCGCCGCTTGAAGCAACTGTAATATGTGGCTGCCTATAATCAGTAATCTCGTTATAACCATACACATTGTATTCCACGCCATTTATAGTTATTGTTTTCATAAAGCGGACATTCACCCCCGGTCAGTTAAACTCTACATCTTAGATGCTTTTATTTTTATAAACCAAGCAGTTGCTGTTTCTTCGCATCAAATTCATCTTGCGTTATAACGCCAGCGTCTAATAGTTGTTTAAATTTTATTATCTCATCAGCAGCAGATGCGCTCGATTGATTTACAGTTTGCGCTGCCACCTCAGATTGGCATGAATCAGCGATAATTTGCAAAGCAGAAAGGCACTCTTGCGCAGATGATTGAGCTGCTTTATACACAAAACTTTTTGTCTTTGTTTCATTCATAATGAATGGAATATACACCATCGAACAGTGGCAATTACGCAGCGTTATTTTTAAGCGCATTGAATTACAGACACCTTTGCTTTTTTTGCCACCAGTAACACCACCAACTATAGCTCCAACACCGCCAAATAAAAGTCCTCCTGCAATGGCCCTACCTAATCCACCTTTTGTGATAGTTTCACCGTCTTCTAAAAGCTCAAAATTTAACAGATTGGAGAATTCGAAAATACTGCCGCCAGCTTTAAATGCCTTATGAGTATCATCAATTTGCAAGTATGAGCCTATTTTCTTTGTCGGCGAAAATGTTTGAACTAGCGGTGTTCTCGAAGCAATCATTGCTTTAACATCAGTTGTTGCATATGTAGCAGGATTTTCAAGCTGACCAATTCCCGCAGTGTTTAAACAGTTTGTGCAAATAGTCCCATCGCTGATATTAACCTTTCCAGTAAAAGCTCCCAATTGCTTTCCACAGTTTATACACCCAAATTGCAATTTCAAGTTGAACTACCGTCCAAGATAGTTTTGTAGTAAAGATAAGGTTGGCTAGCCAACCTTTGTGGCTTCAGCTAAACCTATAAAGTTATCATCAGCGTATATTTTGTCCAACTCTGCCTCAAACAG
>JAHDNZ010000020.1 GCA_018435125.1 Bacillota bacterium | reverse complement strand
TGAAAAGCGATGGCTCTATTGAAGCAGTCCTGGTAAATAATTCCAGCAGGTGGGTTTGTTTTTCATTACCATCGCTGAAAAGCGATGGCTCTATTGAAGCGACAGCATTACTACACTTGGCCAGAAGCGTATATAAAGATAATTACCATCGCTGAAAAGCGATGGCTCTATTGAAGCGCTTAGGAATCCAGAAGATATACTCGTTGACAAAGTAATATTACCATCGCTGAAAAGCGATGGCTCTATTGAAGCTTGGCTTGTGTGTTGGATATAAACGGAGGGGAGAAAATTACCATCGCTGAAAAGCGATGGCTCTATTGAAGCATACGGTATAACTTTACTGCCTTAGCTCCCTTGAAAATCATTACCATCGCTGAAAAGCGATGGCTCTATTGAAGCACAGTTTACTTAAACACATTATAGCCTTCCCCAAAATTACTACCATCGCTGAAAAGCGATGGCTCTATTGAAGCTAGGAGGGAGTAGCTCAATTGGCAGAGCATCGGTCATTACCATCGCTGAAAAGCGATGGCTCTATTGAAGCCTTACCTCCTCTACCAAGTTATCGCTCGCCAAACAAAATTACCATCGCTGAAAAGCGATGGCTCTATTGAAGCGTAAACGACACCCCTGTAGAAGAAACCATTCTTGACTGTATTACCATCGCTGAAAAGCGATGGCTCTATTGAAGCGAGGAAGTATATGGAGTATTAGAGGCAACTGGTGATGGTATTACCATCGCTGAAAAGTGATGGCTCTATTGAAGCGTATTGCTTAATTTTCTTTAACGCCCAATTGGCTGCATCATTACCATCGCTGAAAAGCGATGGCTCTATTGAAGCGTACTAGATGCTCATGATCGACTTGCTCCAGTTAAAAATTACCATCGCTGAAAAGCGATGGCTCTATTGAAGCCCGAATGCAGGAGGGTCAAAGAAAACAGTAACACAGGTATTACAATCGCTGAAAAGCGATGGCTCTATTGAAGCTTTAGCTTACTTCCGCATATTTTACAGGTCATTTTAACATTACCATCGCTGAAAAGCGATGGCTCTATTGAAGCCAATCCACTCATCCATGTAGGGCGCGACATTTTTTAGATTACCATCGCTGAAAAGTGATGGCTCCATTGAAACTAAAACTATTATGGTGATTAACTAGACGGTGAAAGTCCGTTATGGGGGTATGTAGCGACCAACCATTAGTTCAAGGCAAGGGTGTCCATCAAAAGGTGGAATCTGAAGGAGTGTGGGTCAACGAAAGTTACTGACAATGGTAATTTAAAACACAGACAACTTCGCTTTGAAGACTATCTGCAAAAGATATCTGCGGAACAGAAAGAGTATGCAGAAGTGTGCACATCCCCAAAGATGACTGAAACCGACAACACCAACACAAACGAGCAGACAGAAGAATTGCTTGAGCAAATCCTAAGAGCCGACAACCTAAACCGAGCAAACAAGCAAGTAAAGGTGCGGGTGGAATTGACGGTATCTGGTAAGATTGCAAACCAAGAAAGGAGAATATCAAGTTGTATAGTATCTTTGATCAAATATTTGGTAGTTGCTCAAGAGATACATGGAAAACATCTTGCATCCACTATGACTAGGGAAGCAGAGATTACTTGAGACTTATCTTGACAGGATAGTCTTTCTTAGTATTGGTCTTATCTCCAAGCTGACCCATTATGTTACATCCCCAGGGCCATAAGTCTCCCGACTCTGTTAGGGCAAGGCAATGTAAAGTACCGCAGCTTATAGCAGTAATCTTATTAAGATTTTTTACCTTAGTTGGCTTTGTGTGACTTGTAGTAGTACCTGTCCCTAGCTGGCCGGACATGTTATCACCCCAGGTCCAGGCACTATTATCGTCTAATATAAGACAATACTGTAATTGTTGCCAGCATCGATGGAGGTAGCCTTACCACCTAAAGCAACTTTAACAGGAATTAGGTTGCCATCAGGATTATTTGTACCCAGTTCTCCTTTATCATTTTTTCCCCACATCCAAACGCTACCATCTGCAGTTAAAGCAATACTATGGGTTATTCCTCCAGCGATCTTAACTACACCATTTAAGTCGGGTTGCTTGGTAGGCTTAAAAACAAATTTACTTAGGTCTCTACCTAACTGCCTATATACATTATGTCCCCAGATCCATAATGTACTATCCTTACTAATGGCATAACTCATGTACCAAGAGGCTTCTATAGAGACGATATCTTCGAGCCCATTTACCTTAACTGGAGTGGACTTACTGGTAGTGGTCCCATCACCTAACTGTCCAAATCCGCCGTAGCCCCAGCTTCAGACAGTTCAATCTGACTTGAGGGCCAGATTAAAACTTTCCCCCGCAGAAATGGCTACTACATCATTTAAGTTTGGTATTTGAATCAGAACATTACTAGTTTCAAGGCCTGTTTGACCTAGTTAACCATATTTATTAGCACCACACGCGTAAACGGAACCATTTTGCATTAGCACTAACATATGAGCATACCCAAGAGCTACTGATTTAACTTTCCCAATACCCTACACTTTAACTGGCATATTCCGATTCTCTGTTGTTCCATCTCCTAACTGACCTAAGTAATTGTATCCCCAAACCCACAGAGCTCCATTTTGAGTAACTAGGGCCGAGTTTGAGCCGTTACAATTAATTTGCATAACTGGGTTTGGTAAGGCACCTAATACCTTTACGGTACAGATCAAAGAGCAAAACACGATAAAAAGAGCCAGTTTTTTTAAGGTGGGGCACTTATTTAACAATCATTTCACCCCCAGGTTTTCTTGCTTAGATATTTGCTAAATTAACTCCTATTCTTTGCGACAAAACTGGGACAAAGAAAAACATTTTTAACAAACCAATAATTCTGTTCCTTTCCAGTTTTTGCTAACCTCGTTAAATAGTATCTTTTACAGTACCTATTAGGTTGTTTTGTGGTATAAAAAAGGCCTTTTGCAACTGCAAAAAGCCTTTTTACTTGAAATATTATTGCGGTCTAAATTTATCTAGAGCTTTACGAGGTACATTGGTGGTAAGAACACTTACACCGTTATGAACCATAGATTCCATTGTTTTTATATCGTCAACTGTCCAAGCCCAGACCGAGTAACCTCTGCTTACCAGGTAAGCAACATTCTCTTTGGTACATACACCATAGCTTAAGTCAACGGAGCGGGTTTTAGCTTTTTTGGCTAAAGCAATAATAGACTCAGGGTTGCTGCCGGTAGAAGAAAGAACCGAGGTAGGAACATCAGGGGCAATATCGTGGAAACGAGCTAAAGATTCTGGAATAAAGGAAATGATAGCTACCTGATCCCTTGTTCCCGTTTCATCGAGTAATTTAAGGATCTTATCTTCAATGCCGTATTGCTTAATTTCAATTACCAAAAGAACCTTATCTTTAATTTCTTCTAAAACTTCTCTTAAGAAAGGCATTTTTTCGCCGGCAAATTTTTTGCTGTATTTAGAACCTGCATCAAGAGTACGAAGATATTCTGCGGTACTAAACCTTACATCCCCGTTACCGTTGGTGCAACGATTAAGAGAGCTGTCGTGGCTTAGAATAATTTCACCGTCAATGGTTGAATAAACATCGATTTCCACCCCATCAGCACCGGCAAGGATAGCAGAATGTACTGAGGCTAAGGTATTTTCAGGGGCCTCAGAAGAGTTGCCTCTATGAGCAACGATTAAAGGGACAGTGGGGAAAGCGGCAGCTCTTTGGCGGCCAGCTTGCCAATCAGCCTGTTCTTCACATTTTTTCATCTCTTCTTTGGGGTAATCGGAGATAACTATATTTTCGAACTTAACGGTAACACCATTTGTATGGAGACCGATCACACCTTCTGCTACTTGAGTTGGTACCTTATGAGCCATAATAAGCTCATCATCTAGAAAGAAAAAGAAATAATCTTTTGAGGCCAACACTTTAATTTTATAAGTTTTGTTTAGTTCCAAGAATTCTGTGCCGGATAATTTAATCTGATATTTCCATCTGTCATCTTCCAGGAAAGAAAGCTCATAACCATTATTAAGGGAAGTTTTCTGCTTTACTCTCAACATGTGGGAAAGAGTTAAATCTTCATTAGAGCGGTAAGAGATACCAAACCAGCGACTATAATTGATAGTATCAAGCATAGTTACATCTGCTTCAAAAGAGAAGTCAGCTAGAGAGTTGGTAAAATAAGCTGAGGCAATATAGTCGTCTTCACCAATGGCACCTATTAAGGCATCGCCTTCTTTAGTCCAAATCCCTTCTTTAAAAACTAATTCCGGTGCGTTAGCCAAAACTAATCCACTAATAAGACAAATAAGTAAACTAAAAAGACCTAATTTTGATATTTTTGACATCACAGTCACTCCTTTCAAAGATATCTCTGAAATAGTTTTCTTGGCATCAACTATTATTTCCTGCTAAGTAAAAGAATTTACCTTTAGACAAGAAGAGTTAATACCAGTACTTAATGCTAGAATTACAAAGCAATCAAACAAGGTATATTCATAAGAGAAGTCGAATTAACTAGCAAAAGATTGTGCGAGGGGAGATATTCTATGTCTAAAATACCGAGCATTGCCATACTAGCTACTATTTTAATTTTATCTGTAATCGGGAATATTATCTTAGGTTATATGTTGTGGGATGCAAAACAGCCAGAGGTTCTGGCTATTGTTAATCAAGAAAAAATCACCAAAGATACCCTGGCAGATAGACTTTTGGCACGGAACAAGGAAGAACAGCTAAACGCTATTGTCGAAGAGATCCTTATAGAACAGCAAGCCAAGAAAGAAGGTATTACCGTCAGAGAAGATGAGATCACCAAAAGACTGCAAGAGGTAAAAGAGTCGCTTGGTGGAGATGAGCTGTTCCAGCGTTTTTTAACAGATTCAAAACTTAAAGAGAGTGATCTTAAAGATAGTATCAGACACAACCTCTACTTAGAAAAAATTGTTCTATCCCAGGTTGATATTAACGATACTGATGTAGTAAATTACTTTGAAGCTAATCGTGAACTTTTCCAAGCACCGGAATTAAGATTAGTTAGCCACATCTTTAACACTGATGAAACTGCCATTAAAAAGGCTTATGCCGAACTTGTCAGGGGAGAGAAATTCACGGTTGTGGCTGAAGAGTATTCATTAGATCCCGGCACTAATAAAGAAGGTGGACTTATCGGCTGGATGAGTCGTGCCGATGAATGGGTTGGTGTAACCGAAACAGCCTTCCAGCTAGGAAAAGGTTCTTTCTCAGCCCCGAAAAAAAGTGAATACGGCTGGCACATTGTCTATGTATCCGATATACGAGAAGCTTCTAATCCAGAATTTAAAGATATCAAGGACAAAGTCGGGCAAAGTTATGTAGATTATATTGTTGATAAAATGAGAGATTCTGTTATCCAAAGTCTGAAAAGCTACTCCAATATAAGTATCAATATTTGAGAAACTTTTTATTTTAAGAGAGAAATAGTTGTTTTCTTTAATAATCTCCTGCGTTTCTTGGGAAAATAGGAACGAAGGAGGGATTGCACGTGAAGGCTACAGGGATCGTGCGCAGAATCGACGATTTGGGAAGAGTGGTAATACCGAAAGAAATTCGCAGGACTCTACGTATTAGAGAGGGCGACCCATTAGAGATCTTTGTTGATCGCGATGGAGAGGTCATTCTGAAAAAATATTCCCCTGTGGCTGATGTGGAATATTTTGCCCAAGAATATGCCGACTCGCTTTCTGAGTCTACAGGATATACGGCTCTTGTGGCTGATGAACATGAAGTAGTAGCTATTGCCGGAGGGCCTAAAAAAACCTATCTTGGTAAAGAGCTAGCCCAGGAAATACTTCAAAAAGCCAGAGAATCGGAGGGAGCTGTAACCTTAAACCAAAAAGTGCAAATTGTCGAGGGCATTTATGCCGAGTCAGCTGCTATAGCTTCAATTAAAGCTGAAAACACATCAGCAGGATTTATCGTTGTTTTTTCTAAAGATGATAAAAAGATTGGATCGCTAGAAAGTCGTCTTGTTCAAACCGCTGCAGGTTTTTTAGGTAAGCAGCTTATCAGCTAATAAAAGGGGGGGAATCCCCCCTTCTTTACCTAGGTATTATTTTTATGGGGATGGTTCTATGATCTATATTGGAACATCTGGATATTCTTACCAAGATTGGCAGAATGTGTTTTACCCTGAAAATTTAAAAAAGGGAAAACAATTAGAGTACTATAGTAAGGAGTTTAATTTTTTAGAGCTAAACTATTCATTTTATCGTATACCAAAGGCTACTAATTTAGCTAATATGGAAAAAAGCGTGCCAGATGCTTTTAGGTTTGCTCTAAAACTTCATCAAAACTTTACCCATGAAAGGCAATTTGAGCCAGACTTTTTACAGGCTTTGACAGGTTTTTCGGGAAAGCTGGCTGTTTTATTGGCTCAATTCCCCTATAGTTTTAAGTTTAATCCCGACAATCAAGATTACTTATTGAGATTAAGAGATTATTTTTCCGGTTATCCTTTAGTCTATGAATTTCGACATAACAGCTGGATTGAACTGCCGGCTTTAGAGTTTTTAAAAAACGAAGATCTAGGTTTAGCGGCAGTTGACGAACCAGTCCTTAAAGGTTTGTTGCCTCCTGTAGTTTTAAACGCAGGAGCTGCGGGTTATGTCAGGTTTCACGGTCGCAATCAAGCCAAATGGTGGCAAAATGAAGCAGCGCATGAACGTTATACCTATGAGTATAATAAAGATGAACTTTTTGAATGGTTACCAAGACTAAAATTTCTAGCTAAACATTTTAAAAAGACCTATGTGGCCTTTAACAACCATTACAATGCAGGAGCTGTAAGATCAGCAAAACTTCTTAAAGAACTGCTTCAAAACGACCAAATGCTCTAATAATAGTTAACTTTGGTTTGGTTTTTCTAATAAATAACAAACAAACACTTGACCGATCTTATTGACCTGGTTTATAATCACCTTGTTAAGGGATAAAGCTTTTTGATTAAAAAGTTTCTCTTTTCTAAAGGCTTGCGGACGTGGCGGAATTGGCAGACGCGCTAGACTTAGGATCTAGTGGATTACCTCCGTGGGGGTTCAAATCCCCCCGTCCGCACCATATTATCTCAGCTAGCTCTCGGCTATTACCGAGGATTTTTTTTAGGTTAAGCATTTAATTTGCTTATGCACTATGGTATATAGGGAGGATATAGTTTTGAATAGTCTTATAGAAAATAAGGAGGGCGGCAGGGTTACCCTCAAAGTCACCATCCCTGCTGAAGAATTCAACAGATATTTTAATGAAGCAATTAAAAAAATCGCCAGAGAACATAATTTCCCAGGGTTTAGAAAGGGTCATGCACCCAAGCCAATTGTCATTGCCCATTTAGGCGAAACGTATATTTTAACCGAAGCCGCATCCTTGGCTATTAGCAAAACATATACTGATGTTGTTAAGGAAAATAATGTTAAACCCTTTGGTGATCCTGAATATGATATAGTACAAGTAGAATCAGACAAGGATTTTATCTATACTATTAAGCTGGAAGTTTTACCAGAGATTAAACTACCTGAGTATAAGGGACTAAAAGCAGTAAAAAAAGTACATCAAGTTACCGATAATGATATTGATAATGTCCTCCAAAATATGCAAAAACGCAATGCTCAACTTATAGCAATTGAGGATCGAGATGTGGTCGAAAAAGATGACTATATCCTTTTCGATTTTAAAGGTTTTATAGATGATGAGCCATTTGAAGGCGGAGCTTCGGAAAATTATACCTTAAAAATAGGCAGCAATTCATTTATTCCAGGTTTCGAAGACCAGTTAATTGGGAAAAAGATTGGTGAAGAAGAAAAGGTACAGGTAACCTTCCCGGCTGATTATCATCAGGAGACCCTAGCCGGCAAAGAGGCTGTTTTTAAGGTTAATATTAAAGAGATAAAAAAAGAAGAATTACCAGCTATCGATGACGAATTAGCCAAGGATGTCAGTGAGTTCGAAACCCTTTCCGAACTTAAAGAAAAAATCAAAACCGATTTGGAGGAAACTGCCTCCAATAATGCCAACCAAGAACTTGAAAATGAGCTTTTAGACAGAATTGTTTCCGCAGCCGATTTTGAGGTTCCACCTACAATGGTAGAGCTCCAACTCAACCACATGCTCCAGGATTTTAAATCCCAAGTTGAATATCAAGGGATTAGCTGGGAATCCTATTCAGAGCATTCTGGAAAAACCGAAGACGCTCTTAAAGAAGATTTTAGGCCAAACGCCTTAAAAGTTGTTAGAAACTACTTTGTTTTAAATGAGATTGCCGCAGTAGAAAAAATACTTGTAACCGATGCGGATTTAGACCAAAGATATGCCGAACTCGCTGCAAACTACCAAATAGCTAAAGAGACTTTACGCGATTATTATGAGAAGAACAATCGTGTAGAGGATTTGATCTATGATTTGACAACTCAAAAAACGCTCCGGTTTTTAGCGGATAATGCCACAGTGGAGGAAGAGAAGATTGCCTCTGACAGTAAAGACTAATTCTAATGTGGTCACCGCAACTGGGGACGGTGGGGTGAAAAACGATGCCTAAGTATGGTGATGATAAAAATCAACTCAAGTGTTCATTTTGTGGCAAGACCCAAGACCAGGTTAAAAAATTAATCGCAGGTCCGGGTGTCTATATCTGTACTGATTGTATTGAGCTTTGCAATGAAATCATTGAAGAAGAGTTTGTAGATGAAATGGATACCGATATGGAGTCAATTCCTAAGCCTAAGGATATTAAAGCTATTCTAGATGAATATGTCATTGGTCAAGAGCAGGCTAAAAGGATCTTGGCTGTAGCGGTATACAATCATTACAAACGTATCAATTATTCTTCCAGAAACGATGATGTTGAGCTGCAAAAAAGCAATATCTTGCTTCTTGGGCCTACAGGTTCGGGAAAAACTCTCCTTGCTCAAACCTTGGCCAAAATCCTCAATGTACCCTTTGCTATTGCAGATGCCACAACTTTAACTGAAGCAGGCTATGTAGGTGAAGATGTGGAGAATATCCTGCTTAGACTGATTCAAGCAGCTGATTATGATATAGATCGTGCTGAACGAGGTATTGTCTATATCGACGAAATAGACAAGATTGCTCGCAAGTCTGATAACCCTTCAATAACACGCGATGTTTCCGGTGAGGGTGTACAGCAGGCACTGCTTAAGATACTTGAAGGTACGGTATCTAATGTACCGCCACAAGGGGGCAGAAAGCATCCCCACCAGGAATTTATCCAAATCGATACTACTAATATCCTTTTTATCTGTGGGGGGGCTTTCGATGGTCTAGAGAAGATCATCGAAAGGCGTATTGGTAAAGGTGGACTGGGCTTTGGGGCTACAGTAAAGAGCAGTGATGAAAAAGCTATCGGCGAGATATTAAGAAAGATCATGCCCGAAGATCTACTTAAATATGGCTTGATCCCCGAATTTGTTGGCCGTGTTCCTATTCTTTGCACTTTAGATGCCCTCGATGAAGAATCTTTAGTTCGTATTTTAACCGAGCCTAGAAATGCTTTGGTTAAACAATATCAAAAGCTACTAGAGCTTGATAATGTTAAATTGCAGTTTGAAGATGCAGCACTTAGTGCTATAGCTAAAAAAGCCATTGAAAGAAAAACCGGGGCCAGAGGCCTAAGGTCAATTTTTGAAGAGCTTATGCTAGATCTCATGTTTGAAGTTCCTTCGGAAGAAAACATAAAAACAGTTCGTATTACAGAAGAAGCTGTCAAAAATGGCTCAAAACCCCTATTGACTAAAAGTCACAAAGAGGAGACCGCTTAAACTACCTTATGGCTAAAACAGAAGCCCCCTTTTTAAGGGAGCTTTTTTATGATCTAAACTTACAAGGTTAAAGGTATGAGGCATGGTTATACTAACAAAGTAGCTAGTATAAAGGAGGCTTGCCGATGAATGCCTTGGTTCAATTTCTAGTTATTATAAGCATGATATTTTCTATTATTATTGGCATCTACTTTTGGAATCTGTTAAAAAATCAACAAGGTTCGAAAACAACTGTTGAAAAAGAAAGCCAAAAAGAGATGGATAAGTTGCAGCACCTAAGAGCAATCTCTCTTTCAGAACCCTTATCGGAAAAGACCAGACCGGCCAATTTCCGTGATCTTGTCGGTCAGGAGGACGGTCTTAGAGCTTTAAGAGCAGCCTTATTTGGTCCCAATCCTCAGCATGTAATCATCTACGGCCCTCCCGGTGTCGGTAAAACCGCAGCAGCAAGAGTAGTGCTAGAAGAAGCGAAGCATTCCCAAAGCACACCCTTTAGAACAGATGCTGTTTTTGTTGAAATAGATGCCACTACAGCCCGTTTTGATGATCGGGGTATCGCTGATCCGCTTATGGGTTCGGTTCATGATCCAATCTACCAGGGTGCCGGACCTTTAGGTATTGCCGGAATTCCCCAGCCCAAACCAGGAGCTGTGACCAAAGCTCACGGCGGGATACTCTTTCTTGACGAAATCGGTGAGTTGCACCCCATACAGATGAACCGGCTTTTGAAAGTGTTAGAAGATCGGAGGGTCTTCTTAGAGAGTGCTTATTATTCTTCGGATAACCGTAGTATTCCAGAACATATTCATGATATATTTAAAAACGGACTGCCAGCGGATTTCAGACTTATTGGCGCTACCACCAGAAGTCCGGAAGAATTGCCTCCGGCACTGCGCTCACGCTGTAATGAAATCTTTTTCAGGTCTTTGAGTGAAGAGGAGATCTCCCAGATTGCCCGTAACGCTTTAAAAAAGATAGGCGCAAAATATGACCCTGAGATTGTGGACGTTATTGCTCAATACGCTTACAGCGGACGTGATGCCGTAAATATGGTTCAAATAGCCGAGGGCTTGGTTATCAGTGAAAGGAGAAATAAAATTGGTCTGGAAGATATGGAATGGGTTGTTAGCTCCGGCCATTATTCACCGCGACTTATGGTAAAAATAAGTAACGAAAAACTAATTGGAGCCGTCAATGGACTGGCAATCACCGGGCCTCATATCGGACAAGTAATAGATATTGAAGCTAGAGTTTATCCTGTAAATAAAGGTGAAGGGAAATTTATTGTAACCGGTATAGTTGAAGAAGAAGAAATAGGACAGGTATACGGTCAAAGATTAAAAAGAAAAAGCATGGCCCGTTCATCATTGGAAAATGTCCTTACGGTTTTGGGAGCTGTTTTGGATCTGGCTAAATATCATATCCATATTAATTTTCCAGGTGGCACCCCTATCGATGGTCCATCGGCGGGACTGGCTTTAGTCGCCTTGCTTTATTCTGCTATTAAAGGGATACCTGTCGACAACAGTTTGGCTTTTACCGGTGAGGTTAGTGTGAGAGGCATTATTAACCCGGTTGGAGGAGTAACGGCCAAAATTGACGCAGCTCTCAGAGCAGGGGTAAAGAAAGTCTATATCCCTGAGAACAATTATCAAAGTTTTTATGCCAACTATCCTTTAGAGGTAATACCTGTAACAAGAATTGAAGAATTCTTAAGAGATGTTTTTGAAAACATTATACCTGAGAATGATCCGGTTAACAAAACCTATTCTGCACTTGCTGGTAGTTTAGTTAGCAGTGCAAATGGGTAAGTTAGCTTTAGCTTTAAATTAGATGGGAGGTGGCGGTTATGCAAAAAGATTTGCATCCCCAAAACCGTAAAGATAAAGAAAAACCATTAGCCGCCTTAAAAGAGACTTGGCCATTAATGCCCTTAAGAGGTATGTTAGTATATCCCGGCATGGTAACTCCTTTGGAGGTGGGTCGGGAAAGATCGATAAATGCCTTGGAAAAAGCCATGGTGGAAGATCGGATCTTAGTACTTGCGGCTCAAAAAGAAGCTCGGGTAAAAGACCCGGATGTCGATGAAATCTATACTATCGGCACACTAGTAGAAATCAAACAGCTTCTTAAATTGCCCGAAGGCCATATCCGTATTTTAGTTGAAGGTATTAGTAGGGTAAAGATAGTGCAGGTAATTCAAAAAGAACCTTTTTATATTGCTGAGGCTAGTGTTATTGAAACCAGTGAATATAATGATAAAGAAACACTTGCTTTGATGCGTTCAGCAACAGCTCTGTTTGAAAAATATGTTAAACTTTCTAAAAAGCTACCCCTAGAGGTAGTGGCAGCTTTGGAAGATATTGAAGAGCCGGGGAAACTCGCCGATAATATTGCTGCCCAACTTTCTATTCGCATCGAGGACAAGCAGCAGCTGCTTGAGATTTATGACAGTAAAGAAAGATTAGAATTTTTGAGTGTGATTCTCTCCCGCGAGATGGAGATTCTGGAACTCGAAAAAAATATATCCAACCGAGTCAGACGTCAAATGGATAAAAGTCAACGCGATTACTACCTCAGAGAACAACTAAGAGCCATAAGGCATGAACTTGGCGAAGATGAAGACAAAACCGAAGAGATCGATGAGTACAGAGAGAAAATCGCCAAATTGGGTTTGAGCGCAGAGACTAAAGAGAAGGCCTTAAAAGAGGTCTCGCGTTTAGAAAAGATGCCTCCCGGGGCAGCGGAATCGGTAGTAGTACGCAACTACCTGGACTGGATAATCTCTTTACCTTGGAAAAAGGAAACTAAAGATGCGATAGATATTGTAAAAGCCGAAGCGATCCTTGATGAGGATCATTATGGGCTAAAAAAAGTAAAAGAAAGAATCTTGGAATTTCTAGCAGTAAGAAAGCTCACTAAAAGCATGAAAGGTCCCATTCTTTGCTTGGTTGGCCCCCCTGGGGTTGGGAAAACTTCTTTGGCTCAATCAGTGGCACGGGCCCTAAACCGCAAATTCGTACGCTTTTCCTTGGGAGGAGTCAGAGACGAAGCTGAGATTAGAGGGCATCGCCGCACCTATGTCGGGGCACTCCCCGGTAAAATAATTCAATCAATGTGTGATGCTAAATCAAAAAACCCGGTTTTACTTTTAGACGAAGTCGATAAGATGTCTTCTGATTTTAGGGGAGATCCTGCTTCGGCGCTTTTGGAAGTACTTGATCCTGAACAAAACAACAATTTTCAAGATCATTTTCTGGAGGTTCCCTTTGATCTTTCAAGGGTAATGTTTATTACCACAGCCAATAATGCCGAAACAATACCACAGCCTCTATTGGATAGAATGGAAGTAATTAATCTTCCTGGCTACACGGAACCGGAAAAAATGGAAATTGCTCTTAGACATCTGATGCCAAAGCAGCTGGAGGCTCATGGTTTAGCTCACGAGGATGTTCAGATCTCAAAGACAGCCGTTTTGGCTATTATCAGAGAGTATACCAGAGAAGCTGGAGTTAGAAATTTAGAGAGAAATTTAGCCAGCCTCTATCGTAAAGCTGCCAAGGAGATCGTCTCCGGTAAGAAAAAACCAATAAAAATTAGTTCTACCAATATTCAAAACTATTTAGGAGTCTCGCACTACACCTTCGGTATAGCTGAGACTACAGATAAGATAGGTGTGGCCACAGGGCTTGTCTGGACTCCCGTGGGAGGCGATATCGTTACTATTGAAGTTAGTGTAGCTCCTGGTAAAGGCCAACTTATTCTTACAGGGAAGCTTGGCGATGTTATGAAAGAATCTGCTCAGGCAGCTTTAAGTTATATACGTTCAAGAGTCGATGAACTAGAGATAGAACCCGATTTTCATGAAAAGACCGATCTCCATATCCATGTTCCCGAAGGAGCAGTACCCAAAGAAGGTCCATCCGCAGGTATAACTATGGCTACGGCTTTAGTTTCTGCTCTTACCAATAAACCTGTCCGCTGGGATCTTGCCATGACAGGAGAGATTACTCTGCGGGGCAGAATCCTGCCAATTGGCGGTCTCAAAGAAAAACTTTTAGGTGCTCAGCGAGCAGGCATAAAAACTGTTCTCATACCCAAGGACAATGAAAAAGAGATCAAGGAAGTTCCTAAAGAAATAACTAAAGGACTGACTATAATTCCGGTTGCGCATATGGACGAGGTTTTAAAACAGGCTTTAAGATAAAAACTACCCTGAGTAAAACTCAGGGTAGTTTTTTTATTATGTTGATACTTAAAGTTAGTATAAGGGCAGCATCTATTTTAGACACTTCCTAAGCTTGCTTAATTTACCTTCTAATTCAGTATTCCTAAAATTAGCAAGAAACCAGCTAAAAAAGGATCAGATATTTATAGGAACACTGGTTTCTAGGGTGATTTGGTCTAGGCTTACATGGCACCGATAGGCCCATACTTCAACCCCAGCCTCCATGGCGTCTATAAGGGCGTTAGCAAACTCGGGATCCATCTTTTGATTTACAGTAAAACTTAAAGCATCGCAGCGCTGGATTATAAAGATAACGATGGCTCTAAAGCCTTTGGAAACGGCCTCAGCCAATTCTTTCAGGTGCCGTTTCCCTCTGGTTGTGGGTGCGTCGGGAAACTTAGCTAGGCCATCTTCTACTAGAGTCACAGATTTAACTTCCATAAAGCAGTCCTTGGTAGCATTGCAAGAAGGATAATCTCTCAAACTTTTACAACATAAAGAATCGTTCTTTAGGCTTTCGTCCCAGCTAGAAAGGTAAAAGTCAAAGCGGCTGTTTTTAAATGTAACTTCTCTTTTGATATGGGAATATCCTAAAAGTTCGGAAAAAAATCCAACCTTTAAGGCTTCATACATCAGTTCGTTGGGTAGGCGTGAATCAAGCGACACTAGCAGGCCATCGTGCTCGACTAAAACCACATTATAAAAGGTTTTCCGCCCCTTAAGGGCTTTAGCTGGAACTAAATCAGCTGTAGTTTGCGAATTTTTGGGAAGAACAGGCACAACATAAATTTCGGCATTTGGTATAAGGAGCTCTTCAAGGCGACCGGGATCGGCTAGATGGGCAGTTATCTCGTCTCCGGTGCGATCAACACCATAAACCTGCTCAACATCCGAGTTAAGACGAGCCACAACTAAAAATCTATTAAGTCTGGCTATAAAAGTGGCTTTTACTGGCCTTATCTTTCTTGCAAAAACTGGTTTAGGATATAAAGGAGAGACTTCTTGGGGGTGATTAGTCATAATTGCTCCTCCTTTTTTAATTAGGCGCCAACTTTTCGAGAAAGAAAACAGGGATACCTACTATAGGATGCTTTTAATGCAGGTGTCCACTATAGTATGTTACTGTGATGGTAGATTAGCAATAAAGCCTACTCTAGAGTTATGACTGTCTCAGTTAGTGGCCTTTTGGAACGTGGTGGGTGATATAATACCTCGGTTGGATAACCCATGGGGAGTAAGGCTACAGGCCTTAGTCCTTCCGAGAGGCCAAGAACCTTACCCACCGTTTTTTCATCAAAAGCTCCCACCCAACATGAACCGATTCCAAATGCTGTTGCCGTTAAGAGCATGTTTTGGATTAGAGCTGCAGTATCTTGTAAACAATAAATATTAGCACCACGGCTACCATATTTAGCAGCGCTCCTTTCAGGCTCAGCTACAACTACTATCACTACAGGCGCTTTTTCTACATATCTCTGACCGCAAGCCGCTTCAGCCAAAGCCGCTTTAAGGTGGGGTAGTTTAACTACCCACAACTGCCAAGGTTGGAGATTACCTGCGCTAGGAGCACTAAGACCACAATTGAGAATCCTCTGGATAAATGACTCGGGAATCGGGTCTGGTTTAAATTTTCTAACACTGCGTCTTTGTTCAATAGCTTCAATCACATTTTGGCTCACTACATTCACCTCGTCGAAAAAATCTTGGGAATATATAACCGAGTTTGCTACATTGCTTACGATTCCTTTATTATAGTTATCTTTAAGTTGTTGATTCTTAAACTATTAATTGCTTGAAAACATTTTTTTGACTTTATTGCCCGTTAATATAGAAGGCTCAATATGCTTTTGGCTACTTAGTTTGTACTAAAAAGAGATGCTTGAAGCATCTCTTTTAGTGAACTTAGAATTCTCTATAAACCACTAGTGCATTTAAAGTCTCTTATCGGTATTTTTTATCTAGATTTCTTTCCCAGGGTTCACCACCTAAAAACCTTTGTTCTCTTAGTATTAATTCGGCTACATCAGCGGCGGTGTCCGTATGGAGACTGTCTTTGTTGATAGCTAGGTAAAAATAGCCTGAATGAAAATCATAGATATACTGGTCAAGATCGGTGGCGAAATAAGGGATTACCTTATCTTTGTCACCGGGCATTACATCACAGAATAAAAAGAGGTCAACATTTTCCTTACCTTCTAAAAGAACCTTAGCCACTTTATCGTTATAATAGGTCAAGGAATTATCTTTAGCTTTATCAGTATAGATAAAGCATAGATTGTAATCTGGATTGTCTGCGTTAAAATCTTGGGCTACATCACTAAGAGTATTTTTATTAAACATGATATTATTAGGAAGCAGGACCGTAACTTTTTGCCTGTTGGAACTATTATCTGGCCAATATTTCCACACCAAAAGCCCTACCATAATAAGTAGGACGAATAATAATAAAATAATATATGACTTCTTCAAAACTCATCCTCCTCACAAAGTAACTTGTTTACCAATATATATCTTCAATTTGGGTTTAAAATCACCTTTTTTAAGGTTTTTGTTTCCAGGATCATTAAAAACCTTATCCCTACAGAGCATTTTAACTGGAAAGCTAAGGGCCAATATTAAATTATATTTTGATTTAGTTGCTAAAGACCTCTAGTTTCTTGGCAGGTCACACAGCAGCAGCCAAGAATATCCAATTAAGGGCTTTAAGGAGGTATTCAAAGTGGTAATAAAAAGACAGTCTTTACTGGTGTTAAGCCTGCTTATATTAGTTAGCCTCTCATCTTTAGCTAAAAGCTTTCCAGATCCCCAAGAGGCCGGTTTTCACCACTGTGCACTAATTTATGAAGGTTTTAAAAGAGACACTGCTAGTTTCAAGCCTTATCTGGTTAGAATGGAGGGTGAAAAACCCACAGCCACATGGCTTTTTGATAGCTTTTTGTTCTTAACCCAGTTTACCAGTACTAAAAGACGCACCGAAGTTGATGCCACAGATAAAAAGGACTGGTTAGAGATATTAGATCGGTTTTTTATAACCCCAAATGGTAACTCTTTAGGTGATCTAGGAGCTCTGGAGAGAGCAATTTCTGAGGTAACTACCGAACTTAAAGTGGAGCCACCACAAAAACGCCAAGTGATTATTATTATCCCCTGGCTAAATCCAGCCTGTACAGACTTTGGCGATGTCAATAATGATGGAAAAAGCGAGAACCTGGCTAATAAAAAAGATCGAAAGCTGGTGCTAAAGTGGTTTATTAATGAAGTTAAGACCAGGTGGGAAAAGGCTAGCTATAAGCATTTAGAACTATGGGGCTTTTACTGGATGCGTGAAGATATTGCCAGTGATACCGAGAATATCCGTTTAGCCAGCCAGTTGGTGCATGAAGCAGGTTATAAGATGCTTTGGATTCCATATTATAAAGCATCCGGTTGGGAGACCTGGTCGGAGTGTGGTCTGGATGTGGCTATAATGCAGCCTAATCTCGCTTTTAGTACCTGGATCGATGGTGGTAATGCTCGCAGAGATCGCCTAAGGGAAACAGCTGATTTGGCGAGAAATAAGAAGATGGGTGTGGAAATAGAGGTCAATTATTTTATCACCAATCCCCATTTTAGACAGGTTTTCTTGGAATATCTGCGCGATGGCTATCTTTATGGCTATCAAAAGGGAGCCACTGCCTATTTTTTAGGGGGCGACTTTATTCAAAAAACATATAACTCCGGTGATAAAAATCTAAGAGAACTATACGACATACTGTGCGCTTATATCTTAGATGAAGAAATAAAAGAACCGACTCCAGTATCTGTATGGAGCTACAATAAAGAGAATAAAACCTTAATAGCTGAAACAAACCTGGACACACCAACCCAAATAGCTTTTTTAGATATCTATTTTGATCTAGCCCAAGGACCGTTTTATGGTCTTATACAAGTGGAAACCAAAGTAAATGAAACTGAGAGCTGGCAAGTTTCTGGCTGGGCAATTAGAACTTTAAATCAAAGCTTAGCTAACCTAACTAGCTCAGTTCAAGTTGTAACAGTACCGGTACAAACCATGGCTCATGATATCAGAGTCACAATTACACCATTTTTAGATCCTCTACCTGAGGTGGAAAAGATACTGCTAGATACGACTAGTCCAGGTAAAATACTACACCGAGCTTTAGATGTCAGTTACCAAACCATTCCTTCAACAGCCAGCGGGATCTACCCGGATGCACCCTATAAACTGACTGATGGCCAGATAAGTAAGACTGGTTTTACTTCCGGGTTAACCGTAGGCTGGCTCAAAGGCACAGTTGCCCTTAATTTTGATCTAAAAAAAGAGGTGGCTATTGAAAAGGTAGTTGTTCACACTCAGGGTGGGTCATATGCTGCCGTTAATTGGCCCCAAAATCCGGTAATGTATTTGAGCAATACCAAAGGACAATATCATACCGAAGGTCTAGGGGCACTACCTCAAGATATTTATCCTCTAATACCTAGCGAGGTTAAGATCGTTAGAACACGCTCACCAATTGATTCCGATGGGATTATTGAGTTTAGACCTCTAAAACCCACTACAGGGCGTTATCTGACTTTTACAGCTCAGACCAATGGCTGGCTTATGCTTTCGGAAGTAGAGATCTATCTTCAGGGAGAATCTTCACCTCTAAAAAAGGTAAGCTACACCGCTAAACCACTACCTGCCTCCAAATCAGAGGATTCTTACCCGGATAATGGTGTCAAATTAACAGATGGTATCATTGCCACCGGATTTACCCCGGCGCTTATAACCGGTTTTAACAATGAAGATAACAGAGAATATATTATTGATCTCCAAGAACCAACCAAGATCAGTGTGGTAAAGGTTTGGTCTTTGGATGGTGGCTTATATGCTATCTTTGGACCGGAAAAAATTACTGTCTCAACCTCAAATAATAAAATTTTCTGGCATAGTGCCGGTAGCGCCTTTATTGATAAACCTGTGACTAAAGAGCTTGATGCGGTCAGTTATACCCTAAAGCTAAAAGGAGAGTTGACTTGTCGTTATGTAAAGCTTACGGTTTGGCGAAAACAAGGCTGGGCTATGCTAAGCGAAATAGAGATCCAGTAACAAGGCTCAGGACCTGGAAGTTAAAATGTTGCAATAAAAAAAGAACGATACTAATCTCGTTATGAGAATAATATCGTCCTTAAAGCTAAAGCTTCTGGCTATTAATCTACTTCAACCTGTTTGGCAATAAAACTAGCTGCAGTTTCAGCAATCTTGGCTTCAAAGCCAGTCATTTCTTCAGCTGAAGTTAAGATAACGGTTCCGAGTAGATCACCGGCTGGTGAAATTACTGGTGAAATAACAAAATACTTTAGATTTAAATTATCAAATTCGGGATGCTCAATAACCTCACTAGGGGCATTGCTTTGAAAAGAGATCATTTTCCTTTCTTCAAAGACCTGTTTAATACGATCACCTATAGGCCGATTGGCAAGAGCAATATCGAGGTTATGACTAGCAACAACAGAATCTTTATCGGTAATGATTACACCGGTATTGGCCGCAGCAGATAAAGTTGCAGCATAGCTTTCCATTATATCAGTTAATTCTGCCATGGGAGAGTATTTTTTTAAAACTATTTCACCGTCTTCAGCTGTAAATATTTCAATGGTATCGCCCTCACTAATTTTAAGGGTATCACGTAGCTCTTTAGGTACAACGACTCTACCGAGATCGTCGATTCTCCTTACTATACCTGTAGCCTTCATTTAATTTGTCTTCCTTTCTGTAGACTCGATCCTTATTAGTTTTAACAACACTTAAAAAAACATACTCTACGGCTACATTTAGACAAAGGAAAAAGATATTAATTAACGAAAGCCTGTTTAACGATAATAAATGGAGGCGTTTTAATGAAGGTAGCGGTACTTGGGTGTGGACAAATAAGTCCTTTGCACCTTGAAAATTGGAAGAAAATTCCAGGAGTTGAAGTAGCTGTAGTGGTAGATATTGATCATAAGCGGGCTATGGGGAGGCAAAAGGAGTATGGTATAAAGGAGATCTCCGACGATTACACCAAAATCATCAACAGGCCAGACATTGATATTATCGATGTATGTCTACCCACCTACCTCCACCATGATGCAGTTATCAAAGCTGCCAGAGCAGGCAAAGATATCTTTTGCGAAAAACCAATGGCCAGAACACACAAAGAGGCCACGGACATGCTTAAGGTGACCAGAGAATGTCAAGTTAAGCTGCAACTTGGTTTTGTTAGACGCTTTTGCAATGCTTGGTTAAAAATGCAAGAGCTGGTTAAAAGCGAAATATTAGGTCCCAGGGTAATCTGGAGATCTGCCTCAGCTAACCACGGTGCTCCAAGCGAATGGTTTTTCCAAAAAGACCTCGGTGCTGGACCTTTTTTAGATGGTGCTATTCATAATTATGATTTTGCTAATATGATGTTTGGTAAAGTAAAAACGGTTAATTCTAATCTTCTTACCTTAGGAACCAAGGGTGATGCCTTTGATACCGGTATCATAACTATAGAATATGACAGTGGCCATATGCTTCAGATGAATTGGTCTTGGGCTTTACCTTGGCTTTCATCTGGTGATTATCTAGAAGACTTTATCGGTGAAAAAGGAGCTCTTTTATATGGCTGTCATGGTGAGTTTAACTATGATAAAAATACCGAAGAGGTTATAACATTTATCGGCCAAGACGGAAAGAGACAGTTTTTCACTTATAAAACCAATGATATGTTTTTCGATGAAATCTATTCATTTTATAAAGCTGTGAAAAATAATAAGGCGCCTTTAGTCGGAGGCGAAGAAGGAATTAAAGCTTTAGAGGTAGCCTTAAAAGTCTTAGGTGAACTATAAGTTTAGAATAAAGTTAACTTACCATAAAAAGAAGAAGCCAAGTATAAGGATCTAAATGATATCAGGATATATTTAACATGATATTATCAACTGCATCCGTTAGTGTAAAGTTACTGTAGGTAAGTCTTAATGTAGATGTAGAATGGATGAAAGGGTCTAGTGGGAGGAGGCCTCCTCCCACTAGACCAAGAAGAGAGACCTCACAGCCATATTAAGAAGTAGCTGAATATTATCTGCGAGGGAAATGATAGGCTGAAGCGTTTAATGGCTGAAAAGGAACTTAAGATATCGATTATGGAGGATTTAATGAAGATATCAAAG
>JAHDNZ010000002.1 GCA_018435125.1 Bacillota bacterium | reverse complement strand
TTGCGTGAATTTGTGTTATCCTTAATTTGCGTCATGTGAATTCATCCTTGTCTATTGATAGTTGAGGTAACTTCAATATAACATGAAATTCACATGGCGTTTTTTTATCTTAAGTGGCTAACTTAATTATAAAATCCACCATTGTGTTTAAAATAAAACAAGGCTGCTACTTTTAGCAGCCTGTTATTTTTAATTATAAGAGATAGGAGTATATGAGTAAGATGAGGAGAAATGTTTATACATTTCAAGCAGACTTCTTGCTCTATTTATTTCTAGTGTAACTCTTTGGCTAGCTCTTCCTAAAGTACAAGCTTCTTCTATAAGGTTATCTAGATTTTTAATTACTGTTAAGACAGCAGTTTTTTCGGCAGCGTTACCTTCTTTTAAGTCTCTTTCTGGCCAAGGCCTAAGAGAAAGATGAGTTATACCTAGAGCTGCCTGGTTTAATTTAGTTTCCCAATTGCTAATAGTTTCCTGGTTTAGACCGGAAATAGCAGCAGTTAATTTTAATCGCAAGGCTAAATCTTGAAGAATAAGAGTAGCTGCTTTCTGAGGGTATCTAATAGTTAATGTTGCTTGTTCCCTATAAGGCCCTTCTTTAAGGAAGGTTTCTTTGTTGCCTTTTAAATGAACAGCAGAAAAGCTCGCTTGTCCGGTAAATGGCAAGTCATGTGAAGCTTCGATCTGTCTAACATACTCCTTACCATCCCAGTTATAAAGACCCATACCCGGAAGAGTAAAGGCTTTGTTTTGAATGTAATTATAATCTTTACTAATAACTTCCGTAAACAGCTCAGCATAAAGCGAATAGCTCATTAGTATGAGCGAATGAATAAATCTGTTATTCAGCCAGTGTTTATGATCTTGAGCAAGGTCGTATTTACCCCAATCATAAGGTGAAGCTACAGCAGCTGAGACAATGAGACGAGGATTAATAGATCTTATTTCTCTAGTAGCTCGATCGACAAAGCTACTGACAAACTGGGTTTTGAATTCCTGATAGCATTTATTTAAGGAAGAAGTCGGAGAAATATCTTTTGGCCTAACACCATAAAAATTTTCAAAGATGTTGCTAATAATTTCACCATAACCAAAACCTGTGCTAAAACGAACATAGTCCAGATGAATACCATCAACATCGTAAGTGGCTATCTCCTTAAGTACAGAAATAAGTCTTTCTCTTATAACCGGTGAAGCCGGAGAAAGAAAAGCCTGCCCATAAATGTTAAGATAGTTGCCATCGATATCACGATCAAAGACTGTTAAATCGTCAAAAAAAAGTTCCATTTCAGAATCCAGACCAAATAAGACCACCAAAGGGTGAATTTCCATACCTAATCGGTGAGCTTCTTCGACCATGTCAGCAAGCAAATCCCCTTTATAAAGAGATTTATATTTATAGTGTTGGGGAACAATCTTGCTCGGGTAGATGCTTTGGCCTTGATTGTATACATCTGGTAAAATCAAGTTAAAGTTTAATGAAGAAAGCCATTCCATCATCTTAGTGACATCATTTTTGGAATTGATGTTAGCTAAATAGATATTATCGATCCAAATAGCACGAGTTTCTATTTTTAAAGATTCAAAAGTCATTAAATAGGTAGCAGTAAGTTTTTCATCGAACTCTTGCTGCTTTTTTGCTGCATCAATATCTAAATTGTTACTAAGGTCTTTTTCTAACATAGAGAGTTCATCAATATTTTGGAAAATACTTGGATAGTCCAAGAGATCAAGGTTATTTTGACGCTTATTAACCCTTGTTTTAAGCTGATTTAAACTTAAGGGGGCAGCTTGAACAATTAAGGACAAAACTAATATCACAAGCGGAATAAGCAATTTAACTTTACTCATTTCTATACCTCCTCGTATTAATTGGCTAGACAACCTTTGGTAGATTCTAGATATAGAATAGCAAAAGCTAAATAATTGTAAACCTTACAGTTAATAGGAAATGGATAGTTCTAAGTTATTTTAGCTGATTTGGAAGATTATCGCAAAAAAAAATAGCAGGATTTATTTTTTAGGTGGGAAAAAGCTTTTTAATAGAGAAAGTAAACGAGAGGTGAATAATATGCGTTTAAAAATTTTTCTTATGGCAACTCTGATTATTTTGTTATCTTTGGGAGTGGGAGCAAGGGTTAATGTAGGTATTAAAGTTGTCTTAAGTGGCAATATATTACCTACTTTGACGATAGGATATGAACATGAATCTGGGCACGGACTCCAAATTACAGCCGGTGTATTACCAGGCGGCAAAGATAAATTTCTTCTACGAGGCGAACTAGGTTATACCTATAGATATAAAAATGTAATGGTAGGAATTGGCAGAGGCATAACTAGGTATGGTGCTAACAACATGCCTGCCTTTGACGATCACATTAAAATGGCCTATATACATCCCTTAAAAAACAATACTTCATTTGATCTTGGGACCACTCTCTCGCTTGGTATGACCGGTCAGGGGTTGGCTTTTTGGGGTGGAGTTAATAAAAATTATTAAACTAAACAAAACCTCTTTTCATTTATGAAACATAGATGTAAGATTGAGTTTGTAAGAGCCTGCTTTAAATCTTTGCCGGGTATAATATGCAATTAATATGCATAGAAAGAAATAAAATACTAAAAAGGGTTGACTATTAGCCAAAGGGAAAGTATAATTATGCAAAAGATGTGGAAATGAAGGGAGAATTATACAGTTGAAAAAAACTTATTTGGTAATTTGTTTAGCTCTTTTGTTGTCTATAAGTGCTTTTGCAGAAACTTGGATAGTTGCCGGGGATTTTACGTTTCCTCCTTTTACCTGGGATGAGGATGGTAAGGGCAATTACAAAGGATACGAGATTGATCTTGCTAAAGCTCTGGCCAAAGAGATGGGCGTAGAGTTAAAACTTACCAATGCTGCTTGGTCTGGTCTTATTCCTGGCTTAAATAATGGCAACTACGATGCTTTAATTACCGCTATGACCATTACAGAGGAGAGAAAACTGGCAGTAGATTTCTCAGATCCTTATATCAAAGTTGGCTTGGTGGTAGTAACCAAACCAAATCGGAATGATATAAACAAGCTTGAAGATCTAAAAGGCAAAAACGTGGCGGTGCAAATTGGTGCAACTGGGGATCTAGCAGCAACTGATATGAAAGGGATTAAAAAGGTGTTGCGTTATGAGACCGCACCTGAAGCATTCCAAGCTGTTTTAAATGGCCATGCAGATGCCTCAGTTATGGATGGACCGGTTGCCAGAGACTTTATTAAACAAGCACCTGTACTAAAAGTTGCTGTACCGGAGTTTACTGAAGAGCTTTACGGTGTTGTATTAAAAAAAGGCAATACCAAAATGCTAAATCGAGTTAATGTGGCTCTAAAGAAACTTAAAGAAAATGGCACTTTAGACGCTATTTATAACAACTGGTTTGCCAAATAAAAAGATAAATATTCAAACCGTCGCCTTTGGCGACGGTTTTAGGTTGTTTGAGGGGGTATAGATATGGGAATTTACAAATGGCTATTATATGTCTACAAAAAGCTTCCGCTGCTTGCAGAAGGGACTCTTCTTACTTTAGAACTTACTTTTATTGCGGTGAGCTTAGGGTTTGTAATTGGTACCTTTGCCGGGATCGGTAGACTATCTAAAAACAAATTTGTAAAAACGATAGCAGCAATTTATATTGACTTTATTCGTGGCACACCGCTTTTGGTGCAGATCCTGCTTGTCTATATGGGACTACCGCAAATAATAGGTAAACCCATACCAGCGATGCTTGCAGCTATTGTTTCTTTGTCTATTAATAGCGGTGCTTATGTAGCCGAAATAGTCAGAGCAGGAATCCAATCCATAGATAAAGGTCAAATGGAAGCCTCTCGTTCACTAGGTATGACTCATAGCCAGACAATGCGATACATCATTTTGCCACAAGCTTTTAGAAGAATTATTCCTCCTTTGGGAAATGAGTTTATTGCTATGTTGAAGGATTCATCACTAGTTTCAGTTATTGCCTTAGAAGAATTGATGCGCAAAGCACAGCTTGTTTACACAAGAGATTATCGACCCTTTGATATCCTCTTTGCAGTTTCGATTATTTATCTTATAATGACTTTAAGTATCTCTCAACTAGTACGTTATTCCGAGAGGAGGCTTAGAGTCAATGACAAGCAATAATGGTAAAAGTGATGCTGTGATAGAAACTATTGGATTAAAAAAAGAGTTTAACGGCATCGAAGTTTTAAAAGGTATTTCGGTAAAGATTCAAAAACAAGAGGTTGTTTGTATTATTGGGCCTTCAGGTTCAGGCAAAAGCACGTTTTTACGTTGTTTAAACCTTTTAGAAAAGCCTACCTCCGGTCAAATCTTTATTGAAGGAATTGATATTACCTCTCCAGCTTGTAATATCGATTTAATTAGAACTAATATGGGTATGGTCTTTCAGAACTTTAACCTTTTTCCTCATATGAGCGTGATAGAAAATATAACTCTAGGTCCTAGAAAAATCAAAAAAACCCCACTACAAAAAGCTAATCAACAAGCGATGATTCTTTTGAGTAAGGTTGGTCTTAAAGAAAAGGCAAACAGCTATCCGGAAGAGCTATCAGGAGGTCAAAAACAACGAGTCGCCATAGCTAGAGCTTTAGCTATGCAACCCAAAGTAATGCTTTTTGATGAACCTACCTCAGCTTTGGATCCAGAGATGATAGGCGAGGTTTTAGATGTCATGAAGAGTTTAGCCTATGAGGGTATGACAATGGTTGTAGTGACCCATGAGATGGGTTTTGCCAAAGAGGTTTCAGACAGAGTGCTTTTTATAGATGATGGCTTAGTAGTAGAAGACAATAAACCAGAACTGCTATTTCAAAATCCCGAAAATCCAAGGACAAAGTCCTTTTTGTCTAAAGTTCTATGACCAAAACAATTGCACATTGGAGTTTGGTGGCCCTTACTCTAATCTGGGGAATGAGTTTTCTGGTTTTAAGTGATGGGGTAAAGGTACTTGCTCCGGAAACTTTACTTTTTTGGCGATTTTTAGTGGCAGCAGTGGCACTTCTTATTATTGTCTTTATCAAAAAAGCTCGTTTGCCTTGGAAAGAAGGCTTTATAGCCAGCATTATGTTTAGCATAGCTTATTATTCTCAAACTAAAGGTATGCTTTATACAAGTCCAGCTGTGGCTGCTTTTATAACAGGTTTATTAGTTATTTTCACACCTATAGTTGAAGGGATAACCTATAGGAAAATGCCGGATTTAAGAGTATGGCTAGGCAGTATTAGCGCCCTGTTTGGAACCTACCTTCTTGTAGGTGGAGAAGGTAGTGCTAAGCTTATAGGTATTATACTTCAGTTAACCTGTGCAATATTTTTTTCTATTCATCTTGTTTATATAGGCAGTAAAAAAGAACTTGATCCGGCTGCTTTTGTGGCTGTGCAATGTATTTTTATGACAGCTTTTTTTGCAAGTATTGCAAGAGCAAAAGGAACTCTTGTTTTACCAAGTTCAAGTCTTTTTGAGGTTTTGTATTTGGGTCTTTTAGCTACAGCTTTAGGCTTGTCCATTCAAGTCAAAGCTCAAAAAATGATCTCTCCAAGTGAGGCCAGTCTTATCTTTAGTCTGGAGCCGGTTTTTGCTACTATCTTTTCAGCGTTATTACTTCATGACACAATAACCTGGCGTTCTTTTCTGGGTATGCTGATGATCTTTATAGCTTCATTAGCTGTTGATTTTAATTGCAAGTGGCAGCTGAAGAACATTCTTCCAAGACACGAAAGTGGGCTTTAACTATTTAAAAGTTGCCCACTTTTTTTTGGTATTTATTAGAGCACTTTGAGTGCTGGTAGGCTTTACTTTAGATATAGATATTATATAATTGGTTTATGTGGTGTTTTTAGTAAATCTAACCCAATGATAGCAAAATACTAGCAAGATACCTGACAAGATTATAATATTGCTAGGAGTGTATCCATTGAAGATAAATGTAAAAAGTGAACCAGTAAGGCTTAAAGATGTGGCCGAAGCTGCAGGTGTTTCTTCGTGTACAGCTTCAAGAGCATTAAATGGGGTTATGCTTAATAAAGTAAGTGAAGAGACAAGACAGCGAATTATTAAAATCGCTGATTCGATGGGTTATAGGCCTAATATAATGGCTCGTGGGTTAGCAAAAAAACGGACTAACCTAATAGGAGTTTTAGTTCCTGAGATTAGAACATCTTTTTTGCCACAAACAATGGAAGGTATCTGGAGTGCAGCAGAAAATGCTAATATGGCAGTATTGTTATATGTTACAGACTGGTCAGCCCAAAAGGAAGAAAAATATCTCAGACAACTGGTTGAATGGCAAGTAGACGGTATAATCTGGGTTCCCAATTCAACTGACAACATTAACTTATTTATTGAAGTGGAACAATACCTACCGGTTATTCAGCTTTTTATGCCTGTTCCTGAGCTACATTCAAGTAAGGTTATCTTAGACAATGAAAAAGGTGGCTATTTAGCAACACAACATCTTATTAATTTAGGACATAAAAAAATTGCCCATTTTACAGCTATTAATGGTCACTTTGCATCTAGCGGAAAAGAAAGACTTCAGGGTTATTTAAGAGCATTAAGAAAAGCTAAGTTACCAGTCGATAATAATCTTATTGTCGATTCGGGTTTTACTACCAAAGGTGGAAGGAAAGCTTTTCAGCAAGTAGCTAAATATCAACCTACTGCAGTTTTTGCTTGCTCTGATATGGTTGCCTGGGGATGTATTCAAGAAGCGAAACTGAATGGCAAAAGTGTCCCAGATGAACTGGCAGTAGTTGGTTTTGATAATCTGGATATTGCGAATCTCGTTGTGCCTTCTTTAACGACTATTGAGCAACCCCAAAGGCAATTTGGTGAGTTGGCTGTCACTAAGCTACTTGAGGCCCTAGATAATGAAATCTATGAAGAAGTTGTTCTAGAACCTAGGTTAATTAAAAGACAAAGCAGTTAAGGGAGAGGTTGAAATTGGATCTTTGGCAAAAGTTTTGTGATATGCAAGCTGAGTTTTCAAAACTATATCATGCTATTGCTGTATTATCTTGGGATCAGCAAACATATATGCCGGTAGGAGGTAGTGAAGCAAGAGCAGAATCACTAGCTTATTTACAAACTTTAGCTCATGAAAAACTTATCTCTTCAAAAACGAAAGATTTAATATACAATTTAGAGTATCTCAAAGATGACCCTGAAAAAGGGCCTATTTATAATGTAGTACGCAGGGAATATGAGAAGGCAGTTAAAATACCAATAGCATTAGTTACAGAGAATGCTAAAACCACCTCTCTAGCGATTGCTTTTTGGCAAGAAGCTAAGCAGAAAGGGGACTTTAGTATATTTGCAACTCACCTGGAAAAAGTTGTTACCTTACAACGACAAAAGGCTGAAGTTATCGGTTATGATAATGAACCATATGATGCCTTAATAGACCTATATGAACCTGGTATGAAGACTAAAGATGTTGAGGTTATTTTTAAGCAACTAAAAGAGGCTTTAATACCGTTAGTTATGGATATAACGGCAAGGCAAGGTAAGAGGCCGGATTTATTCAACCAGGATTATGCTAAAAAATCCCAATGGGATTTGGGTCTAAAAGCTTTGCAAGAAATGGGTTTTGATTTTAATCGGGGACGACAAGACTATAGTGAACATCCTTTTACAATTAGCTTTGATCCGAGTGATGTTCGCATTACCACTAATATAACTACTAAAAGTTTTCCGAGTTCTTTATATTCTAGTATGCATGAAGGCGGGCATGCACTTTATGAACAAGGGATTCCGGGAAAATGGCGCCACTTAGCTATTGGCAAGGCTGCTTCTATTGCGGTGCATGAAAGCCAATCTAGAATGTGGGAAAACATTGTCGGACGTTCTAAAGAATACCTTTCACATCTGTGGCCTCATATAAAAACTCAGTTTGCATTGGAATTACAAACTGTTGACTTTGATAGCTTCTATCAGGCGATAAACTGGGTCGAACCATCTTTGATCAGAGTAAATGCTGATGAGGTTACTTATGATTTGCATATCTTTATCCGGTTTGAGTTAGAAAGAGATCTTTTAGCCGGTAAACTCAGTGTTTCCGATCTCCCCAAAGCTTGGGATGAAAAAGTTGAGAGCTATCTTGGTATAAAAGTTCCTAATCCTGCTGAAGGAGTTTTACAAGATGTGCACTGGGCGATGGGTTCAATTGGTTATTTTCCTACTTATACTTTGGGAAATGTCATAGCAGCTCAGTTTTATCAGCAAGCTCGGCATGAGATTCCTGATTTATCTCAAAACATAGCTGTTGGTAATTTATCACTGCTTAGAGAGTGGCTGAGAGAAAAGATTCACCAAAGAGGTTCAATATTACTCCCTCTTCAGCTGCTAGAGGAGGTTTGCGGGTCAACTCTTTCTGTAAAACCCTACCTTGATTATTTGAAAGAAAAATATCTTATTTAAAAAGCTGGCCTAAGCCAGCTTTTTAAATTACTAGATTTGAATTAGAGAGAAGCAAGTAAACGGGCGTATTCTTTTTTACGACGCGCCATTTCGTTATTCATATCATCGGCAGCTTTCAAAATAGCGGCTTTGGGATCGGCATTCTCCAAGATACACCTATCGACAGCAAATTTAACAAAACGATATAGCACAGCTACGTTAATAGCATATGGAGCTGGTTCGGAATGACTTAACTGTCCATAAAAGGTTTTTCTGGCATCTTCATCGATATTAATCTTCGAAAGAGCTTCTTTATTAGCAGGTAACCACATGCTTCCGGGAACTTGTTCTCTGATACCATTGGAGATATCAGTCTGTGCTTTGGCAGTCGTAAACCACTTAATAAATTGCCAAGCTTCTTCTTTATGTTTGGAATAAATTGAAATACCCATAACACTAGAGCCGACAAAGGAGCCATGATGTATGGAACCATCTTTTTGTTTGGTGCCAGGTATTAAATCGAGTACCCATTTACCCTTTAGTTGTGGCGCATGCTGCAGCAGATTTGGATATAACCAGATACCATCTGTAAGCATAAGCCATTCGCCAGAGACAAAAGGAGCTATGCCAACACCGGCCTGTGGAAATTTATAATCCTTAAATAAGCTGATATATTCCTGAAAACCTTTAATTGATTCCGGTTTATTCAAAGCACTTGAGAAACCATCAGGATTAAAGAGCTGTCCACCATTTTGGGTAATCAGAGTATAAGCGCCCCAAATACTGTCATATTGGACAGAACCATAGTGGAATCCAAAGGTACGTTTTTGAGCTAAAGCTTTTGGCTGCCATTTTTTGATATCATCCCATTCGTTGGGAATATCCATACCCATTTCGTTTAAGATGTCCTTGCGATAGGCAGAAATCATAGCCCCGATCGATACTGGCATGCCAAAACGTGTATTCCGGAAGGAGAAAGGTCCCATTAAAGAACCAAAAACTTGCTTTTCCATCTGAGCAAACTCAGCAGGTTTAAATTTAGCTAGGTCAACCAAACCGCCTCTAAGACCGAAATCAACAGTTTCAGTACCTAATACAAAAATGTCGGGGGTATCACGGCTAGCTAAAGAGAGCAGGTATTTGTTGTAGTAATCGCCCCAACTTAAGGGTTCAACTTTTACCTTTATACCAGTTTTAGCACAGAATTGGGTATCAATAATACCTTGTGCTACTGATTTAAATTCATTAGTCCAACCTACATACCAAACAGTCAGTTCAGTTGCATAGATTAAGCTTGTCAACATAAAAACAAGCAATAAGCTAGTTAAAATTTTAAGTCGCAAAAACAACACCTCCAAATATATGTGGGAACGCTAGCAAGACCTTTTTTCCCCATTGTAAGTTTCTGCAAATAGCAACGTTTTCCTCCAGAAATAACTCTTTTTGATAAATAGCAAGTTAAAAAAGCTAAGTTTTTTAAGAGGTTGGTACAATTTTATTCCTAAATTAAAGTAAGGTAAAAGAAGGTGTTCCTTTATTTATAAGGCCATAGATTAATCCTTAATTTTTAAAAGAGAGCTAAAATACTATATGCAATAATCCGGGTAAGTTTAGTTCTAACTGTATAGAGACACAAGGTACTTTAGAATCTATGCAGAATAAGAGGTGTAACTAGTCAACTTGGAGGCTATTTAAATGAACGAAATAAAATCCGAACTGCTAGCTTTAGCTAAAGGACTAGGTGCTGTTGATGCAGTTTTATTTTCGGTGGAAGATATTGCTTTTGATCCACGTACTTTAATTAAGTGTATGTTTGGCTGTCCAACTTGGGGTAAAGGACTAACTTGTCCTTCAAGACCAGGTTCTCTCAAACCATGGGAATATGAAATGATCTTTAAAAGATATAGTTGGGGTATTATTATTCATACTCATGATCCACACTTAAGTCAGGAGATATCATTTATCTTAGAAAGCCAAGCTTTTCAAAAAGGGTTTACTTTGCTTTTTCTTTAAGCGACTGTGTTTTATGTCAGGAGTGCAAAGGGAAAACGCATCAGGAATGTTGCAATCCTAAAAAAGCCAGACCCGCATTTCATAGTGTAGGGATTGATGTTTTTAAAACGGTAAGGAAATTTGGCTTGCCAATCTATACCTTAAAAGATGACAATGAAGAACAAAACTGGTATGCAGCGGTTTTTATTGAATGAAGGGAGTGTTAAAAAATGATTATCACAACAACACCTAACATCGAAGGACATAAGATTTTAGAGTACCGTGGTATTGTTCACGGTGAAACTATCTTAGGAGCAAACTTCGTGCGCGATTTTATGGCCGGCGTAACAGATTTTTTTGGTGGACGTTCTAAAGCCTATGAAGATGAACTAGGTCATGCTAGAGAAATAGCTGTGACAGAACTTGAAGCCAGAGCGAGAAAATTAGGTGCTAATGCTGTTGTAGGTGTAGATATTGATTATGAAGTATTAGGATCATCAAATGGTATGCTTATGGTAACAGCTTCGGGTACTGCGGTTGTAATTGACTAAGAAGGTAGAGAGGTTTAAGTTTAATGTTAAAATTACTAAACGGTCTTGATAAAAAAACATTAGCGAAAATTAAATCTGATTTTGAGGCTAATAACGCGGAAATAATTAATATTAGCGATAATCTTAGACGAGGAATAGTAGAATTTTTCGGACTCAGAGGCGAAGTAGATAAGCTCATTGCGGGATTTGATCCCTGGACTAATCAGAAATGGCCCGCTGATCATTATAAGAGTATTTATTTTAATCCTGGTTATGCTCCCGGTGATGTTAAGTTTCTATGGGAGTTTATGAAACACAATTTTTTACCGGCTCTTGGCAAAGCCTATCTTCTTACAGGTAATGAAGATTATCTTAAAAGTGCTATAGAGTTTATCAATACCTGGTTAACTAGTGTAGCAGATGATAAAGGAGTAAGCTGGGCTGGGCATCCGCATATCTGTCAAAGAATGATCAACTGGTTGCTTTTTATGGAACTGGTCCATCAAGCACCACTTTTTACGTCAAAATTACAGACAGAGATCGAATCATATCTTGATAAACAGTGGGTACTATTAGAAAAGGAATACCATTCACCCATTAACAACCATAAGCTTCTTTCACTGAGTTTTGTAATCCTAAATCGGCTTTATCATAACCAAGAAACCGAACTTGACTTTTGGCTTGAAGAATTAAAAGGCAGCGTTGATCTCCTTATTTACCCTGATGGCGGCTTTGCTGAACAAAGTATAAGTTATCACCGCCTTTGCGTAGAAAGCCTCCTGTTTGTAGTTCAGGGTCTAAAAAACGCTGGAGTTAATGTTTCTGATTGGCTTAGTCAGACAATAGAGAATAGTTTAGGTTATTTTGATGCCATAACTCAGCCCAATGGTAAACCACCGGTTTTTGGAGACAATAGTGATGAGATTCTTTTAGTTCGCGAGTGGCCGGAAGAGTTTTGGGATCTGGAGTATCTTTTTGCCTGGGCCAATGCTTTAGGTCTTAAGGTGAGAAAGGCAGTAAATGTACCAGCTTCAATTTATTGGCTAGTAGGTTTAAAAAACACTTTTCAGCCTGAAGCTCTACCGCTAAGACCAGAAATGGCTGAATTTAAAAACACCGGACATTTTATCCTAAGAAACAACCAAAACTCCTATGTCTTTTTTAGAGCGGGAGAATTTGGTTTATATGTACCGAATGCTTCAAACCATCCCCATAGCCACTGTGACCAGTTAGGCCTGGTAGCTTTTTTAGATAATACTGAGGTTTTGACTGATCCTGGCACTTATCGTTACAACGAAAATGATTATGAACGCAGGTTATTAAAAGATGAGAGCTTCCATACAACTGTTAGAGTAAATGGTAAAGCGCAAGCTAAGTATCTTAGCTCTTTTGCCTATGGCGAGGCCTTAAACGCAGTAGGTAAACTAGAGGGTAAGGCTGTAGTTGGCAAGATGGGCAGAGATAATTGGCAAATAAAAAGGACTATAGAGCTTGAGGAGAAAAAGCTGGTGATTACCGATTCTTTTTTAGGAGAAGCTGAGGTGGAGTGGTTTTTTGCCTTGAGTGCACTTCTGGCACCTATAAAGGTTGAACCTGGGAAAGCTGTCTTACAAGAGATTGGTTCACTTCGGCTAATTACTTTTCAAATATCTGAGCCTATTACACCTGAGGTCCTACCTGGTTATGTTTCGCACCAGTATAACAGAGCTAATCCTAGCCAAAGATTATATTTTAAATTAAAAGTAACCAGGACTAAAAAACTGGAGTTTGTGTTTGCAGTAGGAGATAGAGAGATCTCACAAGAAAGATACAGGTAATTAAAAGTGACTTCCATTGATTTGGAAGTCACTTTGTTTAGCTATTTGTCGGTATAGGCCAGGTTAAGATTGGCTTTATACTCGGTAATTTCGCCTTTTTCATTAATGGTTGCCGTCAGGTTTTTAATGTGTAGACCGGTTATACCTTTTACCGTTGGCATAGCTGTTATGATAGCATTTTTGGCAGCATCTTCCCAAGATTTGTTAGATTCGCCAATTACTTCGATAATTTTAGTTAAGTTCATGTTAACACCTCCTGCATAATACCTAAAGCTTGAGATTTTACTTGCATGGCAGTTACACTAGGATAGTAAAGGAGGTTGTAGTATTCTGAGAGCATTCTCTCTGAAGAAAAACCGGCTGAAAATCTAATCGATTCTTCCATCATGCGTATCCACTCATGTCTGCGATCATAATAGGTAGGTATGACCTCTTCAAGCAAAACTTCATATAAAGAGACAAGGTCATAGTAATTCTGTTCAGGGCCCTGATAACCTCCACCTATCTGCCAGCCATTGATAGCATGGCGACAAGCTTCTGGCCACCAGCCATCGAGGATGCTAAAATTAATAACACCATTCATAGCAGCTTTCATACCTGAGGTCCCCGAAGCTTCAAGAGGTCTTTGGGGATTATTTAGCCAAACATCAACTCCTTGGACCATAAGTTTAGCTACTCTAATATCGTAATCTTCTAGGTAGACAACTCGACCGGGATGGCTTTTTGCATAGCGCACCAGGTGAGAGACGATTTCTTTACCAGCATAGTCGTGAGGATGAGCTTTACCAGAAAAGATAATCTGGAGTTTACCACTGTTTAATAAAGGCTCTATGATCTCTGGGCGTTTAAAAATAAGATCACTGCGTTTGTAAGGGGTTGCACGACGGGCAAAACCTATAGTTAAAACATCTAATTCAAAGCTTAATGCGGTTTTGCGTCTAACTTCTTCAAGTAGTTTAGCTTTGGTTATTTGGTGTGCATTCCAAATATCAGAACGAGAAAGGTAAGCCAAGTAGATAACGGGATTTTGCCAAGTCCCTTTATGCACGCCATTGGTTATTCCAAGAATCGGTGCGGAATCCTTGATATCTTGCCACATAGCTCTTGAGGTTGTTGCATGCATAGTAGAGACACCATTGGCCACATGTGAGAGTTTTAAGCCGGCGACTGTCATACTAAAAGGAGAGCCACCAATGGTTTTTAACTGTTCTAAAGAGAGATTTCTATTAGCTCCAAGATGGATAAGCAGTTCTCTGGCATGTGACTCGTTGCCAGCCATAACAGGAGTGTGGGTGGTAAAAACTATTTGGTCTTTCGTCTTTTCCAAGGCAGCTTCAAAAGAGAGACCAGCAGCCATTTTATCATATATAAGTTCAAGACCTGCCAAAACAGCATGCCCTTCGTTAAAATGATAAAGGTCAGGTTTAATACCTAAGGCTTTAAGCGCTCTAACACCACCAATACCAAGAATCATCTCCTGCTTAACTCTATCTTCTTCAGAACCACAGTATAAACTATGGCATACATGAGGTAGGTTTTCTGGTTCTAATAGATATAAAGGCGCATTATAAAAAGCATCACAAAGCCAGATATTACAAGTAATATCATTTCCGGATATATTTACTTTTATTTTTTTTTCGGTGTTGGTCAAATACTGGCGATCGATTTTTTGGGGTCTGTCTTCGGGCCAGTTTTCAGGTGAGATGATTTGGCTGGTGTAACCATTTTCCCATAAGATTCCTACGCCTACGAGGGGAAGTTTAAGATCATAGGCAGTTTTTAAGATATCGCCGGCTAAAATACCTAAACCACCGGCATAGATGGGAAGTTTCTCACTGAGGCCGTATTCCATACAAAAATAAGCAACTTTAGGTAATTTTTTAAAATCCACAAAGTCCCCTCCCTCTGCAAATTATTCTTTCACCTAAAGCGATAGGTTAGCAGAGGAAAGGGACTAAGTATTCTGGCTAAGCTGGTTAGAGTTGGCTAATTTTCATGTAGTTTCAAATCCCCGGAGCGAATCCAGCCCTTTTTGCGCATTATTTCTCCAAAAAGATAAGTCAACAAAGCTGGTAAAATAAAATGTAGCAGAATAATTCCCATCCAGGCACTTTGACCCATGTCTTTAAGGGTACCGATCTGTCCTACAAAACCAGAGGTTCCCATACCCGAACCTTCGGGTATATTGGTCATTTTAAAAACCAAAGTAGATAGCGGTCCTAATATGGCACTAGTAAGCGTAGGAGGTATCCAGATTAAGGGGTTTTTAATGATATTTGGGACTTGTAACATAGAGGTACCAATACCTTGGGCCATAAAGCCACCTAGGCCATTTTCGCGATAGCTCATAACCGCAAAACCGATCATCTGTGCCGAGCAACCTACAGTTGCAGCTCCTCCGGCTAATCCACTTAAGCCGAGGCTAATTGCTATCGCAGCACTGGAGATAGGTGCAGTAAGGATCATACCCATTAAAACCGAAACAGTAATACCCATGGGTAGAGGATGCAACTTAGTTGCTTCATTAACTAGGTTGCCGGTTGCTTTCATAAAAGCCGCCACACCAGGTGCAAGATAAAGACCCACTGCTCCGCCAACTACAATTGTTGTTACAGGAATAATAATAATATCGACTTTGGTTTTCCCACCGACAAGTTTAGCTACCTCTGCTCCTGCCAGAGCTGCCAACATAGCTCCAACAGGCTCACCAATTTGGACATTACCCAGGGCAAAAGTTCCGGCACCTATAGCTCCTGCTACAGCTGCTGAAAACACACCTAGCGGAGGTGCTTTAACTGCTCCAGCTATCGCTACACCAATAGCTGGTCCCATGAGAAGTTTGGCATAGCGTCCAAAAATAACCAGTTGATTTAGGCCAAAAAGCTTACCACTTTGTTCTAAGATAAGGCCAACAATAAGTGAACTAAATAAGCCAAGGGCCATGGCATTTAGAATTTTCGTCAAATAGTCAAGAAATAAATTGTTTTTTTTCATGATTTGTCGCTATTAAGCGTCTCCCCTTTCTTATTTATTTTGAGGATAAAGTTTCTATCTACTTCGTACTGCCAGGCAAATCTTCCTGCTAATGTTAAAAAATTAACAAATGATAAGCATAATCTATACTCTAAAGGTTAAACTAGCTATAGTCAGTTTTAAAAAGGAGAGGAAACTATGCAACAAAACTTTCGTGAACAAGTTGTGTTTCAACAAATTAATACTATTAGACAGCTTACTGGTAGATTAAGACAAGCCGAGCAAAGAAATGTTCAACTGCTTGAGCAGCTTAGTCAAGCGGAAAGTTTTGCAGCCCAGGAACTAGGAAGGCTTGACCAATTGCTAAGCCAGCTGGAGGGTCAGATCAATCAGGTCAGTCAGCGTCCCGAAATGCAAACTTATCAACCTGGTTATGGAGGGGGACAGGGGAGTTATGGTACAACCATTAACCCTTCTTATAATCCTACCCAGTATGGAGGGTCATATTCTTCTCAATCTCAGTATGGCCAAAACTTAGGGCAATCTGAACAGGGTAGGCAATAAAGGGAGCTTTAAGCTCCCTTTATTAATAGTTTTTTTTATTCATACAGTCTTGCACTTTGACTAAGGCTTCACCAAAACGTTGGAAGTGAACAACTTCTCTTTCTCTTAAAAACCTTAAAGTATCTGTAACTAAAGGGTCATCTGACAAATGAATGAGATATTCATAGGTAGCTCTGGCTTTTTGTTCAGCAGCCATGTCTTCGACTAAATCTGCAACTGGATCACCTTTGCTTTGAATATACGCTGCAGTCCATGGGTTACCGGATGCGTTTATAAAATAAACCGCTTTATCATGGTCGGCATAATAGGGGTCTAGCCCAGCAGCTTTAATTTCAGCGATAGAAGCATCTTTTATAAGGTTATAAACCAGAGCGGCGATTATTTCCATATGAGCCAGTTCCTCCGTTCCGGGAGGATATCAGTTAGGTGGGCATCTTAGGATACAAAGAAAGATTAAAATCATCAATTTTGCCATGTCTACCATTCACAGTTTTGGTATATACTACCTTTTCTAGGACCTCCTTCAAGAGGTCATTTTTTAATGCAGGGTCTTTTGTTTGATTATAGACTTCTAATACCCTTTCAATTTTTGGTATGATTGTTTTTTTGCTTTTTTCTCTTGAGGTCTCTTTATCAAATTCCGCTGTGAGAGAGCTAAGATGCTTCTCATTGGAGCTTATCCTGTCAGCTAATATTTTCGATCGTTCAAGGAATGTTTCTGTTGAGTATATACCTCGTTCAAGTAGGTCGTGTAAGTTTCCCATTTGCTCTTCATAAGTTTTTAATTCATCTTCCAGTTTTTTAATAGAGCTTTCGATAAGTCCTAATTGTACGTTTGCTGGTTTATTAGTTTCGTTAATACGTAGGTCTAACAAATATTCTTTAAGCCATTCTTCTAATGCTTCTAATAGCTTTTCTTCCACAAGATATAAATGCGAACTAACATTAGGGCAACCTGTAAGTGGACACATCAGAGTATCTGGGTAACCTGACTTGTATGGCTTACGCACCATTCTACGGCCACATACACTACAAACAATTAATCCTGCTAGAGGGTTTTTCAAAGTTTTTATACGTGGGATAGGTAGGGGATTCTGAACTGCTAATAGTTCTTGAGCTTGTTCCCATGTTTTCTGATCTATTAGGGCTTCATGTAAACCATCTACTAGTATCCAGTCTTCAGGTTTGGATTTGGGTCGTTCAATTATTACTTCGCCATCCACGACTTTTTTTGTTTGAGGTCGCCAATTCCAACGGATCTTACCTGCATAAACAGGATTAGACAAAATATCTCGTAAAGAAGCTGGAACCCATTGACCACCTTTATAGGCTGGTATATTTAGCTCATTTAAACGGTTGGCTATTAGAGATACTCCCATTCTTTCTTGCGTATATAAAGAAAAGATAAGCTTTATAACATCAGCTTGTTCTGGATGTGGTTCAAGAGTAAACCCTTTCTGGTTTTCCAGCTTTTTTCTTACATAACCATAGGGGGGACGATTGCCAACCCATTTTCCTTCTTTCACAGATGCAATTCTACCACGTTGTAGACGCCTATTAATGGTTTTATATTCCCGACGTGACATAAATAAGCCAAACTCAAAAAACTCTTCGTCAAATTCGTTATTTGGATCGTATGTCTTTGATGGGGTAATAATCTTAGTGCCACTATATTTAAAGGCTTGGGCAACTATCCCTTGGTCTATAGTGTCACCTCTAGCCAAACGTTCTACTTCCATTACCAATACACCTTCCCAGCATCCTTGTTCAATCTCTGAAAGAAGGCGTTGCATCTGAGGTCTTGCAGAGATGGTTTCCCCTGATACTACTTCTTTATAAATTGCTGTTATATTAAGCTTTTGTCGCTTAGCGAGGTCTAATAGGGCCCTTTCGTGCCTAGCAAGAGTATCTTCTTCACCTCTAAGCTCAGCTTCTTCATCAGCTCTTGATTTTCTTAGGTAGATGCAATAAGGCATAGTATCACTCCTCCCCAAGGTAAAGACTACAAAAGAAGCGAGTACAAACATTGTTAGGTGTGTACACTCGCATTAATGTTGATGGCTTAGGTTTTTAAATTAACTCTCTTGAGGCAATACAGGTGGTAATAACAGGGGCCATAAACCAATTTGATCCGCTATGAAAGCTACAATATATGAATTAGGGCTTAGTATCACTACTTCGCTTTGTTCTAACGCTTTAGCAATATCATCGTTTGTGTAGTTTTTCTCTTGGATGTCAAATATTATCTTGTTCGTTATTTCTAAGTATTTGTTCAATCCCTTTGTTGATGGTGAAGGTATCTGGATTGTGGTTTTTGCAATCACTATACATTTAGCGCCTTCGATTGTATGTGTATATGAATGCGTTTCTTGCTTTGGCATTAACGGATCATCTTCTGATAAATCCTTAAATATTAAGCTAATTAACTCTCTGTCATTTAGAGAAAGAATGTCTTTAGACACGAGTTTTCATCCTTTCGGTAAAAATACTATAAATATCAGGTTTTTCGGTCTTCAGCGCTGCTTCCCATGATTCTTTAGGAACTAATAGCTCAATGTAATTACGTAGCTTTACGTGTCCTTCTGAAGAAGCTGACTCGTTAAAAAGAGTCATCACATGTCTATTTGAAAGCAAATAAACAATGTATTGATTTAGGCTAGTACCTTCTCTCTCAGCTTCAAGTGTTAGGTGCCGATGAAGACTCTTTGGTATTCTCAAAAGGAATTTCCCGCTGTAGCTGTCGATGTTACTAGGTTCTGGTATACGCATGTTGGTTTCTTTAGCCATTTCTAACCATGTTTCTTTTGCGTCTTGGAGATTCTCAAGCGCTTCCTGCGTAGTTTCACCATCAGACATACAACCAGGAAGCTCAGGTATCTCAGCTAACCAACCGCCACCTTCTTCTTCGGACAATGCTCTTAAAGTAATTCTATAGTCCATCCTTTTACCTCCTTAAATCCTCAAACCCTCTAATCTCCCATTTGCCGGAAAGCAATAATATCATCTATATACTCAATAGCTCGTTTTACATAGATCGCTTTAATGGGTCGACGATTGGGGACGGATAGCATCATATAAGTATATTTTGGGTGCTTATATATTTGATGGCTACCCTTCCCGCATCTGTGAATAAACCCATAATAAATTAATAAACTATGAAGTAACTCAGGTGAAACATCATTTGGGTTATTTTTGATGTCCTCCAAAATTTTCTCTTTTTTAGTCATACACCTTTAGTGTAATCATATATTTATATGGTACTATATATGATATCACTTTCCTCCTTTTTTATGTAGTAAAAAGTTAAATTTCTTTAGATCCGATCTCTAAAAGTGTTATGTCAACAACTATGTGTTATAGTGGTGTACAGAAGTAGCGTGTTATTAACTCTTCTTCTACATCATATCTTTCAGCAATCTCCCAAGCTTGTCCTTCCCAAGATTCAATCAAAAGAGTGGTAGCAAACAAAGCAGCTCTTTTTTAGACTTTGTAGCATGTACCTTGTCAGCAACTTACACCAAACAACTATCTTCCGCTCTCTCCCCTTGCTTCCAACCAAACTCTACATAAGAGAACTTAACTGATCATTACAGTGCAGCGCTTGCTTTTTTGTCATTATATTCCAGTTGCTTCATAACAGAAACAACCAACTCTTCTTCCAAATCATACTTTTCAGCAATCTCCCAAGATTCTCCTTTCCACGATTCGACCAAAAGAGTAGCTGCAAATAAATCAGCTCTCTGCTCCGACTTCGTAGCACGCACTTTGTCAGCCAAATGCATACATAACTCAAACTCAGGGTCTAGGCAATAATGGCCAATTTCGTGAGCAATTACAGTCCGCTGTGCTCTTTCGGTCAAAGACTTATTAACAACTATAGCAGCATTATCTTCGCTATTATGTAAAAACCCTCGAAATTTATTAGGCAAAGGTATTTCCAGTATGGGAAGCTGTAACATCTCTGCTAGGTCACGAGGGTCGCGCGTTTTATATGTCCGTACTAAATCTATTACTTTTTGTTGTACAATATTCATGATGATCACCTCTTAGGAAGATAATATCACTTCAAAGTGACACTAGTTTGTCACTTTTTTTCTTTATCTTTTTGCTTAATAATTTTTAGTACATTTACCACCGCTTCTTTCTCTTCGAGTGAAAGAGGCTCACCGTAGAAGAGTATTTTTTTGTGGCTAAGTACTTCGTCTAGCTCAATATGTTTTTGTTCCTCTTCCTCGGTGAGTCCTTCGGGGTTGTCGGTACGGCCTAAAAGATAGTCTAATGAGACAGCGAAGAAATCAGCCAGTTTTAAAAGTGTGTCGTTATCTGGTTCTCGTGTACCTAGTTCATAAGTAGAAATTGTTTGTTTGGAAAGTCCAATAGTCTTGCCTAACTCCTCTTGAGTGATGCTTTTCTTATTTCTTAATTCTTTGAGCCTATTTCCAATGAACATATTTAATCACCTCCTTATGAACTAAGTATAGTCCACAAATAGCAGACAAAGCAATGTATTTAGTCTACAGTCCACAAATAGTAGAAAAAAAGTATTGACTATCCACAAATAGTAGACTATAATAAAGCTACAGAACGTAGACAAGAGGTGATTAAATGACTTTAGAAAAGCTAAAGGCGTTAAGGTTAGAAAATGGATTAACGCAAGCTGTAATGGCTGAGGAATTAAATATAAGTAAACAGTACTACTCTCAAATTGAACGAGGAGAAAGGAGACTAACATATGAGATGGCGGTTAAGATTTCCAATGTTTTAGAAAAAACCCCAGATCAAATTTTTTTGCACACTAAGACTACAGAACGTAGACATGATGTTCAACCAAGCACCAACTGAAAGGAGGGGTGAAGATGGAGAAAGACCTCAAATCAATGCTGAATACATCAATCAATAAAGCTTTATTTAAAGCTTTAGAAGAGGTGGTTGGCGAGCTTGTGGGTCCTGAGCCAGACAAACCGTCAGCGGAGGAAAAGCTGATGAGAATGTTAATCGCAACTATAATGGACTGGCTTTCTTGGGGAGCAGTAAACCAACCAGATGATTTTAGTGCGACTTTAGTTAAATTAGAGCACATGTTAAACCAAATACAAACACTAGACGAGTTAGACCCCCAAGACTCATTACAGTAAAAAAGCTTGAGGGCTATTACCTAAGACCAAAATGTTAAGGAGGGGTGAGGGATGGGGAAAGACCATGAAGAGACGAGTAAAACCAAGTTGATGAAGATAGCAGAACTTGCTGTAGGTCTTAAGTATTACGAATGGCGAAAAGTGGCTCACGTTATAGAAAGAAAATTTTCCTCAGCCTCTAATAAGGTGGAGCTTACAGACGCTGAGGAAATAAAAAGTTCATTGAAACGTGAATTGGATTGGTAGCTATTCTGTAACTATTTGAATCATGCTAGGGTGTATCCGATAATCCTTGCCGTTGTATTGAACATGAATATAGTCATATCCAAAGCATTTAGCAACTTTAGAACCATCTTCATAAGTTAAGTTTTCCTCAAAATATATAACAGGTTTTTGAAGATCGGCAACAGTTCCAGTGTTTGTAATATCAACCCAAACACCAAGAAGATTAGCGTATATCCGTTTCATATATAATCACCTCCCTTCTGAATGTATCTTACCAGAAGTTAGGTGAGCAGAAAGAATTATCCTGCATATCATAGCGTAAAGGAGGTTATGCCAAATGGCCATTGTTGCTGAATGGATGATAGGAAATACAAAAATAACAATCCATGATGACGCTTATAAGGACAGAACGCCTGAAGATATACAAAGAACTTTAGATAACATAGCACGGTTAGCTTGGCGAGCTGCAGAAGAGGCAGCGGAACAATCTAAGGAGGCGATAACATGAGTGTCATGTGGACTATGACCGCTGAAGATAAGTATGTAGTGCCTATAACTATTGAAACTTTACTTAGAGATTTTAGAGTGCAACTTGAAGTAACTGCAACACCCTTTGACCATACCTGGACAGCTGCAATTATTGATGCTGATAAACAAGAAGCAACTCATGCTGAGTTTGGCTTTGCTACACCACAAGAAGCTAAAATAGCAGCTACTAGGTTGTTTGGAGAGTATCTTCGTTATCTTGAAAGCAAGCTGAGTCGAGACAACTTGAGCAAGGAGGCTTATAAATGAACGACTTGCAAGAAAAGAAAGTTTTAACACTGGACAGCCGAGAGGTTGCGGATATGGTTGAGAAAAGGCATGCAGATTTATTAAGGGACATTGAAGTTTATCTTGGTTATTTAGGTCAAAACGCAGATTTGCGTTCTGATGAATTCTTTTTAGAGAGTAGTTATCAAGCCGGTACAGGCAAGGAGTATAAATGTTACTTAATCACAAAGAAGGGTTGCGAATTCATAGCCCACAAACTTACCGGCCTTAAAGGAGCAATATTCACCGCCACCTACATTAACAGATTCCACCAGCTAGAAGAGAGCTTGGAACAAGCTATAACCATGCTTACAGAAGAACAAAAGCTTCAACTGGCTATCTTTCAAGCACGTACTGTAGAAGAGGCAGGAATAGCCGCTGCCAACTTAGATAGATATAGACGCAATCAACTAGAGGACAAGCAGAAAGCTTTAGACCATAAAACAGAAGTTATCAAAGGTGTTACTGATGATATTGATATCTATGCTAAGCGAAACGTGTTAAATAAAGTAGTTCGGTACAAAAACGCTAACTTCTCTGAGCGCTGGAATGAGCTATATGACCGGTACAAAGAAGTGCATTCGGTAGACTTAAGAGCTAGATGTGAAGGTTACAACTTAAAGCAGAAAAGGAGTAAGGACAAGCTATCAGTTGTTAAATACGCTGAGAAGTTCGGACATATAGATAATCTCTATAAGATTGCTTTGAAGCTATACGAGACCGATATTAATGAGATTTTAGGGCATCTGAGAGAGATAGCTTAAGGAGGTGGTGTTATGCAATACGAGGTTTATCTTACTTTAACAAACCGGGTAAGGCGGTTCAAAGGCAGCTTCCCGGAGATGGAGTTAGCTGAAGAGAAAGCAGACAAGCTCCTGCGAACTCTACCCAGAAAGCACAGTGCAGTTGTTGAGGTGTTCTATGGCGGTGAGCCAATCTTGATAGCTTCAGAACCGACAGTAAAAGAAAATGCCCTTTGACGTGTTGTGAGCACTCAAAAGGGCAAGGGTAGAAGATTCCCCAATACTTCTGCCCTTAGTATATCACATTTAAGGAGGGCAATACAATGCTTAGAGAATTTAAGGCGGCCTTAGAGAAGGAGCTAGGCTGCAGTGTAACAATTGAAATTAACGTATTTAGTTCGGATTTAAGGTCTAATGAAGAAGCCAATGATGTGGCACAAAAACTTGAAGAAATGATTTGTGAAATTGAAACTGATGTACAAACAGAAGTATATTCTGGAGATTCTCACCAGTGGTTTGATGTTCGTAGTAAAGCTTTAGGAGTGAGGAATAAAGCTGTTATTTTCTTACCTTACCCAGATTCAGTAAAGCAAGCTAATTAAGCTTTTAAAATCATAACACTCAAGGTGGGGAGACTTACCGTGAGTAATTGGGAGGAATACAAAAATGCAAATTAAGAAAGCGACTAGAAAACAGTCGAAATTAAGAATGGCGATAATGGGACCGAGCGGGTCTGGGAAGACCTACACATCCCTTAAACTAGCAACACTGATGTTTGATAAAGTTGGCGTAATTGATTCAGAAAACGGAACAGCAAGTAAATATGCTGATGAGTTTGATTTTGATGTTATTGAATTAGCAGATGACTATTCACCAGACGTCTATATTGAAGCAATAAAATTGTTCGAAAAAGAAGGCTATGATTGCATTGTAATAGACAGCATGACTCATGAATGGTCAGGTAAGGGTGGCTGTTTGGAACTGGTAGAGAAGTTCACCCGCACTAAGTGGAAGGGAAACAGCTATGCTGCCTGGGCAGATGTTACACCGCTACACAACAAATTCCTGGATGCTATAACTACAAGCAAGTGCCATATCATTGCAACAATGAGAAGCAAGATGGACTATGTGCAGACAGAGGATTCAAAAGGCAATAAGACTATACGCAAGGTCGGAATGGCTCCCATAACTAGGGACGGTGCTGAATACGAGTTTGACCTTGTACTCGATATGACGCTAGATAATACCGGGCAAATAAGCAAGAGTAGAGCTAAAGGTATGTTAAACACGATATGGGAAAAGCCGGGCGAAGAGCTAGCTAAAGCAATTAAGCAATGGCTCGAAGCTGGTGTAGAACCAGAACCTCAGCCTTGGTCAATGACTAAAGAAAGGCTTATTAAGTTCTACGATTTGGTAAAATCCAAAGGTTGTACGGAGAAATCAGACATGGTTGCAGTTGTAGCTGATATTGCACCAGAAGCCATTGTTAATGGTGATGTCAACTGGGACAGGTTAACAGAAGAGCAGCACGATATTCTGATCCTTGCCTTTGACAGTGATAGCTGGCAAGCGATATTGGATAAACAGAAGGAGCTGGTTAGCTAATGGCTGTTCTTGAAAAAGATTTAATGCAATTTCTTGATACAGAGTTTGATGATGCTAAACAAGATGGTTGGGAAATAAAAAGCGATGATGCTGCAAATTGGGCACTTCGAAAAATAAAACAAGCTGAACAAAATATAGCTAACAGAGATGAACTTGTTAAAAGAGAGATTGAGCGTATTCAACGTTGGGCAGAGCAAGCTGATCAAGATGATAAAGCTTCTATAAACTTCTTTACAGTTGCTTTACAGGGATACTATAAAGAACTTACTGATAAGGGTCGACTCGGTAAAAGGAAGTCTTATAAACTGCCTTGTGGCACGATAGGCACTCGAAAGAAACAAGCTATTCTTGAACGTGACGATGAGAAGTTAATACCACTAGCAAGGCAATATGGGCTGACAGAAACCGTTGAGAAGCTAAAATGGGCAGAGTTCAAGAAAAAAATTATGGTAAAGGGATACCAAGCTTTTGATGTTGAAACTGGTGAGCTCCTTGATGGTGTCACTGTAGTTGAGAAAGAGGAAGAAGATGGCAACTTCTATGTAAAGACTGAATGAGGCAGGGAAACCTGCCTCTTGGGAGGGTAACTTGATGTCAAAAGTCCTAATGGTAATATTTACCATTATGATTATATATGTACTTGCCATAACAAGTATGCGAGTAGCTAGATTACCAATATTAGAACAACGACTTGAACTTATTGAAGAGAGAGAAGATTGCTATACATTTAAAGATAAAGTTTCTAAGTATGAATATGTAGTGCCTAAAAACCAACTTAATACAATGTAGCGTAGGAGGGGTAATGGTGAAAGCTTTACAAACAACGAGAGAGCGCGCTGGCGGGCGTGCTCTCCCTAAAATAGAGGTCGACCTTAGTCTAGCTAAAAAAGAGTTTTACAGCTGGCTAGATAAGGCCACAGATAAGATATTCTTTTCCGGGACATTTGAAACCTTTATGAATTGTTTAGTGATTTTTTCTCTGATATATTTTGCTATCCATATTATAAAGGGGTGGCTATAGTGAGAATGAGTAATACAGTTCAGCAAATAGGGCAGATTGATTTTCAAGGAAATATTGTGCCAATGAACTGGTTTAAGCATATAAAAACTGATGCTGGGTTGCCAGATTCAATAGGTGTTATGTTGCTTTCAGACATTATTTATTGGTATAGACCTGTAGAAGTACGTGATGAGGCTACAGGCAAAGTTGTTGGGTACAGAACTAAGTTCAAAGAAGATAAACTACAACGTAGTTATGACCAGTTTGCAGAGCAATTTGGCTTTAGCAAGAATCAAGTACGCAGAGCAATCAAACGGTTAGAAGAAGCTGGCTTGATTACCATAGAGCTTAGGGATATTGTGACAAAAACTGGCTTGAGATTAAATAATGTAATGTATGTTGAGCCAGTAGCTGAAAAAATTAAAGAAATAACCTGTTCTAAAACTGAGGAAGAAAAGGTTGATAATAATTTAACTTTGTCTACACCTATGGACAAATTTGTAGACACCCTCCCAACAAATTTGTCGACACCTCTTTGCAAAAATGTTGATACAAATACAGAGACTTCTACAGAGACTACTACAGAGAGTAAGCTAGCTAGCGAAGCCGACCCTGTCGACAAACTGAACGAACCAGAAAAACAAATTGCAGATGAACCTAAAGAAGATGATTACTTCTCTCAGTTTATTGACCTTTATCAGAAAGAGATAGGTTTATTATCACCTACTGTTTATTCAGAGGCAGAGAGCTTTATAAACCAAGGTATAGATCCTCAGCTTCTTATTGTGGCCTTACAGATAGCTTTAGAAGCATATGATACTGGGAAAAATACTGCCCGACGATGGGCGTATATGAAAGGCATTATTAGGTCTTGGCAGACAGCAGGCATACTCACCTTCGATGCATACTGGGAGAGGGAGGGGGTGCAACGATATGGCACTGTCTAGTGAGATTGAACGATCGGCACTTATGATATTACTTAAAGATAAAAATGCACAAGCGGAAGCTTTTAAATATATACCGGCTGAGATATTTAACGACCCCGCAGTACGTGAGCTCTATATAACAGCAAAAGAACTCTATAAAGAAAAAGGAAAGGTTACTATAACCAGTCTCAACGCCCAGTTATTTAGTCACCAAGATGCTAGCAATCTTAAAAAAGCGCTTATGGTGTTTATGGATTACTTTTCACCATACAGTAAATGGGACGATATTCGGGAAGCAATGCTTGCTGAAGCTAAGAAAGTAAACATTGAAAAAGCGCTTAGAAAAGCTTATAGCCGGCTACAAGAGGATAAGCCTGTAGATGAATTAATGTCTGATATCTTACAAGAATTAATGGCAGTTATGGAGCAAGAACTAGCAGCAAATGTGCGTACAGCCCAAGAAGTAGCAACTGATCTTTTAGTTGATTTTACAGAACGTATGGAAGGTATTGCTAAGCGTGGTATATACAGCTCTCTTGGAAGCATCAATTACTGGACGGAAGGATTTCAACCCGGCGATTTAATCATTATTGCGGGACGTCCCAGTATGGGAAAATCTGCTTTTGCTGGGCAATTAATGATGGATATTTCTCGCCAAATGGGTAAGAACGGCGAGTTGTACCCAAGCCTTATTTTTGCTTTAGAAATGAAAGATAAACAGGTACTGGAACGGATGGTGGCAAGAGAAGCCGAAAGAGATGCCAGTGAGTTTAGACGCAGACCAAAAGATGAGGATGATAAAGCCCAACTGATGGCAGAATTCGCTGAAGGTCTTAACACAGTATCAAGATTGCCAATCTTCTTTTGTGATAAAAGGGGGCTAACCACTGCTGAGATATGTTCTATAGCAAAGGCAACGCAAGCGAAAATAGGTAAACTAGCTTGCATTACGGTTGATTATTTGCAGTTAATCCGAGGAGATAATCGGTACAGTAGAGATGGCTATGTCAGGCAGGTAGGACAGGCAGTGCTTGAGCTTAGAAATCTTGCTGGTGAGCTGAATTGTCCTTTATTCCTGCTTTCGCAGTTAAACCGTGGTGTAGAGTCCAGGGATAACAAAAGGCCACAGATGAGTGATTTGCGTGACTCAGGGAATATAGAAGAGCATGCAGACTTGGTGATGTTATTGTATAGAGATGCATATTACACCAATGGTAATCCTGCACCGGAAGTGGATGGAATTACAGAAGTTATTATAGCTAAACAAAGGACAGGCAAGACAGGAACAGCATATCTGCATTTCAGCCCAGAGACCAGTAATTTTAGGGACATTGACAATGACAAATTGCAAAACTATTTACAAGCTATTCAGGGAAATAATGGGAAACCTGTTTACAATCAAAGTTTTGGAGAAATTTCAAAGCCCAAAAATGTAACTCAGCTATATAAAGGGCAAAAGAAGGCTCAATATGATTAATTTTATTGATTATACGAAAATGACAGACGAAGAGTACCTTCAACAGATGTTAAAAGTGAGAAAAGTAAAAAGCGACAATGATGGGGCAAAGATGATTAGCCAATACCGTAATGCACTTCAGGAAATAGAAGAAATACTGACCACAACTCTTATAACAGCTTCATATGAAGCTACTACTAATAAACTTAGTACTAGTGATGACATTAAGGAGTTTGTTGTTTTATATGAGGGGCTTTTAACCATACTGAAGTACTCACAAGCTTTAATAATACGTTCGCATAGAAGAGGGCAGGAAAACCCCTATTCTGAAGACTTCAAGATTGGCCTTACAGACTGATAAGGAGGAATTATGACACATGCTAAATCGTGTTATATTAATTGGACGCTTAACCCGCGACCCAGAATTAAAATACACCCCGAATGGTAAAGCTGTCGCTACGTTTACGCTTGCTGTAGATAGAGGCTTTACCAATCAGCAAGGTGAACGGGAGGCAGACTTCGTTCCTATTGTCGCATGGAATAAACTGGCAGAGACTCTCGCCCACAATCTAGTAAAAGGTCGTCTGATTGCTGTTGAAGGTAAGCTTCGGGTCAGAAGCTATGAAGCTAAAGAAGGTGGGCGCAGGTATGTTACTGAGGTAATAGCAGATACAGTGCAATTCCTTGAAAAGAAATCCTCTGATGCTAAAGAGCAAGAAGAGCAGGATGATGGCTTGAAAGACCCATTTGCAGAGGAAGAGGAAAAGAACTTTGATGAGGTACCATTCTAATACAAGCGATAGCTAAGAGGAGGGGTGAAAGTGAGTTTTTGCAGAGAAACCGAGAGAACAGCAAGAAAAGAACACGTTTGTAGTTTATGCGGGGCCGCGATAAAAAAAGGAGAAAAATATATAGACCATGCTGACAATATGGATGATGAAAACTATGTATGTGCGAGCAAAGAGTGTATGCCTTGTCAGCCAGTAAAGCGAGAATTCATAAAATCTGATTATGCAGATGAAGGCTATTGTGCCGAATACCTGCAAGAGTGGTGGCTTGACATTAAATGCTACGATTGCACACACAAATCAGACGAATGTTGCGAAATGACGCACCCTTGCAGGTGCGAGAAATATGAAAGTAGGGCCTGAGCTAAAATATTGCGGGGCTAAAAAGCCTTGGAGGTAAAGTAGATGGGTAGTAAAATGCTTATTCAAGCATGGTTATACAATGATAGTAAGGGAACAAAGCTAGCAACCACAGATAAAAGTGCAATGGTGGGAGCGAAGGAAGAAGACTGGGAGCAAATAACTTTAATGATCCCTGTTTCTGTTCTGAAAGAATGGGCCGAAGCTTATAAAGAGGTTGACGAAGATGAAGCCGATTATATTTAGTACCGAGATGGTGCAAGCGGTATTAAACGAGAAAAAATCAGTCACTAGGAGAATTGTAAAGCCACAACCACAAAGATTTTTTGAAGTATGTGAAACACCGAATAATTATCATCTCTACGATGTTGAATGGGGAATCGGTAATATTTTTCCAAAGTACCAAATCGGAGATATGCTTTATGTTAAAGAAACGTGGCGAATAGATGGTTGGGATATAGATGAACTAGTAATAGCAGTTGATTACAAAGCAGGAAACTGCAACAAACGAAAATGGATTTGCGTTGAAGACGAAGATATATTTTTAAGGTATGTCGAACAATCGGCAGAAGATGCCGAAAAAAAGGGACTCGGTATTAATGAAAATGGAGAATATCATTGGAAACCAGGGGAATCCCCTACAAGATGGAGATCGCCAATCCATATGTCTAAAGAACTAGCACGAATCTTTTTGAAAGTTACAGGTGTAAGAATCGAAAGATTACAAGATATAACGGAAGAGGGCGCTAGAGCAGAGGGGTTTTCTGTAAAAATACGCCATATAAAAACACACGAAGGAAACAATTTTAACGGTAGCACTACGGCAAGGGAAGAGTTCGTTGGTTATTGGAATAGCCTGAACGAAAAATCAGGTTGGGATTGGGACATTAACCCTTGGGTGTGGGTGATCGACTTTGAGAGGATTAGCAAGGAGGAGGCGTTAAATGCCTAGAGATTTGAAGAAAGACCTCGAACTTTGTAACAAAGCTACCAAAGGTCCTTGGTACACCGGGGGAATAGACGGAGTACCCAACCGACTTATAGCAACTACCTCTTTTTACGGTGGTGGCAAGATATACACCAGAGGGCAAGAAGCTAACCCCGGAGCGGATGCGGAGTTTATCGCAGCTGCAAGAGATGGTTGGCCAGAGGCGATAAAGAGATCTATAGAAGCGGAAGCAAAAATACTAGAATTAGAAAACAGGATTGATGTTCTATCAACAGTAGTGAATATGTACTGTTCTCCCTACTACGATATGGAAGATAGAGCGGATGAAGCAGAAACAGCACTAAAAGAAGCATGTGTAGTACTAGCTGATATTACTGGCTCCTGCCCATATGATCGATGGGACTGGTGCTGTAATTATAATAATTGTAATAATGATACAGAAGAATGTTTTGCAAAGTATTTTTCAAAAATGGCGAGAGAAAAAAGATGCAGCAAATATTAGCATGGAGGTGTTGCAGTGAAGTTCGCTTGTGAGATAGACAACATACGAACTTTAAAGAAAGGCTCGAAAATCACTCTTTCTCTAGATGATAAGCAGTCTAAAGAAGTATTAAAGCATATGTTTAATTTTATGGATAAGCCTATTACGGTTGAACTGTTAGTTGACGAACAAGAACAACGTGAAAAGCTCAAACAGATCAGCCCAGAGCAACGAAAAAAGATATATGCAATCTACAAAGATATTGAAAGTTTCACTGGTCAAAGCGAAGAGAGCATCAAAGAGCAGACCAAAGCAAGTTTTGTCAAAGTTACACAGTATGATGATTTTAGTCTTTCTAATTGTAGCTCAGAGTTGGCTAGTGACTATATAGAGTATCTGATAAGGTTATGCTTTGAGCTTGGAGTGCCTTTGTCAGAGTCTCCAAAAGAAGCCTTTGATGATATAGAGCGATATATCAGGTTGTCCTTAGAAAAGAGGTTCTGTGCTGTTTGTGGAGCTATAGAAGGCGTAGAAGAGCACCACTGGGAAGCAATCGGTATGGGTAGAGACCGCACCCATTATGATGATAGCAACCATCGAAAGATCTGTTTGTGCCAAAAACATCACGATGAAGCTCACAACATAGGCAGAGATTCATTTAAAGCAAAATACCACGTTTACGGGGTGCTAGTATGAGGCTAACAAAAGAAGAGTATTTGGAATTAGTAGGTAAGGCTGGAAGCAAGCCTAAGAAAACTAAGTACAACAGTAAAAAAACATGGGTTGACGGAGTTTGCTTCGACTCAAAGAAAGAAGCAGAATACTACAACAACCTAAAGCTTTTGATGCGTGCAGGAGAGATAGCGGGCTTTTGCAGACAGCCACAGTTTGTCCTGGTTGAAGGTAATACAGAAGATAGAGCAATCACCTATAAAGCTGATTTTATAGTTTTTAATACAGATGGAACTTATAAGATTATTGATGTTAAAGGGTTTGAGTCTCAGCAATGGCAACGCACGCTTAAGCAGTTTAGACTTAAGTACCCAGGGCTGGAGTTATATGTAGAAAAATAAAAAGTAAAATGAAGGAATTTACCAAGCAATACAGAAAAGGCTGGTGAGAAGATGGAAAACAATACAATACAGAATACAACTGACAAAACCCTAGAAGCAGTAAAGAAGGCTTTGGATGAGGTTAAATATGGGGAAATAATCATCAAGATGCAGGACGGTAAACCAGTCTGGGTGGACAAGTACGAGAGGGAGAGAGTGGGGTGAGAATAAATCTGAATAAGAAAGGAATTGATCGTAATGGATAATCCTGGGCATTATTTATCTGCGGGAGGGTCAGATGGTAATATCCTCTCTGAGGTTATCAGTATTTTTAAACTATTACAT
>JAHDNZ010000048.1 GCA_018435125.1 Bacillota bacterium | reverse complement strand
TGCAACCGTGTTGTAAAGCCCGTAAACATTTAGATTTTTAATGTTTACGGGCTTTTTTCATACTAAGTTTTACTAACAGTTTTTTATAATTCTTTTTAGAAATTGCCCTGTATAAGATTTATTAATTCTAGCTACTTCTTCTGGTGTCCCTGAGGCTATAACCTGTCCGCCTTCATCCCCGCCTTCTGGTCCTAAATCGATGATATAGTCAGCAGTCTTAATAACATCAAGGTTATGTTCTATTACAAGCACTGTATCGCCTGCTTCAACCAGTCTTTTTAACACTTCTAAAAGCTTTTCAATATCAGCAATATGAAGTCCTGTAGTAGGTTCGTCGAGGATATAAAGGGTCTGTCCATCTGATCTACGGCTTAGCTCGGTGGCAAGTTTTACCCTCTGGGCCTCTCCTCCGGAGAGTTCAGTCGCAGGTTGTCCGAGCCTCATATAACCTAGCCCCACATCACAAAGGGTAGTTAGTTTCCTTTTGATACTGGGGATATTCTCAAAAAACTCCACTGCTTCATCGATTCTCATCTCCAGAACATCGGCGATGGTCTTACCTTTATATCTTACCTGTAAGGTCTCGCGATTATAGCGTTTACCGTGACAAACCTCACAAGGTACATAGACATCAGGGAGAAAGTGCATCTCAATCTTAATAATACCGTCTCCTGAACAGGCTTCACAGCGACCACCTTTAACGTTGAAACTAAAACGGCCTTTCTGGTAGCCTCTAGCCTGTGCTTCGGGAGTCTTGGCAAAGACATCGCGGATAAAATCAAAGGTGCCTGTATAGGTCGCCGGATTGGACCTAGGGGTGCGACCAATGGGAGACTGATCGATCTCAATAACTTTCTTTAGAAACTCCAGCCCCTCAATGCGATCATGCTCTCCGGGTTTAATGGTTGCTCGGTTTAAATCCCTGGCTAAGGTTTTATAGAGAATTTCGTTAATTAAAGTGCTTTTCCCGGATCCTGAGACCCCTGTCACACAGACAAAGAGGTTTAGAGGAATCTCTACATCGATATCTTTCAGGTTATTGGCTCTCGCCCCTCTAATAACGAGCTTTTTACCGTTTGGTTTTTTTCTTTCTTTAGGTAGATAAATCGCCCTTTCTCCGGATAGATATTGGCCCGTAATTGAGTTAGGCTCATTTATAATATCCTCTATTGTTCCTGCGGCAACTACCTCTCCGCCGTGATTTCCTGCCCCCGGGCCAATATCTACCAGGTAATCAGCAGCTCTTATGGTATCTTCATCGTGTTCAACAACAATGACGGTATTGCCGAGATCTCTAAGTCCTTTTAAGGTCGCAAGGAGCCTCTGGTTATCTCTTTGATGAAGACCGATAGAGGGTTCATCAAGGATATATAATACCCCCACCAGACCCGAGCCAACCTGAGTAGCGAGTCTAATTCTCTGGGCTTCGCCACCTGAAAGTGTGCCCGCTGAGCGGGAAAGAGTTAAGTAATCAAGACCTACATCGTCTAAAAATCTAAGTCTTTCTTTAATCTCTTTTAAGATCTGGGAAGCAATTAAGTTTTCTCTTTCAGTGAGGGTAATCTCTGTAAAAAAGCGTTTGCACTCTTTTACCGACATATTGCTGACCGAAGCAATATTTAACCCCCCTACGGTAACGGCTAAAGCCTCCGGCTTTAAGCGTTTCCCTTCGCAGACCGGGCAATTGGTAGCACTCATATAGCTTTCATAGTAGCTTCTGGCTCCTTCACTGGCAGTCTCTCTATACCTGCGTTCAAACTGGGGTATGACTCCTTCCCAGCGGCCAAGGTAGTTTCTGGTAACTCCGGTACGTTTAGCGGTATAGGTAATAGAGTATTCTTTGCTCGAGCCATATAAAAGCAGGCCTTTAATTCTTTCCGGCAGCTCATTAAAGGGTAGATGCTTATCAATTTTTTCAGCCTTAATTACCGAGTTCAATAAAGCTTCGTTCCAAGCCCCGGGACTGTTGGGTATGGTAAGAAGAGCTCCCTCGGCTAAAGAAAGCTTTTTATTGACAATTAAATCCGGATCGATCTTAAGTTGCACACCCAGACCACTGCAATTTGGACAGGCTCCAAAGGGGCTGTTGAAGGAAAAGAACCTAGGTTCTAGCTCTTCGAAACTTATCCCACAGTCCGGGCAAGCAAAATTTTCGCTAAATAAAATCTCTTGATCAAAGAGATCGGCTATTACCAGGCCGCTTCCTATCTTAAGAGCCAGCTCCAAGGAGTCTGCCAGTCTGCTTTCAACGTCTTTTCTTATAATTAATCTATCGACTACTACCGAGATATCATGTTTTTTATTCTTATCAAGGTTAATCTCTTCTGTGAGTTCGGTTACTTTACCATCTATCTTGACTCGTAAAAAGCCTTGTTTTTTAATCTCTTCAAAGACTTTCTTATATTCGCCTTTCTTCCCTCTGGCCAGTGGTCCTAAAACCTGCATTCTGGTTCCCTCAGGAAGGGTTAAAAGCTGATCTACGATCTGGGAGACGGTCTGCTTGGTAATAGCTCTACCACAGCTTGGACAATGGGGATGTCCCACCCTGGCATAGAGAAGACGGAGATAGTCGTAGATTTCGGTGACTGTGCCTACTGTAGAGCGGGGATTGCGGCTGGTGGTCTTTTGATCGATGGAGATGGCCGGAGATAAACCAGCAATAAAATCCACATCTGGCTTTTCCATCTGACCTAGAAATTGCCTGGCATAGGCAGAGAGTGATTCAACATACCTTCTTTGGCCTTCGGCGTAGATCGTATCAAAAGCTAGTGAGCTTTTACCACTGCCACTTAGGCCGGTAAAGACTACCAGCTTCCCTCTGGGGATCTCAAGATCGATATTTTTAAGGTTGTTTTCTCTGGCACCTTTGATGATAATCTTATCTAAATCCAAGTGTCTTCCCCCTAACCTGATAGCTGTCTTAAATCTAAGTATTTCTCGTAGATTTTATACTCAAGGTATCTAAAACCGTGTTCTAACTATCGCTATGGACAGAGTACTTGACTACGAATCAAGGTTTCTTAAAACCTGTTATACTGTATTTATCTTATCCCAACTCCTTTGTAGTGCACCCTGGAGATGTTGGGATTTAATTATTTCTTATACTTATTATACTGTAAGCCCAAACTCTTTTCGAAGGTTAACGATCTCATCGCGAAGTTTAGCTGCTTCTTCAAACTCGAGTTTCCCGGCTGCTTCAAACATAGCTTTTTCTAGGCTTTTAATCATCTTCAGAGCTTCTTCGGGGTTAATTCTAAGCTTAGTCGGCAGTTCTTCTTCCTTAGTATTATCTTCGACAACTTCTGAGCGAACTACATCTCGGATGGCTTTTTTAATAGTCTCTGGAGTTATACCATGCTTCATATTAAACTCTAACTGAATCTGGCGTCTTCTTTCGGTCTCACTGATAGCTTTAGCCATGGAATCGGTAATTCGATCGGCATACATAATAACCTCACCGTTCACATTTCTGGCTGCACGCCCGGTAGTCTGGATTAGAGATGTAGCTGAGCGTAAAAATCCTTCTTTATCGGCATCTAAGATGGCAACCAAAGATACTTCAGGGAGATCTAAGCCTTCACGGAGGAGATTGATACCAACTAAAACATCGTATTTACCAAGACGCAGATCTCTTAAGGACTCTGATCTTTCTAAGGTTTGTACATCAGAGTGGATGTATTGCACTTTGATGCCAACGTCCTTGAGGTAGTCGGTAAGATCTTCAGCCATACGTTTGGTGAGGGTAACTACTAAGACTCTTTCCCCTACAGCAATCCTTTTATGGATTTCCTGCAGCAGATCATCGATCTGACCTTTAATAGGCCTAACTGTGATCTCAGGATCTAAGAGTCCTGTTGGTCTAATGATCTGCTCTACTACCTGATTGGCATGTTTTAGTTCATATGGTCCGGGTGTAGCTGAAACATAGACTACTTGACTTACATGACCTTCAAACTCCTTAAAGTTTAGGGGTCTGTTATCTAGAGCAGATGGCAGTCTAAAGCCAAAATCTACCAGGGTAGTTTTTCTCGATCTATCCCCGGCATACATAGCACCGATTTGGGGAACTGTTACATGGGATTCATCGGTAAAAAGCAGGTAGTCATCGGGGAAGTAGTCAAGGAGGCAAGCTGGTGATTCTCCGGGTCTGCGTCCGGTAAGAAAACGGGAGTAGTTCTCAATCCCTTGGCAAAATCCCATCTCTTCTAACATCTCTAAATCATACCTGGTTCTCTGTTCTAGTCTCTGAGCTTCGAGAAGTTTATTTTCTGCTCTTAGAACTACCAGTCTATCTTCTAACTCGGCTCTGATATCAATGATGGCTTGTTTCATCTTTTCTTCAGTGGTGATGTAGTGAGTAGCAGGATAGATAGTTAGTTCGTCCATCTCTTTTATAATTTCTCCGGTTACGAGATCCACTTCGACAATTCTGTCGATCTCATCACCAAAGAGTTCAATTCTAATGGGGTTATCTTGATAAGCTGGGATGATCTCTATCACATCACCCCTTACCCGGAAGGTGTTGCGTTCAAACCCTATGTCATTTCTACATAGCGGATACCTACTAGTCTTCTAATGATCTTGTCTCTATCTTTGACATCGCCATGTTTT
>JAHDNZ010000032.1 GCA_018435125.1 Bacillota bacterium | reverse complement strand
CCATATCTATCAGTTATATTAACATCAGCCCCTGCTTTGATGAGCTTCCTAGCTACTTCAACACGATTATCTTCTATTGCAATATGCAAAGGAGTCTTGCCATATTCATTAGTTTTTTTATTAACATCAGCTCCTGCTTCGATGAGCTCTTCGACTATTTCTACATAATTATTAGCTACTGCAATATTCAAAGGAGTATCGCCATAACTATCAGTTATATTAACATCAGCCCCTGCTTTGATGAGCTTCCTAGCTACTTCAACACGATTATCTTTTATTGCAATATCCAAAGGAGTCTGGCTAAATTCATCCTTTTTTATATTAACGTCAGCCCCTGCTTTGATGAGCTCCTTAACTATTTCTATATAATTATTATATGCTGCAACATTCAAAGGGGCTTTCCCGCCATAATAATTAGTTTCATTAACATCAGCCCCTGCTTTGATGAGCTCCTTAACTATTTCTACATAACCCTCAGATGCTGCCATATATAAGAGAGTAACGCCATTTTTATTAGTTTTATTAACATCAGCCCCTGCTTTGATGAGCTTCCTAGCTACTTCAACACGATTATCTTCTATTGCAATATGCAAAGGAGTCTTGCCATATTCATTAGTTTTTTTATTAACATCAGCCCCTGCTTCGACAAGTCCTTTCACAGCCTTAGATTGACCTCTGGCGGCTACAATATGCAAAGGAGTCTCGCCATCTTGATTAGTTTTATTAACATCAGCCCCTGCTTTTATAAGTTCATTAACCAATTCTGAGTTGCCGCTAAGTGCAGCAAAATATATTGGCAAATCACCTTCTTGGTTAAATTTATTAACACCAGCTCCCTCGTTAATAAGCGTTTTCGCTATTTCTGTATTCCCAAAACTGCATGCTAAATGTAGAGGCATAAAAACATACTGCCTATTAACATCATATGGGCTCTCACTTATAGCTTCTTCTAATGTCTTTGTATTAAAAGCACAGTCATATAAAACAGCCTTTTCGACAGGACCTATTTTAGCTAATTCATTAAATGACTTGCTTATATTCAGTAGTTCTTTTACTACTTCTGAATGACCATTATAAGCAGCTGGATATAAAGCGGTTTTTGAATCCATCCGTGCTTCAGTAACATTTGCGCCTTCCTTAATTAGCTCTTTTACTATTTCTAAATGACCTTCTGAACTTGCATGATACAAAGCATTAAAGTAAGACTCTATTGGTCTCGCTTTCATAAATGCTTTTACTATTTCTAGATCTCCGCTGGAAATTGCATCCAAAAATGAACTATTATATTTTGCTCCTGCTTTTAGGATTTCTTTTGCTATATCCATATTCCCCTTAGTAATAGCTTTCGTCAGTGCTTTATCACCAACAGATACCCCTGATTTTAGAAATGCTTTTACTATTTCTAAATAACCTTCTTCAATTGCTAAAATAAACGCTTCATAAGCATCGCCTTCGGGATCATCTCCAGCTTTTAAAGCTTGGTTTACTAATGTAAGATTATTATTTTCAACTGCTTCGTATAAACCACGAGCTAAAACAGCTCCTGTCAAAATACAAATTGCAAAAAACAGACATGCAAACATAACATTCTTTTTCATTAATATTCCCTCCTCTTTCAATGATATTATTAAAAGCAATTACTTATTAGTGATTCCACTGTAAAAACAGGCAAGGAACCCCTTTTAGTAATTTTCCATGGCTTTTATTACATAGGAAATGGGCATAACTAATCAAAGCTAAATAGATTCTTGTATAGTTTCTCCATCAACTTTTTCAGTGAAACCAGAGTATTTGATCTTATTATCTCCCTGGAAATAGAGCTCGTTCATATCTTCTGTCTTATATAACCATATTTTCATTATCTCTCTCCTTCACAATTATTAGTTATAATCTATTTTATTTTTCTAGATGAAGGAGATCTATTGCCTATTTTCTCTCTATTCACAAATATACCTTCTTTTGTCTACATAATTAAAAGGAGCCGTATTTATGTCTGCTACCCAGGCATAAAAAGGCTCCGTATAAAAGCTTAGTTCTAATATAAAAAATCCGATCCCTCGTTAACTTATATCATAACTCATATCGATATAATGTTTAACCTTATCAAGATTATCTTCATTACTAATGGTAATCTCTAAATCGCCAGTACCAAAATGGCCAATATTAGTAACATCACGACTAAACCCTGGTTCTAATAAAATCGAGTCTGGCTTAACCTTAAGATAAACTAAGATTTTAGCTGTAGCAGGATGTATTTCTACACAAGCGAAATTCTTAATCCGCTTGACACTACCTTTTTTTCCATTAGCTCTATTTTATTTGCGTTAAACATGCTTTCTCTTCCATTATTCTGTCGATAAACGTCAAATAGCCTCCACTTATTCAAAGTGGAGGCTATAATATCATTTTTTCTGGTAGTTTCTCAAAGAGAAAAGCTGCTACTTTCTGTTGATTGACCGTATATAAGCCCGCAATTATTTTTATCTAGTTTCTGCTAGTTTGTTTACCCCTTGATAACAGCCTAAATTGTATATCTACGGCTATTATCTGACCTAAAACGAGTTACTATTTACCTTCCTTAAAAAGCAAGTCTGGCCGAGACACCTACACCCAGCTCGTCACCGTTTCTGCTTGGTTTCGCAAAAGCTTCTGCTGCTGCTTCCAAAAACAGAAGTTTCAAACCTGCACCCAGACTATAACCAGCTCTATTATAACGGGAATCATAAGAAACCGAAGCTTTGAGAGGGAACAGCCAAAGAAGGGTGAGATCTGTTCCTAAAGTAATATTGTAATGGGAGGATTTGTCCTGTAAACTCGTCTGACTGGCTTCGGCAACGAGCTTAAACCAATTAAGCAGGTCATACCTGGCACCTATTCTTAGTGTAAGAGGTAGAGTTTGGGTTATCTCTCCTGCCACTGGAGTTCCTAAAGCTGCAAACTCTTCTGGTGTCATTTCCTTGTCCTCAGGGAGTTTGGAAAGGTCATAGTATTTAAAATCGGTCCACTTAACCTCACCTTTAATACCATCCAAAGAGGCTGCTAAATAAAGCTTCTTGTTTGGTCTTACCAATATACCCACATCTAAAGCAGATCCAATGCCTTTTTGAGACAGATACAGATCTCCGGTTAACTGAGTGGTGTTTTTGGCTTCTTCTTCGGTGTAAACTGCAGTATAGGTTACATCACTATCAACCGTTGCATAAACGCCACCTGGAATATGGTGATAAGCAACACCAAAGGCTAGATCCTGGAATTTTAAAACCCTGGTTAATAAAGGTACCCTAAAGGCTACTTGAGCTTTAGCATCACCGAATACAGCAAGTTTCAAGTTAGGATCAAGATTATAGGTACGATTTAACTGGTTGCCTTTTAAGATAAGCTCCAGCAAATCACGGCTAAGATAGCCCTCGCCATCACTTATCACCCTTGCCCCAAACCCAAAGATACCTATTTGCAGATTAGTACCTGCGCCAAGATATGGTTTAATCTTTATTCCGTCTTCTCCAGCTAGAGCAATGATCTCGTCTTTGAGTTCATCGGTAAGTTCTGTTCCATATTTTCCTATATTACCCAGACCAAAGGTATCATTATCAAGGGAGAAACCTGCGCCCAGATCTAAACCGAAGATGCCCTGCCTTGTAGCTAGTACGCTTGATCTAATTCCTCTTATCCCTGTAGTTGTTAAAAACCCTGTAGGATCAGTGAATACACTTAACACAAAGTGGCTATCTGAAGGAAGCGCATTAGGTAGTTGTGCCATTGAAATAGTTAGCTGGCCTAAAAGTACCAATATGAACACTGACAAGGCAATTTTATTTTTCACTTTGTTCACTCCCTTTTACTTATTTACTCTAATTCTAACTACTAGTAAAGCCCGGATTTTCACTGTATTATCTGGTCCAAGCAAGGCTCCGTTTTCAGGGACATTTATAGTTATAGTTGGCTTAACTGTAAAGGATGAATTACTTATTAGACTATCAAGCTGGGCCTTATTAAGCTCTAAAACAAACTTACACTTGGTAGGAGTTATAGCTATACCAGTAATGTTAGTACTGGCTGCCGCAACAGAATCGCTTAAGGATACTATCTCTTGCAGATTTTGATCTTGTAAAAGAAGATTAATTGCTGCTCCGACTGGCAAGCCATTTTCAACCTCTACCTCAAGCTTAATATTTCCCACAGCTTTTAAAATAAGCTTTTTAGCTTCCTCATCTAGACTTATGGGCTCGGAGGCATCTAATACCACACTTACATTTTGACTGCCTGCAAGTTTTAATGGAATAATGATCTCTGCTGTGTAGTCTATTGCGGTATTTGCATCTACTTCAATTTGACCTACTCCGACTATACTACCTGTGAGTTTAGCTGAACTTATATTGTCTATGATTAGATCGTTTACTAAACGGGTTACCTCAGCGCTTGTAAAAACAATTTTATCTCCCTCTAAAACAGTTTCTGCCGTATCTACTGAGATATCGTAACTGCTACCACTTTTTAACATGACATTGATTTTTAAATTGTTATAATTGATAGTTCCCATAGACTGCTTTATTACTATACTCAAAGTGGCACCATCTAACTGTAAGTTATTAAAGGGTGCTTCCAAACCCAATTCCGGAAGAGCAATTTCATAACCTGTACCTAAACTAATTGTTGGAGAATCTACTACGGCTTTCTCTAGAACAATATTAGTTACATTAAGAGTACAGGTTAGTTTCTCAGGTAAAACGATTTTTTCTGTACCGGTGTCCACAATTTTTACACTGATATTAAACTGTGTCTGAGCTGTCAGTTCTTTACCGGCTAAAGAAAAGGTATTGGCCGCAATATTCTGTAGAGCAACATCACCTAGCTTCATACTTTCAATTGTTATTAAAAGCCCTGGTATAGCATTAACGCCCACGGCTATTTGACCACCAGCTAAAGTGATACTTTTTAACTGTGGTTCTTGGTTAGGTAGCTCAACAACTTCGCTATAATCTCTTGCTAGATCAATACTCCTGCCTTTAATACTGCTTAGAGAGCTCACATTAATTGCGTAGGTGTCAAGTTTAACTTTGGCAGTACCAGCTACATTTTTAACCACAGCATTTTTAATAACAACTGTCGCTTTGTTAGATACTTCCTTCCCAGCAAGATCAGCATTTTCTGTTTTTGTTGAGCCGGGAGTTAAATTGACAAAAGGTATGGCAATAGTTACGTTATTGTCAAACTGTAGTTCGACTGTGAAATCAATGGCTGAATCTCCTTGGTTTGAAGCAGTCAAGCTGAGAGTGCCATTTTTAACACCGATTAATTCATAACCGGAAAAAGTATAGTTTCCAACTACTACCGTTTCTATACCACCATCAATATAAGGAATATCCTGTGCTGCAAAAGTAAGTGCTTCACTAATGTCTATATCTACTGCAGGGAAAACAATCTCCACGTTTTTAGACATATCTCCCACCTGCACATCGGCAAAGCCAATTGGTGCAGATCCGTTGAGAGTGTTGGTAAAGTAATACTTTTCACCATCGTTTTGTATTCCATCAGCTTTTATAATATCGTCTGCTGTAGCTTGAGTTACTTTAAGAGGGATCTGGTAATCAGCCTCCCATGAGGGTGCTTTTTTAGGCAAGTTTAAACAACCAGTAAGGATTATGGTTAAGACTGCTAAAAATACCAGCTTTTTCCTTTTCAATGTTGACACATCCTTTCATTTTACCTCAACTTATAAAGAACTATTCTATACTTACTATTTAATTAAATATCAACTCCTACCTTAGAACTTATCTTGTATTTAAGATTATTCTCTATCATTAAAATAATTCCTATTTTTCCCATACCCAATTTTTTAAATATTACTCTATAAAACCAAGAAATTTGTTCATAAATATATTGGTTCTCTTTTTCTTACTCCTTAATTTTTGAAAGACCTCTATTAAAATATTTATTTATACTTAGCGAAGTATAAACGCTTATAGCAATAATGGCAGCGTTTGCTGCCATTATTGCTATTTAAATGCATAGAGACATTCATCAAATGCTCCGATAAAAATACTTTCTCCATCTGTTCTTAACTGAGATAATAAATAACACTTGGTAAGATCGATAAACTTAAAAGTAAGCGTCTCTAAATCAATATCAGCGATACTTTTTCTCAAAGTATTGATTAGCAAATGACCTTTAAAGTACAGTGGCTGGTTATTAAAGACTTCGCGCATAAGCTCAATTACCCACTTTTGAGTTCCACTTTCAAGATCAAAAGCATAGACTCTACCGGCTAAATCAGTTACATATACTGTATCCAGATAGATTAAAGGGGTACAGTAGTTAGCACTTATAGCTTGAGTCCAAAGTACTTCTCCGGTTTGGCTTTTTAATGCCCAAACACCACCTTTTTGTTGATGCACCCCAGATGTAAATACAATTTTCTCACCAGCTAGCTGAGGATGTCCAGTTGAAGGAGAAAAATAGAAGAGATCAGCAATCTCTTTTTGCCAAAGCATTTCACCCCCATGGCTATAGGCATGGAAGTTACCATCCCAGGCTCCAAAGAAAACTCCTGTTTCGTTTACAGCAGGTTTAACATTGACTAAACCTTTAATCTCTTTTTGCCAAAGAGGTTCTCCTGTTAAAAGCTCTAATGCTGTAAAGACATGTGGCTGGCCGAAATAAACTTGGTTATTAAAAACAGCTGGACTTGAAGATAAAGCCCGTTTAGTTTGGTGTTGCCATAGAAGCTTACCATCAGCGATTCTTAAGGCTAATACCACTCCCCTGCCCGAGGTACAAATCACCGCTGGCTCATTGTTTATCTTGGTGAGTACTGGTTCTCCGACTAACATACCCCCGGTTTTATATAACCAGAGAGCTTTGCCATTTTGTTTATCAACACAGTGCAAAACTCCGTCTGAGGAACCAACAATGACCTCTTTTTCGCCAACAGCAACAGCCCTATAAATAGCACCACCGGTTTTATAACACCAGTGATAGTATTTTGGAGCACTCGGGACAGGAAAGCTTTGGAGCGGTTTTTTGTCTAATTGAGCGCTTTGCCAGTAGTTAGGCTCTTTCCCGACGGTCTTTTGATAAATCTTAATTTCATCCTCGCAAACATCGCAAATAAGATATTGATTAGACATTACCGCCGGAGCCATAAAACAAGGAATGTTATTGAAATTCCAAGCTACGGCAGCATGGCCATGTCCTGCCAGATGCAAAACCGGATTTCTACCGGCTAAAACCTCAAAAACCCTTTCCCAGTTGTCAGTAAACTCAGTCGGATAGGCCAGTGGGTGGTGACTAAATATCACTACAGGTTTTTCTGGTGCCAATGACTTGGCATCTTCACTTAGCCAATCAAGTACGGCTTTTTCCAGATGTCCATAAGCTTGGCCATAAATTGTGGTATCAAGAGTGACAAAATGTATCCCTTTATGTTCAAAAGAGTAGGAGGGAGAACCAAAATATTTGGTATAGCTTTGATAAAGATCTTCAGTCCATCTACTCTCATGGTTACCCATCGCTACATAGACAGGGATGGGATAATTGGCAATAGTCTTATTAAATATCTCATACTCCCAATCAAAGCCGGTTTCTACCATATCACCGCCTAAAACAATAAAATCCGGTTTAGGAGAAAGAGCTTTGACCTCTTCTAGCACTTCTTGCCAGGCCGTTGTGCCCGGCTCATAACGGCCAGTGTGAGCGTCTGCGGAAAAAATAAAACGAAAGTCCGTCATTACTACACCTCAACTTTCACCGGAGTAGTTCCTAAAGCTTCAGCTCTGGCAGTAAGTACGGCAGCCAAAGCTTTTAAAGACAAAGGGCGATAGGAATAGGTACATAAAAAGCTGGTTGCTTCCGGTAAAACATTGTAGTCATAAGGATTTCTTAAAGCAACCACAATAAAGGGTTTGTTTAGAGAAGCTAAAGCTTTGGCTAAATTTACCTGTTCTGGAGTAAGGTGAGCGTTGTAAGAGCAGAAAATAATAACATTTTTATCTTTGGCCTTATCAACTAGTTCTTGGATCTTTGATCCCTCTGGTTTTAGAGGATAAAGCTCTTGCGTACAATCAATACCTAATTCACACAGATATGGCCCTAAAGTTTCGCTGTTTAGAATATCTTCAACCTGAACTAAACCGGCAATTTGTGGGAAAAAGACAATGGCCTGATGTAGGTTTTTCAGCAAAGGTAAGTCATTGTTTTTAAGTATGGTAATGGCTCTAAGAGAGGTGTCTAGAGCCAGTTGATAATTTTCCTGCCATTTCACATAAGGATAGGCCTTCGGGCTCTCTTTGAGTCTTGCAATTCTACTTAGGGCATCCTCCAGGCGTTTTTCGGGAATTCTACCTGACTCACAGGCTCCAAGTAGCGCCTCGTAAGCTTCTTTTTGAGCTTCTTTTGTATGACAAACAAGGATAAGATCGGCTCCGGCTAAAACAGCTCTCACCGCAGCCTCGCCAATACCAAAATGTTTAGTAATAGCTCCCATTTCCAAATCATCGGTAATAACTACACCTCTAAAACCCAGTTCTTCCTTTAATAGATCCGTTAGAATCGGTTCGGATAAGGTTGCCGGCAGACCCACTGTGGGATCTATTGCCGGAAAGGTAACATGAGCTGTCATAACTGCACCGACCTTTGCTTTAATAGCTTCTTTAAATGGCACCAGTTCGGTTTTAAATAGGCGTTCTTTGTCATGGGCTACACAAGGCAGTTCAAGATGAGAATCCAGAGTTATATCACCTTTGCCTGGAAAATGCTTGGCACAAGCCCAGGCCCATCTTTGGTGCCCTTCGATAAAAGCTCGGCCCAGTTTGGCTACTAATTCCGGTTGGTCACTAAAAGAACGTACCCCGATACCTGGATTCTGAGGGTTGTTATTGATATCCAAAACAGGAGCTAGGTTAAGGTTAATGCCAAGATAGCTCAGTTCTTCTCCTATAGCAGAACCAACACTTTCAGCGGTTTTAGGATCGCCTATAGCTCCAAGCGCCATATTGCCCGGAAAAACTGTTGCCTCTAAAAAGCGAACTACTACACCGCCTTCTTGATCAGCTGCAATAAGCATGGGCTCTTTGGCTATACAGCGAATTTTTGTTGTTAGGCGTCTTATTTGATCAAGCGACTCTACATTGCGGGCAAATAGGATAACCCCACCTATATGACAATCTCTTAGGAATGCTTCTGTGTCAGAGTCGATTTTTACACCTTCAAAACCTATCATCATAAGTTGGCCGACTTTTTTACGCAAAGACACCTAAATCCCCCCTAAAACTGAAGCAGGGTTCTAACCTGCTTCAGGGCCTGAGTAATATTATTTCAGCTCTAAATTATGCCTTTTAATAAAGTAATCCAAAAGTATTTTGGCCTTTTTCTCGGAATTAACAAGCGGGTGATTTACCAGAGCCAATAAAGCTCTGTTATAACTGCTAGTAACTGCAGCTTCAACTGTTAACTGTTCGTAAGCTTTAACATGTTGCATCAGACCACGATAGGCTAGATCGACATGCCCTGCAGCCAGTGGGTGAGCACCGGTTTTGTTTACCATACAAGCTATTTCAATGGCCGCATCGTCACTGAGATCTTTAAGGGCTCCGTTATTGAGAGTATTTACAATGTGAACTTCATTTCTATCGTTATAGATAGCTGAAATAAGCGAAAGAGCTACATGGGAGTAGTAAGCTCCACCCCGCTTAGAGAGAGCTGCCGGTTTTTCATGTTGGGTAGGATCTCTATAGATGGCTAAAAGCTCTTCCTCAACTTCCATAACTACCTGGGCTCTTGTTTTTCTTTGTTCTTTTAGTTTTTTTAGCATCTCATCTTCTAGATAGTAGTATTTCAAGTAGCCATTAGGCAATGTTTTTAACGCATGATAGAAGGTTGGATCATAGTCTAGTTCGGGAATATTGGTAGCTGTATAAGGCACAAATTTATTGAGAATCTCTTCTGTACAGTCTCTGCCCTTTACAGTTATTTTCCTAACCCAACCCAGGTGATTTAGACCAACATAATCAAGCCCGACATCTGAAACCTTAACACCTAAATTAGAAGCGACATTCATCTGCATGCCAATAGGCCCGTTGCAAAGCCCAATTGTCCTTGGCCAACCAAAACGAATTAAGGCTTCGGTAACAATACCGGAAGGATTGGTAAAATTAATCAACCAGGCATCCGGACAGAGAGTTTGCATATCTTTAGCATAATCAAGGAGGACTGGAATAGTGCGCATAGCCTTGGCAAATCCTGCTGCACCTGTTGTCTCTTGGCCAATGACATCATTTTTAAGGCAGAAAATAGTATCGTCGTGACGGGCAATCTGATGTCCTACTCTAATTTGAGTTACCACAAAATCAGCCTTTATAAGGGCTTCTTTTCTATCGCAGGTATAACTTAATTTAATCTCGGGTGCCAGATGAGTCATCATACGTTTGGCAAATTCACCAACATCTTTTAACCTCTCGGGATCGATATCTAAAAGTACAACTTCGTTAATAGGTATCTCCTTTTTCTTTTCTGTCAAACCGCTCAAAAGTTCGGGAGTGTAAGTGCTACCCCCGCCAATTACACATAATTTCATAATAACCTGAAAACTCAGGTTTCACCTCCAAAGCTAAACTGAAAATTAATCTTGAGCCAATTCTTTCTTAAATGTGGCATTTAAGTTCGCAATAACGGCATTGGTAATTGGAACATCAACTAAATCATAGGCATAAAATATGGCTCCAAAGGCAGGTTCTAAGGTAGGTACAATAACTTCGTTATTAGGATGAAAAGCTGAGATTTTACCTCTAAAGGCATCAAGCATAGCTGGGTTTTCTCCCCTTTGAGCCACACTGCCGCCGATGACAACCTTAACATGTTCATCTGGCAAAAAGAGCTTTTTAATAGCTACATTGACTGTAAGCCCCATCTCTTCGCCTACCTCTTTTAAAAGATTAAGAGCTACTTTATCACCGAGGTTAGCTGCTTGAAATACCAGAGGTGTCATCTTGCTAAAATTAAACCTATGACGTTCTCCTCGATAGAAGAAGTCTAAAATATCGACTAGGCGGTCAACACCCATCTCCTCACAAAACATTTCATAAAGGATCGTCTTGTCTCCTCTGCCTTCGTACCCCCTAACCGCACGTCCGAAGGCTTTAACTCCGATGTAAGAAGCTCCCGCAGCATCACCAAAGAGATCTCCGATGCCTCCTACTTGGAGTCTTTCGCCTTTTCTATTAAAACCGATACAATTGGTACCGGTGCCGCAAACCACACCCACACCTATACCATCTAGAGTGCCGACTTTAAGAATTATTACCGCATCGTTTTCAATGGCCATTTTGGGTGCCGGATTAACAGGCTCTACTACCTGGGCGACATATTCAAAATCCTTATCGCGATCTGCACCGGCCATACCATAAAAGGCAGCCTTAATATCTTCTCTTTTTATACCAGCAGCAGCAATAGCTCCTTCTATAGCTTTATTTACCTCTTTTTTAGCACCTTCAATACCGTTTACTTGAAAGTTGCCCGTGCCTGCAATAGAGGTCCCTTTAATATTGCCGTTATAATCGGCAATCATAGCTAAGGTTTTTGTTGCTCCTGCGTCAATTCCTAGAACATAGCTCATAAAAACACCTCCTTGTTATCCTTGCAATTGTTCTTGATGACCTAAAATAATCCTGCCAAAATAAATCCCTGGCCTTGTTTTATTGAAATTGTTTTTTTATGAGACAAAAACCCTGTCAAAGACAGGAGCTCAAAGTAAAAGCCTGTCTTTAACAGGGAGTTTAATATTATTTTAAGCCTTTAGCTTCAGAGATAACCAGAGCATTTATAACCCAGATATCCTTATCGGCAGCTAAGGTAATATCTAAGGTGCCCTCTTTAAGCTCAACTTCGGTATATTTAACTTTCATAAATAAACCGGGTAGGCTCCATTTTTCAAGATAAGGATCATTATTGATCCACAGATTCATAGAAGGCCTAAAGTTAATGTCGTTGAAAATAAATGTTAACCGATACCTCCCTGGTTTAAGAACTACTCTAAAGGTCCCCTCGTCGGAGCTAGCAACCATATCCCTAGCCTGATCACCTTGCAGGGTAAGGGTTCGGCGTACAATTAAAGAGCCTGTTTCCATCCAGCCATAACCATTTTTAGCTTCAAATACTGTTTCGTTTGTTATCTGTATGTAACCTTTGGCGAGCTCTGCATCTTTAGGCCCAAAATCAAAGGCATAATATATCTTACCAGGTACATCTAAATCCATAGTATTATAGTTATAGGAACCATCTAACAACTCACCTGCGAAAATGCTAACTGACAGCAAAAGACAACATAGTATCATGCTGCTTAGTCTTTTCATAATGATCCCCCCTACAATATTCTCTCTTTTTGTTATTTCTACTGTCATAAAAAGATACCTTTATTCTGTTTATAAAGGAGGTAACTATATGAGTTGGCTATTATGTATCTGTCTAATTTATTTTGGTTTTGGATGGGAAAAAGCTGAAGCTACCGAAACACCTCCGGTTTATGTAATCAGTGATTTTGTAGCCACTTTAAAATCGACTCCTCAAGCGATTGCGGAAACAGTGACTCAAGCCCAACGCTTAGACCCTGTGGTAATTCTTGAAGATGGCAAGTGGTGTCTTGTCTCTTTGCCAAGACAGCACAACTACCAAGGTTACATAGAGAAGAAAAGTTTAATAGCCTGGCAAGCTCCAGCTGGTAAACCCTATGTAGCTGCCGTAGGGGTAGTCTCTTTATATGATAAACCCGGAGGCGTTTTTGTGATTTCTGTTCCCTTAGCTGCTCCTTTAACTGTAGTCGGTGAAAAAGATAACTACTATATAGTTGCAACATATCAAGGTAACCTCTATGCTTACAAAAAAGAACTTCGTTCCATAGATAATAAGCCTGTTTTAGCTAAAGATATTATTTCCTTGGCCAAAGAGTACCTAGGAGTAAGCTACCTCTGGGGAGGGGTTAGCCCTTTTGGTTTTGATTGCTCCGGCTTTATTTGGGCTGTTATGGCTAGCTTTGGCTATTATCTGCCTAGGGATGCCGGGCCGCAATATTATTATGAGAAATTCCTTAATGTAGAAAAAAATAAGCTTATACCTGGCGATTTAGTCTTTTTTAGCACTTATAAAACAGGACCTAGCCATGTGGGCATCTATCTTGGCAAAAATGAGTTTATTAATGCTGCTGGTTCTAAAGGTGTCTCTATAGCCTCATTAAATAACAGCTATTATAAGAGTCGCTACCTGGGAGCAAGAAGAATGCCTTTTGTAAAGCAGTAGGTTTTCCTGCAGGACTAACTACTTCTCAAAGGGAATACTATTTACAAACATATTTTACCTAAGACTTTTAGAAGAGAGTAAACGTTTATTCCTGTTCCAAATCAAACTCTAAGGGAGGATTACTAATGATTAAACCAATTCTAGGCAGCTGGTTTGAATTCCAACACCATAATAAACCTGAAGGTAAATACTGGAACCTTACCTGTGCTAACTTTACGTCTCAAGAATGGGACGACAAAGTAAAAGAAGTGGCCGAGCTAGGTATGGAGTATCTAGTATTGATGCATGTAGCCCTAGATTTTAAGGCCTATTATAAGACTGATATTTTCCCTCATGCTGATATCGCCTGCTTTGATCCGGTTGAGGTAGTATTTACCGCCGCTGACAAATATGGCCTTAAGATTTTTATTGGTAATGACTTCTTTGGGCAGTGGGACAGTCCCCATATTATTCAAGATCCCGACTCCAGAAGATTAAGATTAAGAGCAATCGGTGAACTATACAGCAAATATGGCCACCACCCGAGCTTTTACGGCTGGTACTGGCCAAATGAAGCTTATATAAACAGGTACTATAGCGAAGACTTTATTAACTATGTAAACGAATGTTCCAGAGAAGCACGCCGTTTTACACCCTATGGCAAGATTCTTATCGCGCCTTACGGAACACGGGTCGCAGTTCCTGATGATAAGTATGTCAAGCAGCTCGAAGCTATGGATGTGGATATCATAGCCTATCAGGATGAGATCGGTGTCCAAAAGACGAAAGTTACCGAAAGTGCTGCCTTTTATGAAAAGTTACGGGAGGCTCATGATAGAGTCCCTCAGGTTAAGCTGTGGGCAGATGTAGAGATCTTTGAATTTGAAGGCCAAGTTTATAGAAGTGCCTTGATTCCCGCGGATTTTGAGCGCATCTTAAAACAATTTGAAGCGGTATCCCCTTATGTTGATAAAATTCTCGTTTACCAATATCAAGGTATGATGTCAAAGCCAGGTCAAAAAGCGTATGCTGGTCACACTGAGGCAGGTAATCTCTATACTAATTATTACAACTGGCTGAAAGAAAATCACCCTGAGATGTTAAAAAAGCTATAAGCTATTTAAAGCCCTGTCCATATCAGGGCTTGTTTATCAAGGAGGTTTTAACTCATGCGTAAATACCTTTTTTCTCTTTTGATTATCTCTTCATTGGCTATTGTCTCCGATGCCAATATCACCGGAGCCTTCTGGCAGTTAAACGGTAGCAATACTAACAAACCCCGCTCCTACTGGGCTGAGGAATTAGATCTTATGCAAGCCATTGGTATGGATACAGTTATTATTCAATTTTCAGCCACCGATTCCGAGCGATTCTTTGGCCACTCTACCACAGCTAGTTATCGTTTTGATGGCCCTTTTAAAGCTGGGCACTACGAAATAGTTATTGACAAGGGACCCCTTATCGTTTACGAAATTGAAACGCCTGTTCCCTTTAGCTATGAAATTAAAGGTGCCGAGCCGTCACCTATGTTTGGTGATGATGGCGAAAAACTAAAAGATAAATCTACCGCTAGCCTAGATAGCGGAGTTGTCTGGCTTAAAACAGATAAACCTATTGTTCTGGCTATCGATCTTAAAGAGCAAGCCACTTCTATCTCACTTTTTAGCGGTAGCTTATCTACAGCCAGTGCTCTTCCCCAAGCTGGTAGCATAACCTTAAATAGACAAAGCTCTAAGGTTTGTTTTGAAGACGATTACTCCTATCTCTTAGAAGAAGCTCAAAAAAGGGGGATGAAAGTTTGGCTTGGCCTTAAGCTTAGTAATAACTGGTGGAGTGGCCAGCTTGATCTAAAAAAAGACTGTGAGGAAAATTTAGCCTTAGCCCATGATCTTGTAGAGACTTATGGCTCTTATACTAGTTTTTATGGCTTTTATATTCCTCATGAACTCTACCCCTCTACTCCTACTTTACCGCTGAACTATTTAAACTTCTTTAGAGACCTGACTCTGGGTTTACAAAAATTCTCCAAACCAGTTTCTATAGCACCGTATTTTAGCAGTAATATGATGCCTAGATCCCATGGTAAGTATTGGGATAAATTTTTCGAGGCTGTACCCCTTGATGTTTTAATGCTGCAAGATGGTGTTGGTTGCCACAGGCTTCCTGTAGCACAAATACCACGCTTTTATAATGAAGTCTATGCTGTTTGCAAAAAGCATAATGTCGAGTTTTGGTCTGATTTGGAAGTCTTTGATCAGCTACCCGGAGAAGGTTTTAGTGCTGAACCGGCTGATTTTAGTCGGGTAAAAGAACAGGTCCTAACTCAAATGCCAACCGTTGATAAGATTGTAATCTTTGACTGGCCTCACTATATGAGCCCTAATCGCAATCTTAAAGCCAAAGCCCTTTATGATACTTACTTTAAATGGTACCAAAATAAATAATAAAAATGCTACCTATTAAGGTAGCATTTTTATTAAAACTCATATTCCACACCTACACCAACATAGGTTGCGACATTTATATTTTTTTGCTTGTTATTTATATCAAGACCTACTTCACTGCGAAACTTTATCGGCGCTGCTAAAAAAGGAATTTGCCAGGCAACTTTGGTACCCACAAACGTTTGCCCCCAAAAAGAATTGTTTTGTTTGTAAGAATCCATCTCATATATTGAAGTGAAAAATAGGCCTGCTCCTCCACCTACATAGCGATCTACGATGCCTTTTTTACCTAAATCCCACAAGATTCTGCCACCAAAAAGAAGGTTATAATAGCTGTCACTGATAAAGCCTGAAGTAACTATCTCTGGATTAACCCTGCTTTTACTAGGTAGCAAAAAGATAATGCCACTGCTATCACTACCTATGGTAAAACCAAACCCTACATTTTGCTTGGCCATTACAGGTGCGATAAGCAGCAATACAAGCAATAACATCAAAGACTTTCGCATCTTCTTCTACCTCCTAAAAGCTGTATGAAGAGCCCCCACCAAAAAAGGCTCCTCCGTATAATTTGCCTGCTTTATTGCTACTGAGACCAAAACCCACCTCAAAGTTAAAAGCAAAGCCTTCGACAAAGCTAGGTATTTTAATGCCAACCTGAGCTTGGCCGCCTACTCGAAACTGCTGGCTCCAGTCTTGCCACATACCAAAACCTACCCCTAGGTAACGTTTTACGTTATAAACCCGCCCCATATCGCGGTTTACTTTTAAGCCTATTCTATAGCTGCTAGTCATAATACTGTTTACAGCTACCACAAGCTGTGAATCCCAGTTACCTTTAGAGGGAATGTCAAAAGTTAAGCCACTTAAAGCGGCATTATTTGAAACGGCATAATGAGTACCAAAACCAAAGTTTTGGGCAGCCAGAGCAAAACCGCTTATTAAAAGACAAGCGAGTATTATTTTTACAGTTTTCATTTTCTCACCCCATTTTGGTATAAACTATCTTTGCAAATTTAGTATTTCTAATTGCCAGCTAAAAATCCTTTTACCAAAGTTTGTCATCTTTGCTTATGTCTTTTAGCTCTCCAAGCTTGATTTAAAATCCTCTCTACCTACCAGACCTATTAAAAGCGGAACATGAAAAATAAACAAATCTTCAAAGATAACATGGATGAAAAATGACAGGACCATAACCAAGGGAATAACTCGCCAGATGTTGTAGTCCTTAAATAATGGGTAAAAGAGTTCATAAAACAGCCAGCTAAAAAAGGTTAGAAAGCCTAAAATACCCCAACCGGTTAACACATACAGATAAAAGCTATGCGGACTGCGATAAATATGTGTCAGTTCTCCTTCTTTTAGATAAGATTCAAAAAGGGATCCATATAATCCCGGTCCTTGCCCGATTAACCAATGGTTTTTAAACATCCGCAAAGAAACTTTCCAGATGGTAAACCTAGCCGTATTACTAGAATTATCCTTGACATCAAAGATACTAATAATCCTATTTCTTAAACTAGGCCACAGACCAATAGTTAGAGCAATAATCAAAAAAAACGCTAGTAAAGAGCGCCAGTATTTGCGCCAATACTTGTTAGCCAGCACAAAAAGTATTAACGAGGCACCTGTTATGCCAACCATCGATCCGCGGGAAAAAGTATTAAAGATAGCTAAGACTGTTATAAGAGCAATCCCTAAAAAAAGTAAGCACTCACGTTTTTTGCTTGTAACCAGAAAAAGGCTTAGTCCTCCTAAAACGCCTACTTCAATCATGGCAGCCAAACCATTGTCTGCCATTCCCAAAACATTACCTCTGCTGTAACTATACTTAAAATTGGTTAAAATGGGGATCTTTCCCCACCAGATATCCAGCTTAAAAAACTTCGCTCCAAGGACCACCAGACTTAAGATACCGGCACCATAAACCAGGCCCTTAATAAACGCCTTAGGATCTGTAATACCCCATCTGCCCAAGGCAAAAATAAGCAGAAATAAAGGCCAGACCAGAACACTAGGCAGTGATTTACCTGGATTAACAGAAATTAAAGCACTAACTAAACCGATAGTTGTCAAAAGAAGCATAGCTCTTAAGGTAACCTGTTCTTTTTTTAGGCCTAGCCGGATTTTTTTTATATTCCTAAGCAATATTCCATAATAGATAACGGCTAAAGCCGGAGTTTGCACTATTAATACACCCCAGAGGCCATCGTTTGTTTTTCTTTCCATCGAAGTGTCTTCCTCTCTATGCAAGTGATTGACTAAAGTCAGTTCTTTAATTTTAAATTGTAACTCCTAAATTGAGCCGGGTTTTCCTTTAACAGACTCTAGATACTAATCAATTGTATCACAACAATTTATCTTTGTTAGCTCTTTTGGAGCTATCCTTTTTTCTTTGAACCTAAAAGTCCTTTTCTTTATATTCATGAGTTCTTTGGCTGAAAAAATTACTTTAAAGCCAACCAACCTAACTTCATACTACACTTAATTAGTAGAAGAGTCACCAAAGAGGTGTTACTAGTGGAAAATAAAAAAATAGACCAAATCCTTGAAACCTACTTAGATAAGATACTCTATTTTGCTTATGCCAAAACAAATAATATTCAAGATGCTGAAGATCTAGCTCAAGATATCCTAGTTGAAGTTATTAAAAGCCTCTCTAACCAAAATACAGAAATTTCCAATGTAAAAGCTTATATCGCTAAAATTTCTCAAAATGTCTTTTTTAAAAAGTTAAGGCAAAGCCAAAAGGCATCTTATGTAGAACTTACCGGCCATGAGTATGAAGATGATCACAATCTTGATTCTTTCCTCACCAATGAAGAAAAAGCCTTACTTCGCCGTGAAATCTCCTTTTTATCTTCAACCTACCGTTTTGTCATCAGCCAGTATTACTTTGACAATTTAAGCATTAACGAGATTGCCAAACACCATAATATCCCTCCCGGAACAGTTAAATGGTGGCTCTTTCAAGCTAGAAATGAATTAAAGAAAGGACTTGATACCATGCGTCTAAACGGCGAGCAAAGTTTTAACCCCAGTAGTTTGAATGTAGGTATAACCGGCAGTAGCGGAGTGGACAACTCACCCTTTATATTTGTTAACGATAACCTCATTGCTCAGAATATACTCATTGCAGCTTATAAAAAACCTCTTTCCGAAGAGGAAATCTCCCAGGAACTGGGTGTAGCGCGTCCTTATATCGAAAGTGAGCTAAATAAACTAACCCGTGGGGAACTGATTAAAAAGATTGGTCCTAAATATCAGACCGATTTTGTTATCTCCGACCTCCAAATATCTCAAAGAAATAGAATGGTACTTGAAGAAAACTACTCCGGAATAAAAACACATGTGCTTGAGTTTATTAATCATTCCTGGAATCTGTTTGAATTACCTGCCTTAAATATCGCCGGGTTTGAGCGAAAACGTACCTTGTGGGTTGCTGTTCCTCTGGTTATGGATTTACTTAGGCGTACTACCTATCATAAAATTATACCTACCAAATCTGTTCCTCCAAGACCTAGTGGCGGCAGTTGGATTGCTCTGGGAACCATTCAAAACTCATCTTTTAATGAGTATAATGCCAAACGCTATGGTTATAACGGAACAATATCGAGTTACTTTAATGATAGCCAGTATGGGCAAAGAGTTTTATTTCACCAATATAGTGATTTTGACCCTTTCGATTTTATACGTGATGTTTTACAGGATACCTCCATTAAACATAACCCTATTGTCTTACTCTGCCTGAAAGTCGCCACCAACCAATTAAATTTAGAAACTATATCTGAAGATGAACAAGTTTATCTGGCCTTAGCCATCAAGTATAAGCTAATTATTAAAGATGGCCACTTGTTAAAACCAAACTTCTATTTCCTGCCCAAAGAAAAACTTGAGCAGCTTCAATCGCAATGTGCAGAGTTAGGTCAAGCCTTGCTCCCTTTATATACCAACATTTTAAATCAAATCGTAGCCAATATTCAAATCTCTACACCTAGTAGGCTTTGGGATCAGATTGGTTATTTTGCCGGTGCTGACTTTGGCTTTATAACCCCGATGATTCTCGAGGATCTATTTAAAGCCGGCGAACTCTCAAAACCCAATCCAGACGATAAACATCTTCTTTCTTATTATTTGTGGGGGTAAACTCTTTTTTGCTTGGTTTTCAATTAGAGAAAGTTCGTTTTTTTGGCCCCAAAAAAGCACAAACCGTTTTTACAGTTTGTGCTTTTTCTGATCTGTTTAAGACTATATCCTAAACTTTATTCAACTTGTAGTTCATACTGAGCATATTTTGTTTTGTCATAAGGCTCGATTTTTATATTATCAAAAGCTACCCGTGCGCCATTTACATGGAAGCCAAAGATACCCTCATAGCTATATGGAGTTTCTGTAGCTGCAAATTGCAGTTCATCGTTTATAAAGTACAGGAAAATATCTCCCCGTACAGCAACTTTGATTTTATAGGTTTCTCCGATTGTTAAAGCAGTTTTGTAAGAGTTTGTGCGTCTAACATCCCAACTACCATCAGGTTTTCTAAAAGCTAACTCAAGACCGTTTTTGGCAGTAGCACCCTGCCTAATGGTGAACATATAGTAGGGAGATTCACCTGTCGTTTTGGCTCTAAAGAAGATGGAACACCAACGAGTTGATGAAACCGCAGAAATAAAGCTTACATCAGCTGAATAAACAAGGTCTGTCATGTAAGGCCCAAAAACGATTCTTGTCTGTTCGGTTGAGCTAGGACTTTCACCAATTAGGTGACCATCTTCTACCATCCAACTACCTTGAACTATTTTAAAATCATCAGGCAGCTTGTTTTCCGAAAAGTCTTGGGTATAAATCGCTAGTACACTAATCTGCCAAACCAGCATAACACCGGCGGTAACAGCTAATTCCTGTACCTCAGATGCTACACCCAAAGCACTGGCTTTAACTTGGCAAGTACCTTTGGGGGCATAAAATGACGCTTTCCCATCTGCATTTGTTTCCAAAGGATAACTATTATCCCCTTTTATTACTATTACCGTGCTTTTACCGATAGGATCACCTGTTGGGGTTTGAACAACTTCAACCGTTGCCAAACCCAAAACCTCATCTTTTACCGTAACATTGGTAACTTCGTCAGCTTTAATAATGATCTTTTTTTCAATTGTATGTTTACTTTTATTGTATAGAACAATACCGGATGTTAAGGTATAGTCACCAGCTGTGGCTTCCAATTTAACAATGCCTTTAGCATCAGTTATTCCTTTAACAACTGTTTTGTCTTTAGTAATTATTACCTCAACATCTCCCTAGAGGTGTTCCGTCTGCTAATTCCATTTTAACTATAACTGAGCCACTCTTTTTACCGAATAAGGAGCACCCCGATCGTTAAAACCAGAAAAATTAAATGTTTATTCTTGGCCTTCATTCTTCTTACCCCTAAGACAATTTTTTTGGGAATAGACTGTTTTTGATAAGCTGAGTATAGCTACCATAACATTCGCTCACCCTTCACCTCTTTTAAAAGAATTTCAGCATTTTCAAACAGTTTCCCCTAAAGTGCCTATAAAACCCAGTTTTTCCATGTGGCAAATATACCACAAAAATTATTCCATGCTAGGTAATATAAGCTATATAACATCACTTAATATTTTTTCATACTGCTTGTATCTATTTTTTCCTTAGATAAAGGTAATTGTTTTCCTCTTTTTTTATTACTACCCCTCTTTTGCGAACCAAACCAAAACTATAAATATATGCTAAAAAGCCCCAAAGGTTTATCTCCCTTTGAGGCTAAAAAAAATATCCGGCAATGACCTACTCTCCCTAAGCGTCGCCACTTAAGTACCATCGGCGCTAAAGAGTTTCACTTCTGTGTTCGGAATGGGAACAGGTGGGTCCT
>JAHDNZ010000029.1 GCA_018435125.1 Bacillota bacterium | reverse complement strand
GACAAATTTCCGGTGATTTTAGCAAAGAGGACCCACCTGTTCCCATTCCGAACACAGAAGTGAAACTCTTTAGCGCCGATGGTACTTAAGTGGTGACGCTTAGGGAGAGTAGGTCATTGCCGGAATTAATATGCGGATGTAGTTCAATTGGCTAGAACGCTGCCTTGCCAAGGCAGAGGTTGTGGGTTCGAGCCCCATCATCCGCTCCATACGGGCGGTTAGCTCAGTTGGGAGAGCACCTGCCTTACAAGCAGGGGGTCACAGGTTCGAGCCCTGTACCGCCCACCATTTTATGCGGAGCCGTAGTGCAGTCGGCTTAACACGCCTGCCTGTCACGCAGGAGATCGCGGGTTCGAGCCCCGTCGGCTCCGCCATTTTTATCTAATCGGAGAGGTTCCCGAGCTGGCCAAAGGGGGCAGACTGTAAATCTGCTGGCGTTGCCTTCACTGGTTCGAATCCAGTCCTCTCCACCATCACAATTGTTCCTCAGTAGCTCAATGGTAGAGCACCCGGCTGTTAACCGGGTTGTTGCAGGTTCGAGCCCTGCCTGGGGAGCCATATGGGGCCTTAGCTCAGCTGGGAGAGCGCTTGAATGGCATTCAAGAGGTCGTGGGTTCGATCCCCATAGGCTCCACCATCTTTGTATTTTTTGGGGTGTCGCCAAGAGGTAAGGCACAGGACTTTGACTCCTGTATTCCCTGGTTCGAATCCAGGCACCCCAGCCAAATAAATAATATTATTAACCGGTTGAAACAGGGGAGTAGCTCAATTGGTAGAGCATCGGTCTCCAAAACCGAGTGTTGCGGGTTCGATTCCTGTCTCCCCTGCCAAATATGGTGGGCATAGCTCAGTTGGTTAGAGCGCCAGGTTGTGGCCCTGGAGGCCGTGGGTTCAAATCCCACTGTTCACCCCATTTATTAGGTTTTTTAACAGCCTAGGCTAAAATATTTATCCGGGCTGTCTTTTTTTAGCCACAAATTAGGTACTTTGGTTAAAAGTACCTAATAATATTTTCATTTTTCTTTTGATTGTGGTAAAATAATAACTGGAGGGTTCTGAAATATGAACCACTAACCGTGAAGGCTTACCTGACTCTTGCACTTTCCTGTACCTGAGTACAAGTTTTCGAGTGTTTCAAGATCCGGCTTTGCCCTGCGGTTTCGAAAGGAGGGAAAGTGCTATGTCTAAGACTTTGTATGTAGGTAATCTTCCTTGGAGTACTACAGAAGAAGAATTAACGTCAGTTTTTAGCAATTCCGCTGAGGTTGTTGGAGTTAGAATCATTACTGATCGCGAGACTGGCCGTTCTAAAGGTTTTGGGTTTGTCGAAGTACAAGATGATAGTTTAGAAAAAGCTATTGACGAGATGAACGGATACACCTTAGAAGGTAGAACACTTGTTGTTAACGAGGCTCGTCCTAGAACACCAAGAGAATAACAGTAAAATAAAACATAACAGCTAAAAAGAGCGGTTTCTTAACAAAGAAACCGCTCTTTAACATAACTAAGATTAAGGTACAGACTAAAAAGAAACTATTTTTTATATGCCTTGTTTAGCTGTTCAATATAGCGTTTGTATTCATTTTGCTTACGTTTGAGTTCTACATTGTGTTCTTCGGCATATTTACGAATAGCAGTTTCAGGATCGGTACCGTGCAAAACAGCTTCTTGCGCAGCAAACTGCAGATAGCGTCTTCTGTTATTGGGAGAGACAAGGCCAAACACTGAAGATTTGGAGACATTAAGTTGAGCCAGTATAGTTTGCAGGTCTTTTTCCGGCAGTTTTAATTTTTTAATCGCATTCATATTAGCGGGTAAGAAGAAAGCACCTTGGATACGTTCTGTTATTTTATCAGCTAACTCCAACTGAATCTCTTCAGAGGTAAACCACTTAATAAACTCCCAGCCTAGTTCTTTGTTTTTAGAAGCCTTAAAGAGACCTAAAGACCAACCGGTTCCAGTGGCACTTTGATTTAACTCGCCTTGGTAGTATGTGCCAGGGATAAGATGGAGGCTCCATTTACCAGTTAGTTGGGGAGCGGCAGTTTTTAAATTCATATACATACCTTGTGAAGAATTCATAATAGCTAGTTTTCCATCGATAAAACCTTGAAATTGAGGAATCTCTTTGGCAATATGATATTTGGTATATAGTTCGCAAAACTCTTTAAACCCTTTAATACTTCCTGGCATATCAAGACCAGAACGGCTTAGATCCGGGACATAGTCATCGCCTCCGTTTTGCCACATGAAAGCATTAACATCGGCATAGACAGTGTTTGACATGCCCCATTCCAAAGAAAAATTGGTTTCTTTAGCCTGCATTTTAGGCAAAGCAAGTTTTAAATCTTCCCAGGTATTAATCTTACCAAGCCCCAGGTTTTGCAGGATATCATCGCGATAATAAGCCAAAGTCATGGAAGAATAGTAAGGTATACCAAAAAGAATTCCATCATAGTTTAAGGAACGATAATACCCAGATGGAGCTCTATTGACAACTTCATTTACTCCTGGCATTGTTCTAAGATCGACCAGAGCACCCCTTAGTCCTAACTCTGGCAAAAACAAAGCACCTGTTGCACCTACATCCGGAACATCATTAGATGCCGAAGCAAGAAGGTATTTAGTTTCATTATCTGTCCAAGTAAGTCCGGTAATTTCAACGTCTACACCAAATTTAGGCGAAAACTTTCTATCAATGAGATCCTTTATAATAGACAATATTTCATTACTATGCCCGGTAAACCAAACTGATAGAGTTTTTGCAGAGGCAAAAGAACAAATTAGAAAGAAACAAAGAAGTATCAAACAATTTTTCCGCATAATTTAATCATCCTTCCTGATTATTTAGTTAAGAGCTACTGACATAATAGGTGTCAATATTCGATCTTATCTTAATTTAACTTCTGTGGTAAAGACAAGGATCCTTTTTATTTATTTTATTAAAGTTATTTATACTAACTTTTTGTAACATAATTCGATTTTCAAAAAGTAATTCCAGGCTAGGTGCTCTTTTTTTGGCTTTTCTAGTTTAGACAAATTTTGGCACCTGTATAGCCTTCTAGTGCTAAAATGGGTAAAAGTAATTGAAAAATATCTATTTAATGAACAGGCAGGCTTCTTTTTTTTCATGACGAAACTTGATTTATAGATAATTTAAGAGGATGATCTTGATGCAGATAGATATTGGAAAATTTGTTCAAGAAAGGGTAACTCCCTTTAGGTATAAACACTCACAAAGAGTAGCTGATCTAGCAGTTAAGTTAGCTAAAAAACATGGTTTAGATGCCAAAGAGGCATATCTCGCCGGTATTTTGCATGATCTTTGCCGCGAAATACCCCCGGAGAGGCTATTAGCTTTGGCAAAAGAACATAACATTATAGTAGCTGAGTATGAAAAAAACTGGCCTATAGTTTTACATGGCAAAGTTGCGGCAGAAGTTTACCAGGATCAATTTAATCTAAGTGATGCTGTTAAAGATGCAATTGCTTTTCATGTTACAGGTCGTCCGGGTATGAGAGAATTAGCTTATATAATATATCTTGCTGACAAATTAGAAGAGGGAAGAGATTACCCTGGTATTGAAAAGTTACGGCTGTTGGCAATGGAAAATTACCCGGCTGCTTTACTTGAGTCTCTGAATTCTTCGCTTTACTATCTGTTGCAAAAAGGCTGTCCCATTCATCCTGATACAATTGCTTTAAGAAACAGTCTTTTGTTAAAATTTAAGCCTTAAGATACAGGCATAATCTGTCTATGAGGGAGGGAAGCGCAACAGTTTACTGTGTAGCGCTCGCTAATGAACAAAAAAACAAAGACAGCTCTTATAATTATGGGCTACGCTTTTTTGGCACTAGGAATAATTACCATGGGTTTGTTTTTGTCAATTTATTTAGCATTGAATTCCTTGGTGGATAAATCTACCTTGACACAAACAGTGCCCACAGAAGTTATCCATGATGTTAAGGCACCGGGTTTATATAAATACCATCCACGTACTAATTTTTTAATTCTAGGTTCAGATAATGCAGGAGGTATTTCGAGAACTGATGTAATTATAGTGGCCAGTGTAGATGAAACAAATACCAATGTGGCTTTAATTTCCCTGCCTAGGGATACAAAGATAGAAGTGGAAGAAAAAACAGTTAAGCTTAATGCCATTTACCCTCAAAAAGGTCTTAACGCCACCATAAAGGTGGTTGAAGAGATCTTAAATCTACCAATTCACAACTATATTAAAATGGATTATCAAGGTTTTGAAAAAATTATTAATATCCTTGGTGGAGTAATTATAGATATTGAAATGCCAATGGTCTGGGACGATTATGCTCAAAACCTTCATATCCGCTTAATGCCAGGTAAAAAGCGTTTAAATGGTGAGCAAGCACTTCATTATGTAAGGTTTAGAAATGATGGCTATGGTGATGTTAGTGTAACTGATTCAGGTTATACCGGTAGAGTTGCCAGACAGCAAAAATTTATTGAAGCTCTGGTAAATGAATTGTCACGTCCTTCTAATTTAGGGAAACTGCCTACACTTATTCCCCAATTAAAAGATGCTATTCGGACTAATCTAACTCCAAGTGAGATGGTAAAGTGGGCTAGTTTAGCTCAAGATGCCAAAGGGTTTCAGATTAAAAGTTTTGTACTGCCGGGAAGGGCTACTATTGCTGAAACCAGCTACTGGATTTACGATCAGAGTCTATTAACTACAATTATTAACGAATATTTTCGAGTTGGCAAATATGGCTTTAGCGTTGGTATATTAAACGGTAGCGGCAGTTTAGAAGCTGGAAATAAAACAGCAGAGATGGTTAGAGACAAGGAGTTTAATTTGGCCGGTATTACGCAAGTGACAGAATATCAGTACCAGAAAACAACTATTCAAGCTGCAGAGGTTTACGAAGATGCCGTTAAATGGTTAGCTGCTGTGATTAACTTAAAAGAATATGAATGGATAAAAACCAGAAGTCCTCTTGGTGATGTAGCAATTTTGCTTGGCAGAGATGCTGTTAGATAGGTAGATTTGCTTTTATGGGCAATAATAGTATTAAATGAAGAAAATCGGTGTTCCCCAAAATTTAAATAAGGAGGTGAGAGCCGTTGTAAGGCCAAACAACCGGTAAACTTGATAAAGTTTGCCCAGCTTCTTACAACGGCTAGACGGTGGATGTTAAGCAGATTCTAAATCTTGTTAACAAAGCGGTAGAAGAACACAAAGGTATGAACTATGAGATCCTTGATGTCTCAGATATTACCATTGTGGCGGATTACTTTGTCTTAGTATCTGGCCGCTCTAAACTGCATGTGGAAGCGATAGCTAAAGCGATTTTAGATGAAATAAAGCTTAGTGAGATAACCATTAAAAGTAAAGAGGGAAGTGCTGAAGGCGGCTGGATACTAATTGATCTTGCTGATATAATCATTCATATTTTCTCGGAAGAACAGAGAAAATATTATGGTTTAGATAAACTCTGGCAGGACGCTCCTAGATTGTTTGAGGAGATAAAAAGTGAGCCAGATCTTTAATAAGATTTACGATTTAGCCATGTCTCAAAGGCCCTATAAAAAATATGCCCGCTGTTATCTTAAAGCGATAAATGACCAAAAACCATTGGCTATATTAGAAGCCGGCTGTGGCAGTGGTCTTTTTCTTAGGGCTATGAATGAGGCAGGTCTAAATCCTGTTGGCTTAGACCAAGATCCGGGTATGCTTAAGCTTGCGAAAAAAAGAGTTACCAACGAACTAATCTTAGGTGATATCTGTAAATATAGTTCGCCCCAAAGATGGAATTTGATCTATTTACCTCTGGATGTACTCAACTACTTAAATAAAACCGAGCTTAAAAAGGCCTTAAAAAACCTAGCTTTGCAATTAGAAAATGGAGGCCAAATACTTTTTGATGTCCATAATAAAACAAGACTTAAAACAATGCATGAAGCCATCGCTAAAGAGATAGTACCTCAGGGTAATTTTAGCTGGCAAAGCAGAAAAAGAGGTAAATATTTAATCTACAATATTAACTGCGAACTTAAAGGAAATTTAGAAAACTATCGCTTAAAGCAAAGAATTCATTCCCAAAGAGAGATTATAAAAGCGGCAAGAAACGCCAATCTTAGTTGTAGAGGTGTTTACAGAGCCTGGGATTTAGGCAGAGTAGATCGAAAAACAGCCAGGTTGTTTTTTGCTTTTGTCAAGGGTTAAAAAGTCTTTATCATCGTTTTTCCTAAGGTTGACAGTACCTGGCACTTTGGCTATAATAAAAACTATACAAAAAGAATAGCTAACTAACTTATAAAACCAATGAAAAGGAATAGTAGGGCTAAAGCCTTTTTAGAGAGCCGGAATTTGGTGCAATCCGGCAGGGGTATACCTGAACTCGCCTTGGAGGTCGGAAGAGGAAAAGTCTTCTGCGCTTAGCATCCGTTATATGCCATGAGTAATGTTGTGGGGCCTTAGCTCAGCTGGGAGAGCGCTTGAATGGCATTCAAGAGGCCGTGGGTTCGATCCCCATAGGCTCCACCATTTAAATTAGGGTGGTACCACGAGTAGGATCTCGTCCCTTTGGGGGCGAGTTTTTTTATCTTAAAAAGAGGTGTGTAAATAATGAGTGATCGATATAACTTTGAATTTATTGAACAAAAATGGCAAGCTAAATGGGATAAAACCAAAGCTCATAAGACCATTGCCAACGAAAAACCCAAGTTTTACTGCCTAGACATGTTTCCTTATCCTTCAGGAAGATTGCATATGGGGCATATAAGAAACTATGCCATTGGTGATGTTCTCACTCGTTTTCAAAGAATGCAAGGTTATAATGTGCTTCATCCTATGGGTTGGGATGCTTTTGGACTGCCGGCAGAAAATGCCGCGATCAAGAACAAAACCCACCCTGCGGAGTGGACCTTTAATAACATGGATTATATGAGGGCTCAGTTCAAAAGGCTTGGTTTTACCTATGACTGGGATAGGGAGTTTGCAACCTGTGACCCTGATTACTATAAGTGGACACAGTGGCTTTTTTTGAAGCTTTGGGAGCGGGGTCTTGTTTATAGAAAAGAACAGCTGGTCAACTGGTGCCCTTCTTGTGCTACGGTTTTAGCTAATGAACAGGTAGTAGATGGAGAGTGCGAACGTTGTGGGGCAAAAATTACCCACAAAAATTTAGAACAGTGGTTTTTTAAGATAACAGACTATGCCGATAGATTGCTTAATAACCTTGATAAACTTCCAGGTTGGCCAGAAAAGGTTAAAGCGATGCAAAGAAACTGGATCGGTCGTTCCGAAGGAACTATTATCAAGTTTACGGTATTTAAAGATGAATACCTTGAATGCTTCACTACCAGAGCCGATACCCTTTATGGTGTAACTTATATTGTATTAGCACCGGAGCATCCTTTGGTGGCCAGGTTGATTAAGGGTAACCCAGAAGAGGAAAACTGCCGGGCTTTTATTGAAGAAGTTCTTGCTCAAGATGAGATCGAGCGTCTCAGCACGGAGATGGAGAAAAAAGGAGTCTTCACGGGTAGTTTCGCTAAGAATCCTTTAACAGGGGAAGAAGTACCCATCTGGCTTGGCAACTACGTAGTTGCTACTTACGGAACCGGTGCGGTGATGGCAGTTCCGGCCCATGACAGCAGAGACTATGCTTTTGCCGGCAAGTATAAACTGCCCCTAAAATATGTTGTTTTTCCTGAGAAAGCAGAACTTTCCCAGAATGAAGCTTATGAAGGAGAAGGGGTTTTGAAAAACTCCGGAACCTTTAACGGCTTAGCTAACAAAATCGCGCAAAAAGAAATCACCCTTGAACTAGAAAGGAGATCTCTGGGTCATTTTCAAGTCAATTACCGTTTGCGGGACTGGCTTATCTCCAGACAACGCTATTGGGGTGCGCCTATTCCCATGCTTTATTGCGATAAGTGTGGCATTGTTCCGGAGAAGGAGGAAAATCTGCCTGTTCTTTTGCCAGTCGATGTTAACTTTGCAAAGAAGGGCACTAATCCATTGAAAACATCCCAAAATTTTGTCACGGCTGTTTGTCCGATTTGCGGAGGTAAAGCTCAAAGAGAGACAGATACTATGGATACTTTTGTGGATTCATCATGGTATTATCTACGTTATGCAGGTCCATCAAAAGACAAGATCTTTGATTTAGAGGAAGCTAAATACTGGATGAATGTAGATCAATATATCGGTGGAGTAGAACATGCTATCTTACATCTGATGTATGCTCGTTTTATCAATATGGTCCTTTATGATATGGGTCTATCCCCTAAAGAAGAGCCATTTTGCAATCTGCTTACTCAAGGCATGGTCCTGCTTGGGGGGGCTAAGATGTCCAAATCGAAAGGTAATATTGTAGAATCGGATGAGATGGTTAAAACCTATGGCGCCGATACCTGCAGACTTTTTATGCTTTTTACGGCACCACCTGAAAGGGATCTGGAGTGGAGCGATGCGGGTATTGAGGGTTCTTACCGTTTCATTAACCGAGTCTGGCGTCTAGTCTATGAATTAGAACCTGAGCTAAGAGAAGTTCCTTTTACTACTGTTGATCGTGAAGGCTTAGGTAAAGAAGAACGTGAGCTGCAACAAAAACTACATGAATCCGTAGCTAAAGCCACAGAAGATATTAAAGTTAAATTTCAGTTAAACACCGCTTTAAGCACTATGATGGAGCTTGTAAATGCGATTTATCTTTATAAAGAACAAAAAAACCACCATCAAGGCCTATTGCGACAAGCCATAGACAGTCTAATTCTTATGTTAGCTCCATATATTCCTCACACAGCCTCTGAACTTTGGGAGCTTACAGGGCATGCTACCGATGTCCATCAACAAAAATGGCCAGACTTTGACGCTAACTTGGCTAAAGCAGATGAGGTAGAGATTGTTCTGCAAATAAACGGAAAGATTCGCGATCGTCTCCTTGTACCTCAGGAGGCCACCAAAGAGGATTTAGAAGAGATCGCCTTTAACAGTGAAAAGATAAAGGAGATACTGGAGGGCAAGGTAATTCGTAAGGTTATAGCTGTACCCGGAAAACTAGTCAATATTGTAGCAGGATAAAAAACCAAACCGCCGAAAATATAAATAAATCCAGCTGGGAGTTTCATCTTAAGTGATGAGACTCCCTTATTTTTTTGGAGGGATTAGATGTTAGAGTTAACGGGTAGAGAAAAACGTTTTTTGGTTTTTATAGCCATAATGATTGTTTTACTTTCAGGGGCAGAGTATTTGGTAAAGTGTTACCGCCTTGGGCTTGCAGCTGATTTGGAAGCTGAGATTTATGATCTGGAAACAGAACTAAATATAAATACCCCTAAGGAGCTGGAAAATACCAATCAAAAGGAGAAGGAGGATTCCAAGATAAGCTTTTTAGTAAACACCCAAGACGGAAAAAGTACCACTTGGGATTTGGAACCAGTTACCAATAAAGATCCTCAAAAAACAGATTTAAGCCCCGAAAAACCTGAAAAGACAGCTAAAGACTTACCACTTCAAAAACCGTTTCCAATCAATCTCAATACAGCTACTTTTAATGAATTAATTAAAATACCCGGTATAGGCAAAGTTTTGGCTGAAAGAATACTCAAATACCGTGAAGAAAAACAACGCTTTCTCTCCTTGGAGGAACTAAGGGAGGTAAAAGGTATTGGTGCAAAAACCCTTGAAAAGATTAAACCCTATCTTACGCTATAGATTGGGTTTTTGGCCACTGGTTTTTATCTTTTTGGTAGCTGGGATTAGTCTGAGTCGTTATGTTTTTATCCCCCTTACAATTAAGTTGCTTTTTTTCCCGGGCGCTATTATACTTTGGCTTTTAGCTCAAAATGCCCCAGCCATTAGCTACTTTGCCTTGTTAATGCTAGCAGCTACTTATTTAGCCGTGCCAAATAACTCTACTCTACCGGAGAAATCCTCAGATCTAACCTGTTATGTCGAAGAGGTAAAAGGCAGGGTGGAAACTGGTTTTAAGGCAGTTATCTTAAGTAAAGCCGGTCGGTATTATCTATATAGCAATCTGCCTCTTTATCGGGGAGAAGTGATCTGTTTTAGAACCAAGCTCAAGTCTTTAACTCCGGCTAAAAACCCGGGTGAGTTTTGTTTTGCTTCTTATCTTAATAAGCAGGATTTAGCAGGAACTGCTGAACTTAACTATGAATGGCAGATTAAAAAACGACAAGAGACTCTAAAAAGCAAGTTCTTTCAGTGGCTTTTTAAGCTGAGAGAAAAAGGCAGTATAAGGTTTAGTTCTCTTAAAACTGCTGAGCTCTATAGTGCGTTGATTTTAGGCACAAGTATTGAATCAGAGCTAATAAAAACAGCACAAGCTGCTGGAACCTCTCATTTTCTCGTGGTCTCCGGGCTGCATATAGGGTATATGGCAGCTATTATTAACAAGCTGTTCTTATCTAAAGGACCTTTTATTACCATAACTATACTGGTGTTATATGCTTTTTTAGTAGGGAGTACACCTTCTGTCTGGCGGGCACTAATCTCGTATCTTATAGCGAAAAGATATAGTTCTAGGTTATTAGATAGGCTGTTTCTAACCCTTTCTATCATGTTAGCAGTAAAACCGGGATGGCTTTTTTCGCTTTCTTTTCAGTATTCTTCTCTGGCTGTTTTAGGGATTGCTCTTATAGAAAATTGGCCTCTTTGGAGTCCACTTAAAGTGGGATTAGGGGCTTTTGGTATGGTCTTGCCGCTATCAGTGCTTAAAAACAGGTCGCTCAATCTAGTGAGCCTTTTTGGCAACTTATGTCTGGGGCCTATGGTGGGTATTATGATGATTTTAGCTTTAATTTATCTTGTCTATCCTTTTAATATTTTAAAAACTATACTTGATTATCTGGGGACAGGTTTTATTAAAGCCAACAGTTTTTTGGCCCGGTTTGTAAGGCCGGTCGCTGGGTTTAACTGGCCACAAGCACTTATCTTTTGGAGTTTTTGGCTCTATTTGTGGCATGAAGGGCGGCAAGTTCCCCAAAAAAGACTTTTTCTAAAGAGAGCATTTATTCTTTTTTTATTAAGTAGCGTCCTCTTTTGCTGGTATAATTTAAAAGAAGCAGTTTATCCTCTCGAGCTCTATTTTTTGCAAGTATTAGATGGAGATGCTGCGGTTTTAAGAATGCCCTACGGTAAAGCAATTTTAATTGACACCGGTTCAAGAACTAAAAACTATACGTGTGCTGAGCGTATTATTAATCCGGCACTTTTAGGTATGGGTGTCAAACAGGTAAAAGCAGTTTATCTAAGTCACAGTCATCTGGATCATGTAGGTGGTTTAGAAGACCTTGTTTTTTGTGATAAGATAAAGATAGGTTTTGAACTTTGGCCACAAAAAAACACCCTAGCTAAAAAAGCCCCGGTTTATTTGGCCGAGGATGAAGAATTTCCCTACGGCATTAAAATAAAGATTGTGGATTTGGGTCAGGAAAAAGGAGATCCCAATAATAACTCTTTAGTACAAATTGTTGAGGTTTTAGGTTGGCGGGTCTTATTTACCGGAGATAGAGAGTTAGAAGGTTTAGAATCCTTAGAGGCTGTGGCTGTTGATGTCGTAAAGGTTCCTCACCACGGTTCACCTAATTCATTGCACCAAAAGTGGATGGAAAATACCCAAGCTTCTTTAGCTGTTTTTACAGGAGGTAAAGACGGCAGACCGCATCCTAAAGCTGTTGAGGCCTGGAACAAACTCACCGGCAGGGTTTGCATTACCAAAGAAGAAGGAGCTATAAGGTTGAGATTTTACCCCACAAGAATCCAGGTGGCCAATTTTCAAAACGGTTCTTTTAAGACCAAATTTATACTGGAAAGAGAACAGAAGCTTAAAGCAGGAGGTGTTCTAAGGCTATGGGCAAAGCTACAGAAAGACTTTATCTGTTATTGGGAGAAGATGAATATCTACTGGAGAAAAATCAGCAAGAATTGTTACAAGGCTTTGAAGAAGTAGCAAGACTTTCTGCTTTTGAGGCTGATGACAATCAGTTAAGAAATGAACTGTTAAGCCTGGCTTTTTTTACTGAACAAAGAGCAGTTATCGTTGATGATATTGAAAAGCTAGATGTAAAAAAAGGAGAAAATATGCTTCAAGTTCTAGAAAAGGTCCCGGTAAGTACACGAGTGATACTTAAGGCGAGAAAACTTGAGGGCAATAGAAAATGGGTTAAATCATTAAAAGTATTAACTCAGGTTATTGATTGTCAACCTTTAAAACCATATGAGCGCAAAAAAACATTAAGGGCGGAGTTAAGAAAAATAGACCTTGATGATATAGAAATAGAATATCTTCTTACAGCCCTACCCCAGGATATGGCTAGTTGTTATAACGAGATAGAAAAGCTAAGCTTGTATCCTGATAAACTAGATCTAAAGCTATTAAAGCTTTTAGTTGAACCGGCCTTGGAAGAACAGGTTTTTAGCTTGGTAGATCTTTTAATTCGCAAAGATTGGCAAGGCTCAGTGCGGGTTTTATATGAACTGCTGGTTTCAGGTAACGAGCCTATGGCTATTTTGGGTGCTATTTTGTGGCAGATACGAACTCTTTATAAAGTCTGCGACTATAAAGGCCCAATGTCTGAAGCCTGTAAGGAGCTGAATCTTAAGGAGTTTGCCATACAAAAAGCTAAAGAAGCCTTAAAAAACTTATCAAGATCACAGATAGAAGACTGGTTTTTATTAGCTTTAGAAGCTGATAAAAATATTAAAAGTGGTCTGTTAAGGCCAGATGCAGCCTTAGAGGTCATGGTTAATAAAATCTGCTTAAATATTAAGCCTATGGTTTTTAAAACGGAGTTCCTTTAATAATAATTTATAATCGGCAATTAAATAAAAAACGCTAGGGTCACCTAGCGTTTTTTCTATGAAAAAGACCGATCAGATGATCGGTCAGTAAGCTCACATAGCAGCAAGACTTTTATGGAGTCTGGCTTTACGTCTGTTAGCCTGATTTTTGTGAATAACACCTTTTTTAGCAGCTTTATCGATTGAGCTGAAGGCATCTGTAAGATATTTTTCGGCATTTTCTTTATTTCCATCAGCTACAGCGAGTTGAAATTTTTTAATTGATGTGCGCATAAAAGAGCGTACTGCACGATTCATATCATAATTACGTTGTGAAATTAGAATGCGCTTCTCGGCTGATTTTATATTAGCCATTATTTCACCTCCCTAAAAGGCAATTACAATTAAGTATAACATTTCTAGAAGTTAATTACAAGTAAAGAAAATCTGCTAGTATCAAGCCAAAGTACAAGGTGAAAGATTTAGAACAGTTTTGATATCAATAAGGTGGGACAGCTAAATTAAACCACTTCATTGTAAATCACTCATAAAAATTATTTGTATGATCTTGCATCTGAATCTCATCTTTTGTCGTTTGTTCTAAAAAATTTTACCTTAAGGATGGTCATAACTCTTACCAAGTAGTTATTTTTACAATTAAATCGAGTATTGGTGATTTAGAATTTCAAAAACCAAAACCCCTTCTTTTTATATTCTTTTGGTTCGCTTACTTCCAGATACCCCTTTGTTAGAATGGTCTTTGGATTGGTTGTGACTAAGGCCAAAGGATCGGTGTATTTTTCAGCTACCGCTACCGCTTCTTTTAACGAGTAGTAACGATGATTGGCTGAATGCATATCACTGGCAATAAAATGAGCCATATTATGTTCGAGGAGAATCTGAGCTGTTTTTTGCGACTCTTTACCATAGCTGCCAAGTAGACTGCCTGCGTTTACCTGGCAAAGGACACCGGTATTAATAAGTGGCAACAAGTTATTGGGGTTTCTGACAATAGAGCCATTTCTTTCCGGATGAGCAAAGATACATTCAAAACCGTTTGTCTGGAGTAAAAAGATAATTTCTTCCACATTATGTGGCAGTTCAGCTCGATGAAATTCGATCAGTAGATAATTACTATTACCAAGCGGGATTAAGTTCTCTAGGTCTTTTAAAATGACTTCATCGGCAAAGATTTCACTGCCTGGAAATAGAGAAATATTCTCGTGGTGTAAAAAGCACATAGCTTCATTAATCTCAGTTCGTCTATTGGGATTTGGCTTTAACATATGGGGTGTAGCTACAATTTTGGTTACACCATCACTATAAGCTTTATCTAGCATGGCCTGGCTTATTTCAAGGTCTTTTGGACCATCATCATCTACAAGATTAGGTAAAACATGGGTATGTAGATCGATCATATCGGGTACACTCCTTTGGGTGTAATGTAATCCTTTTCTAGTAAAGCCACCAAAAAACCTGCTAGGTATAAGTATTTCGCATTACAAATTGGATGAAAGGATAAACTACTTAAGAGAATTATAAGGATGTGAAAGAGATGGAAGAAATAAATTGGCGCACGGATTTGGCAATTGATATTCATGAGTCGTTGCGAGATAGAGCCATGACTTTGCCGGGAGTAAACGAAACTGTAGAAGAAACTCCTGTAGGTAAGGTAATTCGTTTAGAGGTAAGTTCAAAAGATTCGGCTATGCAGATGAGAAAACCACCAGGTACCTATGTCACCATAGAATCGCCCAGCTTAGGTTTGAGAGAAAAAGCTAAACAGAATGAAGTGGCTACTATTTTAGCGCGTGAGCTAGAAAAATATCTCTCCTCAGTGGCTTTGGAGGCACCTATTTTAGTAGTAGGGCTTGGTAATTCTCAGGTTACACCGGATTCCCTCGGACCTTTAGTTACGCAGAAGATTCTAGTAACCAGGCATCTGCGCAACTTTGTACCCCCAGAATTAAAGGGGCGTCTAAGATCGATTATGGCCCTGGCTCCGGGAGTTTTAGGTACCACCGGTATGGAAACATTTGAAATCGTTAAAGCCCTGGTAAAGGAAAATGCACCACAGATCATACTAGCTATCGATGCCTTAGCTACTAATTCAATCGAACGCTTAGGCATTACTATCCAGATCGCTGATAGTGGTATTAATCCCGGAAGCGGTGTGGGAAATCAAAGAGCAGCTCTAAACTATGATTCTTTAGGAATACCGGTAATTGCCATAGGAGTACCCCTGGTAGTAGATGCTATTACCCTGGTGGAAAATGCGGTCGATTACATGACCAATAAAGGCTATGATACAGGTCGGATCTCTCAAGGTCAAGTCGATAAGCCAAGGATAGTCAGAGATATCCTCACCCGCTATTTTGGCAGTCTTTTTGTAACGCCAAGGCAGATAGACAGCCTGGTTGAAGACCTAGCCCAGGTTATTGCCGGGGGATTAAATGCGGCTTTTCATCAAGGTATAGGACCTGATGAGATTAGTACCTATTTAAACTGACATATTAAAAAACACTTAGGCATATTACTGCTTAGTAGTATACCTAGGAGTGAGAATATGACTAGAAAATCCTTTCTAGTAATCTGGCACATTCGTTATAAACATCGCTGGCAGCGTCAGATAATTGAGATAGCTGCCGCTGCAGCAGCTTTTATTTTTATAGGCATAGTTTTATCAGTTGCAGGCTACTTTTCCAATATTTTAGTCCTGGATACTCCTCTTTTGCAAACCATACTGAATACATCATTTCCTGGTATACAAGAAATGCATATTTCCTTAGGCAGAGAAGAAGAACCTCAAGTTGGGTTATTGGCCAGCCTTTTATTTACCTTTACAGAAGGCGGTTTTCTCTCAGCCAAAAGCATTGTGGCAGAGTCTTTACCGGCTTTTTATATGGTGCCTCCTGCAGAAAAATCAACTGAGAGTGCTACCACGCTTATTAAACAACAGCAATTAATTGTAGAGGCAGCACCTGTGACTCAGGAGTCCCAAATACAAACTAGTAAAACACTTCAAGAGGAAAAAAGAAGTAGTAATGTCGAAGTTATTGTCTATAACACCCATTCTTCTGAAGCTTACCATGGAATAATCGGTTCCAATCACAAGGATGAAAGTATCGATTATTGTTTTGGCTCTTGGCGTGAAGATGCGGGTGTAATAGGGGTAGCAGTACAACTCGAAGAACAGCTGTTAAGACTGGGTGTCAACGTTTACCGAATAAAAAAGATTCATGATGGTCAGATCTTTCGTATGGCTTATGTCTATAGTGAGGAATCCGTCAAAGAGGCATTAAATCGTTTTAGTGATACACGCCTGGTCTTAGATATTCATCGCGATGGAGCTGTAGGAGAAGACCCTTTTAGAATTGCCATTAACGGTCAATACGCTGCGCAGGTTGCTTTGGTGGTAGCTACGGGAGAAAGAAGCAGTCGCCGCTGGGATAGCAGTTTAAACAGAGAACTGGCTAAGCGTCTAATAAATCTAATTAACTCGCGTTATCCGGGTCTTTGCCGCGGGGCAATTCTGAAGACAGGTGCTTATAACCAGCATTTGCATCCAGGTTCACTTTTAATAGAAATCGGTAATGATTGTAACACCAATGCAGAAGCACAGTATACAGCCAGACTGCTTGCACCGATTATTCGCGATCTTTTACTTGAGGTGAGATAGAGATGTATTTTAGTAGCCATTTAAGTGCCGGACTGTTAGCCGGGGCTCTAGTTAAAAACCCTTCTCTAGCCTTGGGACTAGGCTTAATTAGTCACGGAGCCCTAGATTCGATCCCCCACCACGATTATGGTACTGTGAGGGCAGCTTGCTTGGATCTAGGCTTAGGTCTTGTTACCTTACGGTTTTTTCGGACAAGTTTTCCTAATCTCTCTTTAGCTTTGTTCTGGGGAGCTTTTGGGGCCACTGTTCCTGATTTAGAAGTAGTACTAAAGCATCTTTTCCCGAATTATAAGCTGAAAGGAATTTATCCTAGCCATAACGGCAAGATTAAGCATCCCCAAAGGTCTTTCCCGTGTGGTGTGTTAGCCCAATTTATAATGGCGATAATTTGCCTCTCGCTTACTTATCGTATTTTGAAATAATACTGGGTATACAGGCCTTAATCTTAGAGAAACACTATAAGAAATTATTTAGTCTGGCCAAAGTTTGGTTTTAAGGGTCAGACTTTTTTTTATTAAAAAACAGGACGGGGAAAAACTTCATAGAACAGGTTTGAGAATGTTGGTACTAATTTGGTTGAGATAAGCCAAAACTTACCTTTCTTAATATAAGGGTAGGTGCTTTTTTTTATTAAAACTTGTTGAATCATTCTTAAGGTGATAGGGACAAGTCTTTAGACGTAGGATAATTTGAGGTGTTAATTATGCCTAAAAAAAAACTACATTTATCTGGGAGTGTTTGTTTATTTTTATGGCTACTTAAAATTGCAGCAAGCATCGAACCGCTTACCGTCTATGCACCGTTAGAATTAAAACAGGTAGCTTTATTAGTTGCGCGTCAAAATGGTCTGGTCTACACAACTATCTTTTCTAAAGCCGATTTTTATCTAAGCCTTACCGAGGGAAGAACCATAGGTTTTGAACCCTTGGCTTTGTGTGAAAGCTATCCTGATAAAAATAGCTTTTGGATTCCCTATCTAAGTAAAAAACCGGAGCAGAAAACTATGCCGGTTAATGGCCAATATCCCTTTGAAGAAAAGTATCTAAATAAACGTGAGATTAAGCTAGCCATAAGGAAGTTAACTTGGTTAGAAAAGTTATGGCAGGGATGGAGACGATTTAGGGTAAATCAAGCTAGTGAGGCTATCAGACTGGAGTTAAATCCAGTACGAGTGGCTCTTGTGGGAGATATTATGTTAGGACGTAAAGTGGGAGAGTATATCAAATTAGAAGGAGCAGACTACCCTTTTTTGCCGGTTAAAGAACGCTTATTAGCTGCCGATCTGGTCTTTGCTAATCTAGAGGCACCTACTTGTAGCACGGGAGAGTTCATTAATCTTTTTAGAGCTCATCCCAGAGTAGTAGACGGACTAAAACGAGCCGGCATAGATATTGTTAGCTTAGCCAACAACCATGTTCTTGACTATCATCAGGAATGTCTGTTTGAGACCTGGGAGCTTTTAAGCGAAGCCGGTATTAAACAGGTTGGTTCAGGTATGACTCTCAAAGATGCTACAGCTGGTGAAATATTAACTGTAAAGGGATTAAAGGTAGGCTTTTTGGCTTATACCGAGACCTGGTTTTTATATAGCCGAGCCGGTATTAATTGGATAGCAGGCGATTACCCGGGGGTAGCTCCTTTGGATAAGGCCTTAATCTGCGCTGATGTTAAAAGGTTAAAAAGCCAGGCTGATGTAGTGATAGTTAGTCTTCATTGGGGGATTGAGTATGCTAAAAAAATTACCCAAGAAGAGAAAACCCTGGCCTTATCTATTATAGAGGCTGGTGGTGATGTGGTTTTTGGTCATCATCCCCATGTGATTAAACCCTGGATCTTTTATAGGAGTAAACCTATTTTTTATAGCGTGGGTAACTTTATCTTTGATCCCCTAAAACCACCGTTAACCGAGGTAAGTCTTTTAGTGGAGCTTATTTATCTGGATGGACTAAAAGATGTAATTGTTACTGTCACCAGGTTAAAGGAATGTCAGGTTCAACTCACTGAGTTGCTCCCACCAAAGCCAGATGCTATAATTAATTGATATAACTATTTTACCAACAAGGTTCAGGAGGTGCCGGAATTGACAGAACAAGATAAAATTCGTAACTTTTGTATAATTGCTCATATCGATCATGGAAAATCTACCCTGGCCGACAGGCTCCTGGAGCTAACCAACACCGTCTCAGAAAGAGAGATGAAAGAGCAGTTACTTGATTCGATGGAACTGGAAAGAGAAAGAGGAATTACCATTAAAGCTAAAGCTACTCGCATGCACTATAAGGCTAAAGACGGAGAGGTCTATCAACTAAATCTCATTGATACACCAGGCCATGTAGACTTTAGTTATGAGGTCTCCAGGTCTTTGGCGGCTTGCGAGGGGGCGCTGCTTATAGTAGATGCTACCCAGGGAATTGAAGCTCAGACCTTGGCCAATCTCTACCAGGCTTTGGATCATGATTTGGTTATTATTCCGGTGATAAATAAGATCGACCTTCCCAGTGCTGATGTTGATGAGGTTTCACGGGAGATTGAAGAATTAATTGGTTTAGAGACAGTCTATCCGGTTAGTGCTAAAACCGGTAAGGGAGTCGAAGCTGTTTTAGAAGCAATTGTTAACACGATTCCTGCTCCCAAAGGGATAAGCCATGATCCCTTAAGAGCTCTGATTTTTGATTCCTACTTTGATTCTTACAAAGGAGCTGTAGCCTATATCAGGGTGGTTGACGGGACGGTTAAACCAGGTGATAAAATCACTATGTTTTCAACCGGTAAAACATTTGAAGTTACCGAAGTAGGTACTATGATGCCATCTCAGGTTAGTTTTGAGTCTCTTAAAACAGGCGAAGTTGGTTACCTAGTAGCGGTAATGAAGGATGTTAAGGATACTCAGGTAGGCGATACAATTATTAACACTCTCAACCCGGCAAAAGAGCCGCTTCCTGGCTATAAAAAAGTAAAACCTATGGTTTATTGCGGTTTATATCCAGTCGATAACGACCAGTTTCCCGATCTGAGGACAGCTTTAGAAAAATTGCAGTTAAATGATGCTTCGTTAGTCTTTGAACCCGAAACTTCAGCTGCTCTTGGCTTTGGTTTTAGATGTGGTTTTTTAGGACTTTTACACCTGGATATTATTCAAGAACGCTTAGAAAGGGAGTATAACCTCAGTCTTATTACTACCGCACCTAGTGTTATCTACAAACTTATCACTACAAGCGGTCTGGAATTGGAGATCGATAATCCTTCCAAGCTCCCATCGGTGCAAGAGATCGCAGAGATTAGAGAACCGATGGTAAAAGCTACTGTTATTACACCAGAGAGATATGTAGGAGCCATTATGCAGCTTTGTCAGGACAAGCGCGGCACCTTTAAAAACATGGAATACTTAAATCCGACTAGAACAATCCTGACCTATATTTTGCCTCTTTCAGAGATCCTGATGGACTTTTTTGACAAACTAAAATCAAGCACCCAAGGGTATGCCAGCCTTGATTATGAAATAATCGCCTATGAAAAAGCCGACTTGGTCAAACTCGATATCTTAATCAGTTCCAAACCGGTTGATGCTCTTTCGGCTATAATTCACCGGGACAAGGCAGCCTTTTATGGACGGCAGTTGGCCAAAAAGCTCAAAGAAGTAATTCCCGAGCAGATGTTTGAGGTACCTATACAGGCTGCCATTGGTAGTAAGGTAATCGCCAGAGAGACCGTTAAAGCACTGAGAAAAGATGTTTTATCTAAATGCTATGGTGGCGATATTTCCCGCAAAAGAAAACTGCTTGAAAAACAAAAAGAAGGTAAAAAGAGGATGAAACTAATCGGTAAGGTTGAGATACCTCAAGAGGCCTTTATGGCTGTTTTAAAGGTTGATAACGATGATTAAAGCCGGAGTTTATGTACATTTGCCTTTTTGCCTTAAAAAATGTACCTACTGTGATTTTTTGTCCCATCCCCCCAAAAAAGGAGAAATCGCAGCTTATCTCGATGCTTTAGAGATTGAAATCGAGCGGTTTAAAGTAGAGGGGCTTACATTGTTTATTGGTGGCGGTACACCCTCAGTAGTACCGCCTGCTTTATTAGTGGAACTAATTCATAAATTGCAGCAAACATATGGACCCTTTTTAGAGGCTTCAATTGAGATTAACCCGGCTACTGTCGATAGAGACTACCTTCAAGCCTTACTTTTTTCAGGCATAAATCGACTTAGTATCGGTGTGCAAAGCTTTGACGATAGTACCTTACAGCTGATGGGAAGGTTGCATAATAGCCGTGAAGCTAAAGAGGTAATTTATTTGGCCAGAGAGGTTGGTTTTAAAAACATTAATATCGATCTTATCTATGGCTACCCGGGGACAGATATAATTTCTATAGAAAAGACCTTAAAAACCGCAGTCGCACTACCTGTGGACCATATTTCTTACTATGGTCTGCAGCTTGAACCAGGCAGTGAGTTATTCCGGAAGAACCTTCTGCAAATAGCTGATGAGGAATTTGTAGAGATGTATTATCTAGGGTTGGAAATTTTGGAGGCCAACGGGTTTTTTCAGTATGAGGTCTCTAACTTTGCCAAAGAAAATAAAGAGTGCAACCACAATCTTATCTACTGGCATAATAAAGAGTATTTGGGTCTAGGTGCCGGTGCTGTATCCCGTTTAGGGAGGCGAAGGTTTAAGAATATCTCCTCAACTGATCTTTATATCACTAACTTAAAAAATAACTCAAGGATTATAGCCGATAGTGAAAAACTAACCGCTGACCTTTTACTAAAAGAAAATATTATGTTAGGACTAAGATTAAAAAAAGGACTTAATCCCAAACAGCTTGGGGATAGATCTCTAGAAGAGCTCTATCCTACGGAGACAGCTTTTTTATTAAAAGAAGGGCTTTTAGAAAAAGTTGGTCCTAACATTAGATTGACAAAAAAGGCCCTACCTATAATGAATACCGTAATCAGTCGTTTTTTTTAGGAGGTTTTTTTAACTACAGTTTTATTTTGTTATTGTTGACAATGCTAGGAGCTAGTGGTATCTTTATTTATGAAGTATTAGCACTCATCATAAGCGAGTGCTAAAGAAGGGTTAGGTGATAGCTATGAGCAACCTTAACGAACGTAAAAAATGTATACTAAGAGCTGTCACCGATGACTATATAGATACAGCTGAACCGGTGGGCTCAAGAACAATTGCCAGCCGATACAAACTCGGCATCAGTTCGGCTACTATCCGCAATGAAATGGCCGATCTCGAAGAAAGCGGTTACCTGTATCAGCCACACACCTCTGCAGGTAGAATACCTTCTGATAAGGGTTACCGTTATTATGTGGATGTTCTTTTAGAAAAAGAGCCAATTACTGCACAAGAAAATACCAAGATAGCGCAGTTAGCCAAGCTCAAAAAAGAGGCTATCGAAAAATTGATTCGCAGATCGACAAAGATCTTGGCAGAACTGACAGAGTATATTTCTGTGGCTGTAATTCCCAAACATCACCAGGCAGTTTTTAAACATCTGCAACTGGTTTCATTAGATCCCCATAACATTCTGGCCATAATAGTTATTGATCCGGGAATTGTCGAAAATAAGATTATCTTTACCCCAAAAAGTTTCTCACCCAATGAATTGGAACAGATCTCAAGCCATCTAAACAGCAAACTCAGGGGTATTAAAATCGAAGCCATCGGCAGCAATATTATCAGAGAGATTAAAGACAGTTCGATAAAAGCCCAAGGCCTTCTAGAATGTCTCTTGGAATTGCTGGAAGATAGATTTAAAGATCCGGAACACGAAATGTTAATCTGTGATGGAGTGTTACACCTTTTTGAGCAGCCGGAATTTCAGGATCTAGATAAAACTAAGCTTTTGTTAGAGATGATTGAACAAAGGCAGACCTTGGCCAATATTCTTTCTGATTTAGCTTCAAGTTCCGGAGTTAAGGTTTCTATTGGCGGGGAAAATACTAAGCCAGAATTAAAAGAGCTTAGTCTAGTCACGGCAACTTACTATCTCAATGGGCAATCTATGGGCACAATAGGTGTTTTAGGTCCGACTCGCATGGCCTATGGCCGGGCTATAACACTGGTAGATGAGATAGCAGGAGTTTTAAGTGAACTGATGGACTCCTTTTAGAGAAGTTTTTAAGGAATCATTATAATTAAATAAAGGAGGGTTTTGCCGGTGAACGAGGAGCTAGAAAAAAAGGTTATACCCGATGAGGAAATAACGGCTACTGAAGCGGAAACTGTTAACGATCCGGCTAAGCCAGAATGTGGTTTAGAAGAAGATATTCTTGCTGACAAAGCAGCTCTTTTAAAGACACAGCTAGAGGAGGTAAAAAACCGCTATTTGCGTCTGCAAGCTGATTTTAGCAATTATAAACGCCGTGTTCAAAAAGAAAAAGAGGATCTCTTTCAGATGGCAAATAGCGATCTAATCAGCAAGCTTTTACCGGTTTTAGATAGCCTGGAAAAAGCAGAAGAGATGGGAGATAGCGGTGTTTTGCAGATCTTCAAACAACTGCGGGATGTTTTAGAAAAAGAAGGTCTAAAACCTATAGAAGCTGTAGGTAAACCCTTTGATCCCACTTATCATCAGGCGATAGACCAAGTGGTAAGTGATGAGTATGAAGCTGGCACTGTAGTTGAGGATTTACGTAAAGGCTATTGTTTTTGTGGTAATTTAATCCGCCCTAGTATGGTAAGGGTTGCAAAGTAGGAGGTAGGTCAAATGGGTAAAATAATTGGTATCGATTTAGGTACTACAAATTCAGTTGTGGCAGTAATGGAAGGCGGCGAACCGATAGTAATAACAAACGCCGAGGGCAATCGTACCACACCATCAGTGGTAGCTTTTAAAGAAGACGGAGAAAAACTGGTAGGAGAATTGGCTAAACGTCAGGCAGTTCTTAATCCTGATCGCACTATTGCATCTATTAAAAGGCATATGGGGAGCGAGTTTAAAGCTGATATCAGCGGCAAAAAGTATACTCCTCAGGAGATCTCAGCTTTTGTCCTAATGAAGTTAAAAGAAGATGCCGAGCAGTATCTGGGAGAGAAAGTAACTCAGGCAGTTATTACTGTACCTGCCTATTTTAAGGATGCTCAACGCCAGGCAACCAAAGATGCCGGTCGCATAGCAGGACTTGAAGTACTGAGAATTATTAACGAACCCACAGCCGCAGCTATGGCCTATGGACTAGATAAAGCGGAAGATAATGAGACCATTTTGGTCTTTGATTTAGGCGGAGGAACTTTTGATGTATCAATACTTGAAATTGGTGACGGAGTTTTTGAGGTAAAAGCTACTAGCGGTAATACTAAGCTTGGTGGAGACGATTTTGATAATCGAGTGGTTAAATATTTGGTTAGTGAATTTAAAACCAAAGAAGGCGTGGATTTAAGCAAAGACAAACAAGCCATGCAAAGACTTGGAGAAGCCGCTGAAAATGCCAAAAAAGAGCTTTCCAATGTTCTTTCCACCACTATTAACCTTCCTTATATTACGGTAACCAAAGATGGTCCCAAGCATCTGGAAATTTCATTAACCAGAGCCAAATTTGACGAGCTTACCAGAGACTTAGTGGAAGCAACTATCGAACCCACCAAAGTTGCTCTTAGCGATGCCGGTCTAAAACCCACAGATATCGACAAAGTGATTCTTGTCGGAGGCTCAACCAGAATCCCAGCTGTGCAAGAAGCAATTAAAAAGTATCTAGGCAAAGAACCCCACAAAGGTATCAACCCCGACGAATGTGTATCAATCGGTGCAGCTATTCAAGCTGGTGTGCTTGGCGGAGAAGTTCATGATATAGTACTTTTAGACGTAACCCCTCTGTCACTTGGCATTGAAACAGAAGGTGGCATCTTCAGCAAGATGATTGAACGCAATACCACTATTCCTACCAGTAAATCTCAGATCTTTACCACGGCTTCTGATAATCAAACTGCTGTAACTATCAATGTTTTGCAGGGTGAAAGACCACTGGCCAAAGATAATATTAGTCTGGGAAGCTTTAATCTTGAGGGTATTCCACCGGCGAGAAGAGGAGTACCGCAAATTGAAGTTACCTTTGATATAGATGTCAATGGTATTGTCAATGTTTCCGCCAAAGATAAAGGTACCGGACGGGAAAATCGTATCACGGTCACCGGTTCCAAGTCGCTTTCTGAGGCTGAAATTGAAAGAATGGTTAAGGACGCTGAAGCTCACAAGGCTGACGATGAAACCAGAAAACAGGAAATTGAACTAAGAAATGAAGCACAGACATTGCTTTATTCGATAGACAGAACCCTGGAAGATGTTAAAGATAAAGTCAGTGAAGAACAAAAAGCCAAGGTTGAAGAGGCCAAAAAGGACCTTAGTGATGCGTTGGCAGCAGATAATTTAGAGGATATCAAATCTAAAAAAGATAACCTTGAAAAAATACTCTATGATCTAAGTGCAGAAATTTATAAAGAGACTCAGGGAAAAGATGACCCCCAACCTGAAGCAGGTGGAGATCAGGTAGATGTGGAATAATTAAAAGGGGCGGTAAGGGCCGCCCCTTTTTTAAGCCCAGGTTAAAGCTGGAGGTGCTCTTTAAGTGAGTGCGAATAAAAGAGATTATTACGAAATACTCGGTGTTGATAAAAAAGCTTCAAAAGATGATCTCAAAAAGGCTTATCGTCAACTAGCTAAAAAATATCATCCGGATTTAAACAAAAAAGATCCTCAGGCTGAAGAAAAGTTTAAAGAAATTAACGAAGCTTATCAAGTTTTAAGTGATGACGAAGCACGGGCTAAATATGATCAGTTTGGTCACGCTGCTTTTGATCAAGCCTCAGGCGGAGGAGCAGGTCCTTTTGGCGACTTTTTCGGTGATTTCGGAGATATCGGGGATATCTTCGATCTCTTCGGCAGCTTTACAGGTGGCAGTAGACGTAAAGGACCAACCAGAGGACAGGATATTACGATAAGTATAGATATTTCTTTTGAAGAAGCAGCCTTCGGAACGACCAAAAATATTAAATATAAACGCATGACTATCTGTCCAAAATGCAATGGCAATGGTGCCGAGCCTGGGACACCGATTACTCAATGCCCTGAGTGTCATGGTCAGGGTCAGATAAAGCAGGAGGTTAATACCATCTTTGGCCGCAGCGTAACTGTAAGACCTTGTCCTGTTTGCCGCGGTGATGGTCGAATGGCCAAAACCCCCTGTTCATATTGCAGAGGTGAAGGCAGAGCCTACCAGGACGAACAGCTGGAAATAAAGATTCCTCCGGGAGTTGATACCGGCAACAGAGTAATTGCCAGAGGCAAAGGCGGCAAAGGAGAATTGGGAGGTCCTTTTGGAGATTTAATTCTCAATATCAGAGTCCGTCCCCATGAAGTTTTTAAACGAGAGGGAGCCGATCTGCTTTTAGAGGTACCGATCTCGTTTGCCCAAGCAGCTCTGGGAGATGAAATTGAGATTCCTACTCTTCAGGGCTCATTTGAGACTTATAAAATCCCAAGCGGGATCCAGTCCGGAGATCAAAGGCGTCTAAGAGGTCAGGGTATTACCATTTTAAATAGTTCCAACAAGGGAGATCTCATAGTTACTTTTAAGGTGGTAACACCTACCAGGCTTTCTTTGGAAGAGCGGGAGATCTTTGAAAAACTATTAAAGATTCAAGCTCCTGAACCCGATTCAAGGTCCACATTTGAAAGATTTGTAGATCGCTTAAAAGGTAAAAAGTGAGGAGGTTAAAAATGAAGTGGCTTGAGGTAACTGTTCCTTTTAATAATTCAAATAAAGAACTGCTTCTTTTTAACCTCCTCGAGTTAGGAATTCAGGGGGTAATAGAAGAAGAAAGAAATTATAAATTTTATCTACCTGACTCTACTAACCTGGATGATCTAAAAAACAAGGCCCAAAAAACTTGGGGAGAATATAGCTTAAAAGAGATTGCCGATGAAAATTGGGCTGAGAATTGGAAGCAGTATTGGCATGTAAATAAAATAGCTCGCTTTGTAATTGTTCCAAGTTGGGAACAATATAACAAAAAACCAAATGAAATTATTATTGATCTTGATCCGGGGATGGCCTTTGGCACAGGAACGCATGAATCAACGGCTTTAATGTTAGAACTATTAGCCGACAAAAGCCCTCAGGTAGTCTTTGATATAGGTAGCGGCTCAGGTATTTTAGCGATTGCAGCCGCAAAGCTTAATGCTTTAGTCTATGCTTTTGATATCGATCCTTTAGCCACTCAGGCCACTAGAGACAATGCCGAAAAAAACAGGGTCTTAAAAAATATCAAGGTCGTAGATGGAAATCTCCTGGAAGATGATAGCCTCTTTCCCAAAGAGGAAGCGGATCTAGTTTTAACTAATATTTTAGCTGAGGTAATTGTAGAGTTTATACCTCTACTAAAAAAGCGACTGTCTCATTTTACCTGGCTTTTATCCGGTATTATCAATGAGCGGGTTCCTTTAGTGGAAGAAAACCTTAAAAACAATGGCTTTACTATTAAAAAGCGACTAGATAAAGGCGAATGGACCGCTTTGGAGGCGATTATCTAGTGCATCAGTTTTTTGTGGATAAACCCTTACCCCCCTTAGGGGCAGAGCTAGAGATCTCCGATGATCAAGTAAAACATATGCAGGTCTTACGGCTAAAAAAAGGAGAAAAACTGCTTCTTTCCGATGAGAGCAGGCTAGTTGAAGGGCAATTGCTTTTTCTCGACAAAAACAAAGCCAAAGTCCAGCTTATAGCAGAGCATAAATCAACTGAGCCACCCTATAACATTACTCTTTTTCAAGGGTTGCCCAAGGGAGACAAACTCGATTTTATTATCCAAAAGGCAGTGGAATTAGGGGTAAATCAAGTAGTACCGGTGCAGACTAGCTTAAGTGTTACTAGATGGGATAAAGATAAAAGCCTCAGTAAAATCGAGCGCTTAAATCGGATAGCTCTAGAGGCTGCTAAACAAGCTCACCGAGTAAAATGCCCTCAAGTAGAAAGCTTGCTTTTGTGGCCTGAGTTTGTAGAAAAGTGGCATAACTTATCCGGCCTTAAACTTATCTTTTGGGAAAGCGCCGCAGCTGATAGTTTTTTTCTTAAACAGGTCTTAAAAGGAAAACCCAGCGAGGTTTTTTTATTTGTAGGACCGGAAGGAGGATTAGCTGAGGAGGAAATTAGAGCCTTAGGCAGCCCTTATTACTCTCTCGGGCCAAGGATTTTGCGCACCGAAACAGCAAGTCTTGCCGCACTTGCTATTGTTATGTATAGCCTGGAATTGAAAGGGGAGGACAGCTTTTGAAGATAGCTGCCTGTACTCTTGGCTGTAAGGTTAACCAATATGATACGGAAGGTGTTTTAGGTCTTTTTAAACAAAACGGCTATGAAATAGTTCCTTTTTCAGATCCGGCAGATATCTATCTTATTAATACCTGTACCGTAACAGCTGAGAGTGATAAAAAGTCACGTCAGATAATTAGAAGAGCCAGAGAACATAATCCGGAGGCAGTAATTGTGGTAATGGGTTGTTATGCCCAGACTGCCCTTGAAGAAGTTGAAAAAATAGCCGGGGTGGATATAATTGTCGGAACTTCAAACCGAGATCGGTTGGTAAACTTAGTCAGTGAATATCAAAGAGATCATAAAAAAAGAATTTTAGTTACCGACCCTGCAGTCTTCGAGGATTTAAAAGCTACTTATCATGAAAGAACCAGAGCTTATATAAAAATTGAAGATGGTTGTGAAAATTATTGTTCCTATTGCAAAATTCCCTATGCCAGGGGGAAAATTAGAAGTAAATTACCTGAATCGGTCTTAGATGAAGTAAAGTTTCTGGCAGATACCGGTGTTAATGAAGTGGTCTTTACTGGTATTCATCTTGGCTATTATGGTAAGGATCTTCAAGGTTGGAATTTGGCTAAGATCTTAAAAAAAACCCTGAAAATTCCGGGGATCAGGGTTAGACTAAGCTCTCTGGATCCTCACGAAGTAGATGAGGAGATTATTGAGCTGTTAAGCGAACCCTCTTTTTGCAGGCATCTCCATATTCCCTTGCAAAGTGGTACCGATAAAATACTAAAAGCTATGAATCGTAACTATGATACTACTTACTACAAGTTGCTGGTGGAAAAACTACAAAAATATGCACCGCTTGGTTTGACTACCGATATTATTGTAGGGTTTCCTACCGAGACTGAAGAAGATTTTCTTAATACCTGTGCTTTTGTTGAGGAGATGAAATTTACTAGACTCCATGTCTTTCCTTTTTCAAGACGCAAAGGCACTAAGGCTTATTTGTTACCAGATCAACTTCCTAGGGTTGAAAAACAAAGACGAGCTAAAGAGCTTATTGCCATAGGTAAAAAGTTGATGCTCTCTTATCATAAAAGCCAAATTGGCAGACAGGCAGAGGTAATAGTGGAACAAGAAACAAAGCTAGCGGAAAGAAGTTATTTCTTGGGCACAACTGAAGATTATATTAAAGTCTATATTCCAAAATCAAAGATAAGTCGCGGCTTTTTGCCGGTTAGATTGGAGAAGATTTACTCAACTGGAATGTTGGGTTGTTTGTCAGATACTGTCTAAACATAAATTGATTCTGCAGGAATTATTAATTTTGAGGAGAATATGTTACTATCCATGGGTGAGAGGAGGTGTAGGTGTGCCTGAAGATTGTATTTTTTGTAAAATTGTTCACAAAGAAATTCCCAGCACCATAGTCTATGAAGATGACCTAATTACAGCTTTCAAAGATATTGAACCGCAAGCACCCGTGCACATTGTTTTAATACCCAAAAAGCATATTAGTACGGTTTTAAGTCTAACACATGAAGACAAAGAATTAATCGGTCATATGTTTTTAGTAGCCGCCTCCCTTGCCAGAGAGCAACAGATTGCCCAGGATGGATTTCGACTGGTGACCAACTGTAACCAAAACGGCGGTCAAACAGTATTTCACCTGCATATGCACCTTTTGGGTGGTCGTTCTCTTACATGGCCTCCTGGATAAACTTTGGGTCATTTAGCTGTTTATCAGAGAGTCGGGGAGGAGGGAGAATATGGCTGAAGTTAGAGTTGGAAAAAATGAGGACCTTGATCAAGCTCTCCGACGTTTTAAAACTAAGTGTCGGCGTGCTGGCATCTTCACCGAATCACGTAAGCATGAGCACTATGAAAAACCTAGTGTGCGTAAGAAGAAGAAGCGTGATGAAGCAAGAAAAAGGGGTCGCTCCTTTTAACTATTGGGGGGTTGTCCATTTGGGCACCCCTTTTTTATCAATAAATTTTCTTACGGTGAAACTTTTTATTTAGCAAAACGTAGAACATAGTAGAGGATGGTAAGGCAATGTTTAGTGATCAGGAACTGGTTAAAATGACACTAAAGGGCAATAAAAATTCCTTCGATGATATTGTGCTAAGGTATTCAACTAAGGTCTATAGCTTAATTTTGAGGATGTTAAGAGATCCTATGTTAGCTGAGGATCTGACTCAGGATACTTTTTTAAGAGCTTATCGTTCTCTTGATAAATACAATCCTGCATATCCGTTTGGTAATTGGATATTAAAAATTGCTAGCAATTTGTGTATTGATAACATACGTAAGAGTAAGAAAGTTGCTTTTTCCGATTCAGATACGGAACTGTCTTTATTAACGCAAAATGTCTTTGCCGATCCTCAAGAAGCGCTTCTAGATAAGGAAACGAGCCGAGAGTTAACCCAAGCCCTTACAGTATTACCGGCCAAATACCGGCTGGTAATACTCTTGCGTTATCTTGAAGGATTAAAATACGAAGAGATAGCAACCGTGCTTGAAGAGCCACTAGGGACAATTAAAACCAAGCTACATCGAGCGAGGTGGTTATTGAAAGATTACCTTTTCAATAAAAAAGAAGGTGAATTTGGTGAGTGAGTGTGAGCATGTACGCTCAAAACTTGACGATTACATTGATGGTCTTTTGCCACCGCTAGAATACAGAGAGATCAAAGCTCATTTAATCTCCTGCCCAAAATGTAATAAAGAAGCAGAAGAACTGTTTTTTATTACCGAAAATATGGAAAATCTAGTAGTGGAACCGACAGATTTATTAAAGCTTAGGATCAAAAAAGAGATCGCCAAAGACTCCAAATGGAGGAAAAAGCGTCTGCGTAAATACTACTCTTTGGCTGCAGCTATAATGTTAATGTTAACGATTGCTTATATTGTACCTAGAAGTATACCCTGTGAAAGAATTGGAGATGATGTAGCCATCCATTCCAGAGGCAAGAATATCATTGTCGACGGTGAGAGTCTTCCCGGCAACTTAACAGTTGTAGGTGGGGATGTCTATGTACAAGGGGAGATCAAAGGCAATGTAACCTCTATAGATGGTCAAGTATCAGCTATGATCAACAAAAGAAGTATTTGGCAACGTCTAGGTAACTTTTTTCAGGCCATTTGGAGTTTAATCATAGGAGGTGAAAAATGGTGAAAGTTAAGACAAAACCGCTATTAATTTTTATTTTGCTGTTGTGTCTGGCCAGTGTTTTTTCAGCTTCAGCAGATGTTTACCTAATTCCAATTAAAGGAACCATCGATTATGGTGTAGCGGGATTTGTAAAAAGAGCTATGAGAAATGCCGAAAGAAACCGGGCGGATTTAGTCGTAATAGAGATCGATACTCTGGGCGGTTTGGTTGATGCCGCACTCGAGATTAAAGATACTATTATGCAAGCTAGGGTTCCAAACGTGACCTATGTTACCGGTAGGGCCTGGTCAGCAGGGGCTTTGATAGCTCTTTCAGGCGAAGAACTTTATATGGTAAGCGGCAGTAGTATCGGTTCGGCCGAGACAAGACCCAAAGAAGAAAAAATAATATCTGCGGTTAGAAGAGAGTTTAAGGCCACTGCCGAATCACGAGGGAAAGATGGCAGAATAGCAGAGGCTATGGTAGACAGTGATGTTGAGATTCCGGGAATTAATGAAAAAGGCAAGATCCTTAATTTAACGGCCATAGAGGCCCTAGAATTAAAAATCTCGGATGGTACAATCAATACGCTGCCTGAACTGCTAGAGCTAAAAGAGGTTGCCCATGAGGATATTATAGATCAAGAGCCATCCGGAGCAGAGAAGTTTGCTCGCTTTTTAACCGATCCGATTGTCAGTTCCTTACTTTTAACCATTGGATTTTTAGGTATCATCTTGGAGTTTTTTACCCTGGGTTGGGGTGCTGCCGGTACAGTCGGTATCGTGAGTTTGACTTTATTTTTCGGCGGGAGGTACCTCAGTGGCCTTGCCGGGCTTGAGCATATTGTACTGTTTTTAGCAGGGCTAATCTTTTTAGGTCTGGAGATCTTTGTTATTCCCGGGTTTGGCATTGTTGGTCTTTTAGGTATAGCAGGTCTTTTAACCAGTATTATTTTAAGTTTCAAAAACCTAACCCAGGCAGTTTGGGTTTTAATTGCAGCTATAGCTTTAACCGCTTTGTTTTTGAAAATATTCTGGAAGCGACTAAAAAAAGCGCCTCTTTTTAAAAAGCTGGTTTTAGAGACCAGTTTGGAAGAAAGCAAAGGATTTAGTGTAGCTGAGGATAAATTAAAAGATTTAGAAGGCAAAAATGGTGTTACCGCAACCGTAATGCGTCCTTCGGGTCTTATTGAAGTTGAAGGCAAACGCTACAGTGCCCAGACTGCAGGAGAGTTTTTGGGGCGAGATGTCAATATTAAAGTCATTGAGGTTAAGGGCAATCGTATTGTCGTTGAGGAAAGCGAATAGGAGGAGAGAAAATGGGAGTATTAGGTGTTGTTGTTCTAGTTATTATTCTGTTTGTGTTTTTAATTGTTTTATCTTTAGTACCGGTAGGTCTTTGGATTTCAGCTATTGCTGCCCATGTACCGGTTCCGCTAAGTTATTTAATAGGGATGAGATTAAGAAGAGTGCCTCCGGCAGTCATTGTTTTGCCGTTAATTAAAGCTAGAAAAGGCGGACTTTCTGAAGTACAGCTTGATCAGCTCGAAGCACATTATCTGGCGGGAGGCCATGTCGATAGAGTTATCGATGCTTTAATTGCGGCCAGACGTGCTGATATAAGCATGACCTTTGAACGTTGTACAGCAATTGATCTCGCTGGGCGTAACGTACTTGAAGCAGTCCAGATGAGTGTTCAGCCCAAAGTTATTGAGACACCTATTATAGCTGCCGTTGCTAAAAACGGTATTGAAGTCAAGGTTAAAGCCAGAGTGACGGTAAGAGCTAATATCGACAGGCTGGTAGGCGGTGCCGGTGAGGAAACTATTATCGCTCGTGTAGGCGAAGGCATTGTCACTACGGTAGGCTCATCTAAAAGCCACGAAGAGGTATTGGAAAACCCGGATAGCATCTCCAAGACTGTTCTTTCAAAGAGTCTAGACTCTGGTACGGCCTTTGAAATCCTGTCAATTGATATTGCCGATATCGATGTAGGTAAAAACATCGGAGCTCAGCTATCAATTGATCAAGCTGAAGCCGATAAAAACATCGCTCAGGCTAAGGCCGCTGAAAGACGTTTTGCAGCCCAAGCTTTGGAGCAGGAAATGAAAGCTAGAGTTCAGGAGATGAGGGCTAAAGTTGTTGAGGCCGAAGCCAAGATCCCTGAAGCTATTGCCGTGGCTTTTAAAGAGGGTAAGCTTGGGGTTATGGATTATTACAACATGCAGAATATTCTTTCCGATACTAAGATGCGGGAGTCTCTAGCTCGCTCCACAGAAAAGACCCAGACCGAAGAAACCAAATAAAGTTAAGAGGTGGTCCCTGTGGATGTAATTTATGGTATTTTGGTGATAATATCGGTGATTATCTCAATTATAAATAAGGTTAATTCAGCTAATCAAAAGACTAGTTCCAAACAAAGAAATCCCGACTGGAAAAGGGCATTTAAAGAAACTCCTACTAATCTCGAAAAGCAAAAAAAATCGGAGAGACCAAAAGAAACGAGGACAGTTCCTTTAAGCCCTCCGCTTCTTACGCAACCCATTATTATTGAAACCAAAAAACCTTCCAAACCCACTGTTATCCCCCAGACAATGCCTGTTATGTCTGAAGTTAAAGATTTTGTTGATTGGGATCAAGAAGGTTTTGAAGAAGTCAAGGGGCCTCTCTACCGCCAGGTCTCTGAACAGGAAGTTAGGACCACAAATTTTCTGGATGAGTTTACCCAGGATCCAAAAGCCCTTAAAAAAGCAATGATAGCCAAAGAGATTCTGGATAAACCAAGAGCTCTAGCTCCTTGGGTGCGAAGATAAGAAGGATCTTTAAAACCGCCGTAATTAGCCACAAGTTAATAAGGTTGTTATAAATAACAATTGGCCGTAGGAGATTTCGGTTTCCCACGGCCTTTTACATTTCAAAGGTTAAAAAAGAGCTCAAAGTTTACAATGGTAAGATTATTATAAGAAAGCAATTATAACTGTTAAGGAGGGAAAGTAAAAGATATCACTAACTTACAACTAATAAAATGAAGTGCTCTGCAAGCCAAAAGACTTTACTCATAAAAAGAAGGTCGGTTCAAGGTTTTGTATTCTATTTTATGTTCCTTAGTAATGAATATAATCGGATTATTGTTTGAATGAGAGATTTAACAGGATCTAGAGTAAATGAGTTGGATTCATGGTATCTCGAGACATTGCCAAAGATAAGAGCTGGTAAAGTGCTCAGTGCTGAACATTAACTCCAAATGAGGTACTTTATATAAATGTGATCTGACCCTCCAAAGTTGTCAGAAGTATTAAAAGGGGTAACCCTTAAACTTAAATGTGAGAGTGTTCTTAAGGACAATTGATAGGGTCACAAGTATGTTGTAGCAAATGCAGGATCTACCAACGATGGTGATTGGAGAGCGCGGTTGGTTTTGGTATTGCAGAGGCATAATCATCGGCCATACGGACGAATACAAGGGTAAACTTGCCTGCAAAAGTAAAATGCAAGTTTAAGAGGTTATAGTGCAATGAGTAGCTTTGCTTTTGAAAAAGCCTATACCTTTATCTATCGCAACGCACGACTGCTGGATTTGGCACGTTGGTAGTATCACTTTGAAAACGGCAGCAAAGAGGCTGTATTAACTACGCTTGGCGCCTATCAAAACGAGGATGTTGGCTTCGGTCATGCGCTGGAGCCGGATACGTGGAATCCAAACTCATCACCTATTTAAGACGTGGGCAGCAGCCGAATTTCTGCGGGAAATTAACTTTACCGACAACTCCCACACCATTATTAAGGGAGTTTTGTGTTATCTGGCAAGCGGACAGGATTTTAACGGACATTTCTGGTATAACACCTTTTACAGCAACAACGATTATCCTCATGCTCCTTGGTGGCACACCGAAAGCGATAGCACCTGTTACAATGACTACAACCCAATCGTCTGCCTCACAGGATTTATCATCCGCTTGCTTAAAATACAGCAAGCTTTATAAACTCGGTTGCTGTATAGCAAAAAAAGCCGTTACTGCTTTGCTAGGCGGTGACTTCGCTAATGATATAATTAATCTAATCGCAATTAGCGAAATTGCCGAGTTAGAGTGCGGGTATATTGTAAAATCACAGCTTGAAGACGGATCATGGAACATTCCGAGGGGCTGGAAAGGTTATCCTAAAGAATGGGCAATCAGCAAAAATTGGCAGAAAGCAAATGGCGTTATATTAAATATATTGTACCTGAAGGGATTCGGGCAAATATGACTTCGCAATTTTTATCAATTATTAACTCAATAAATCAGATATAATGGGTGATGCAAATGGACTACAACGAACATATTACAAAAGCGGTTGATTACATAGAAGCAAATTTAGAATATGATATTGATGTTGCTGCTTGTGCCAAAATCAGTGGTTATTCGCTCTATCACTTTATACGTGTATTCAAAGAATTTACAGGTCTTACTCCTGCCGATTATATAAGAAAACGCAGGCTTTCAGAAATTGCTAAGGAAATAATCAAAGGCAATGAGTATATTTCGCAAGTGGCTTTCCTGTATGGCTTTAATTCTAAAGAAAACTTTCTAAGAGCCTTTAAATCAGAACATCATATATTACCTACCGAATACAAATCGGCGGAAAACAGCTTAAAGCTATACGAGCGTTTCACCTTTAGAACCGCCCCTTTTTCAGTAACACCGAAAAAAATAGTCCTCAAACCGTTCAATTTAACTGTGTTTAAAAGTGATGAAGATTATACGCCGAAATTTTGGAATAAATATAATGCTAAAAAGATGTCGCTTAAACTATCCGGCGGAAAAGTCGTCAGAGATTACGGTGTTTGCATTTGGGACAATGTCAACCAAAAAATAAACTATTTTATCGGAATAAAAAAGGAAGATGCAGACGGTGATCTCGGCGGTACGCAGGAATTGAAGATCCCCGGTGGTTTGTATGCAGTGTTTGCCACACCGATAACAACACAAGGGGATTTTGTAAATAACATTCATAAAACATGGGAATACATCAATACGGTATGGCTTCCTCACAGCGAGTATAATCGTACGAGCGGTTATGAATTCGAATGTTATATTGAGGAAAGCAGGATATTTTCAGAGGATATTTATATTCCGCTTAAAAGGAAGTAATGATATGCAGGATATTTTAGATGGCCTAAATGAAGCGCAGGCACAAGCAGTTACCTCGACCGAAGGCTATGTAAGGGTTATAGCGGGAGCTGGTGTCGGCAAGACCAAAGCTCTGACCCATCGTTATGCTTATCTGGTTAATGAGCTTGGCATTTCACCTTCTAATATACTTTGTATCACATTCACAAACAAGGCTGCAAACGAGATGAAAAAGCGGATCAAAACGATGCTGGGAGAAGAATTTGATACCTCCTTTGTGGCGACACTCCATGCTTTCTGCACTCGCGTGCTACGCGAAGATATTTCAAAGCTTTTTTACCCTGAAAACTTCATTGTTCTGGATAATATTGACCAAAAAAATATTTTGGAAGAAGTCTATGATGAAATGAACATCAAAATGGATACTGCTAGCTTTAAATTTATGATAGACCAAATCCGCTATTATAAAAATCTTATTACATATGTTGAATATCTTTCGGATCCGTCCTTTGATTACAATACTTTAACATCGGATAAAAAGTCGGAGGAGATTATTTTCAGATACGTAAAAAAGCAGCGTAAATACTTTGGGCTGGACTTTTTTGATCTGATTAACTTTACAATTTATTTGTTCGGAAAATTTCCCGATATCTTGGCAAAATGGCAAAAAAGACTTCACTATATCATGGTGGACGAGTTTCAGGACATTACCGCAAAGGAATTCAAACTGATTCGAAGACTGACTGAAATCAACAGGAATCTTTTTGTTGTGGGAGACCCCGATCAAAATATCTATGAGTGGCGCGGTACAAATATGAGTGTGCTGGTAGATTTTGATAAATGGTTAGATGATCCATGTTTTAAAAACAAATTAAACACATCTTGCAAAGATATGATAATGAACGAAAATTATCGCAGCACCTCCCCGATTTTAAATGTTGCCAATTCTCTAATTGACAAGAACAATAACCGTGTTAAAAAGAATTTGTTCACCCAGAAAGATGGCGGACAGACGGCAGAGTATTTTCATGGTAAAAACGATAAAGAAGAAATCAAATATATCTGCGACAAGATTATAAAAAACAAAGAAACTGGCGGCAGATATTCGGATTTTGCGGTGCTTTATCGGTCTAATTATGTTTCCCGCTTTGTGGAGCAAGGCTTTTTGATAAATAATATCCCCTATGTGGTCTATGGCGGGATCGGGTTTTACGAGCGGGCCGAAATAAAAGATGTGCTTTCCTATATGAGGTTGGTAGATAATAGCGAGGACGATTTGTCCTTTATGCGGATTATTAACACCCCAAGACGCAAAATCGGCAAGATGAAACTGGAAATTGTGAAAAATTATGCTAAGAACAACAGCATCTCACTTTATAATGCACTAAAAGAATGTTACCACTTAGAATCGTTTAAGGGATGCAAGGCAAAAGAATTCATAGGAGCTATTGAGAAACTTAAGGAACAGTTAAATACTCTTTCTGTTTCGGAGCTTTTGCAAAAGGTAATTAAGGACACAGACTATGAAATGTATATCCGTGAAAGCGGTGATATTGAGCGGCTTGATAATGTCTCAGAACTGCTGCGAAGTATTGTCACCCAGGAAACCGAATATGGCGAGCCTTTATCTTTATCGGCTTTTTTGCAGAATATCACACTTTTGCGTGACAGCGACAGGGAAGATAAAAGTGACTGTGTTAAGATCATGACGGTACATACCGCCAAAGGACTGGAATTTGACCATGTTTTTCTTGTGGGACTGACAGAAGGTATTTTCCCCTCCGCACGAAGCCTTGAAGAAAGAAAAAATGACGCTTTAGAGGAAGAACGCAGGCTTTGTTTTGTGGGTATAACAAGGGCTAAGAAAAACTTGTACCTAACAGAAAGCGAAGGTTTTGGTGTAAAAGGATATTCAAAAGTACCCTCCCGTTTTATCTTTGATATTGACAAGAACTTGCTGAAGATGATAGGACATTTGCCTGATGAAATCAAAATAGAAGCGACGTTGCAAGTTGAAAAATTCAACAAAAAAACCGATGTGGTTTATAAAGTGAGCGACCAAATCCGGCATAAGGTTTTCGGCGAGGGTGTTATAGAATCGGTTGATGAAAAAACGAAGACGTATTATATCCGTTTTGTAAACGGAGTAAAACCTATTAACTTCAATTACAATGGGCTAAGTCATATTTTTTAGGGAGGGAACAAAGTGAATAAATTAAACATTACCTGGGATGGCGTTTATGATTCAACCGGCTATCTGTTCTCTTTTGCAAAGTCACTGTCAGCGGCAGTTAAAAACAGTCCCTGGAGCGAGCTTTCAGAGGACATTATCGCCACCAGCGGCTTTGCATTCCGCATGTGGGTAAACCCAGAGCTTTGCCCGAGCGCTATGAGTATATGGCAATTTGACAGGCAACCGACCTGGATTGCAAACGGCGGGTTGGAAACAACATATGCCGGTTGCTACTGGCAACCGGATAATGTGATGGAACAGGCACGGCTTGATGTTATGCCCAAAATTACACAGAGCATTGACAACGGTATTCCTGTTATAGCATGGGACATCGGGGTTTTGGAATGGGGACTTCTTACAGGTTATGACGATAAGACGCAGAAATTTTCCACACTCTCAATAACAGGCGCTGCAGAGGAGATGGATTATGCACTTTTGGGAAAACGGGAAATGCCTATGTTGAATGTAATAACCCTGACAGACAAAAACGCTAAAAAGAATGAGGATATTATCGCAGACACATTAAAGCTGGCCAAAGCGCATTTAAACGGCGAAGAATGGTGTGAAAATATAAAAGGTCTCGATGTGTATCCTGTGCTAACACATTTTTTTGAAATGGATGACACCCGATACGCCACTTGCTGGAATATGGAATATTATCTTGGTACTTATGCCGCACTGAAATGGTATGCAAGGAAATTCTTTGAAAAGAACAACCTATCCGAACTTGCAAAACTATATAATACCGTATATGAAAACTGGAATAAAGCCTTTGAAATAAAAAAATCCACCGATTTAGCGGCAGAAAAAAACAGAAAGGTCATTGCAGAACTTTTAATGGAAGCTAAAGAGTGCGAGAGAAAAGCTGTGGAACTGATGTAATCTGGCTTATTATATGGGGTTGAAATATATAGGTAAGTAACGATATATAATTTTACTAAAAATAAGTTTTTTGCCAATGGATTGCGGGGTATACTAGTGGTTTTGTTTATCTGATTTTTGTAAAGAATAATAGCTTAGTTATCAGTTTTATTCCGTCTGAGTGACAGAAAATCACTACAAATATAACTATTAAGCCGAGTACATGATACTTAAATGGGATCCTACTAGTGGTATTTATAGATGAGAAGAAGCGGTCACCTGCGATTGGTTTAGCTTATGAAATGGGCCATGCAGCTTTAGAGCTCGATGGTGAGTCACAAAAAGTTCAAAATTTAATCGGTTTCCAACAGCAAGAAAAGCTGCCGGAAACCGATTTTTTTTGCAGACATTGCTGAAAGATAGCTGCATCTAATTTCTGTACTAGATAACAGATATGATACACACACCCATCTTAGGCTACAATTTGTATCCAATTTATGAGCGTGTTTCAAGTTTTGTGTAGATCAAAATAACCTAAATGATGGTTGGGCTCAGGTCTGTATTATAAGAACACTTACTTTTATGATAATAAGCTGTTTGCTTTGGGATCTAAGCTAATAAATTCTTAGTATGCTAAAAGATAATAAAGCTTGTTTACAGGTTTACTAATAAGTGCTACTTCTTTACCACAAGAAGCTGCATATCTTTTAGTAGTAATAAGTAAGGGGGAGTGGGGTATTTCTTCTAAGCTTAAAACCAAAAGAATAGATTAAAATCTAGGGGGGGATTAGCTTGCAAACTATTTGGCAAAATATGGTAAGAAAGCTGGAGTTACCATCTGAGCTAATTGGCAAAGAGCCGAAAGTGGCTTATTATCCACTGCAAAAACGTATAGTAATCTATAACCCTTACCGGCTTTTAATATATGAAAAAGAGCGTATTGTTGTAGAGCTAAAAAGTGGGAAACTTATTTTAACTGGGGCTAATTTGCGGTTAAATGTTCTGCTACCTGATTCTTTAGAGGTCTATGGAGAACTTAAGCAATTTGAGGTGATAGGCCATGTCTAGAGCTGTTTTTATGGTTTCGGGAACTAACATAGAAAAGTTTCTTTCTAAAGCAAAATACATTCAGCTTTTTGAATTAAGCCGTAATGGTGAAGCTCTTTACGGCAAATGTTTGTACAAAGATCTTAAAAGGTTAAAAGACCTAGCTGCAAAAGAAGGGCTGGAATTTACGCTCTTGATGCAAACCTACAGACCTCTTAAATATTTTTTTCTCACCCTGTTTCTAACTAGTGTCATTCTTACTTTTTTTTGGGCTAATCGGGTCTGGACCTTTGTTTATAAAAGTAATGATGAAGTTTTAATGGACAAAGTGCATAATTATTTACTGGAAAACAATGTCGGACCGGGAGAGCGAGTGGGTAACTTTCTTCCGTTATCAATACAGCTAAAACAGGCCTTTCCGGAAATTAGTATGATTGATTTTAAAAAAGAAGGTGTAAGGCTTAATATCGATATAATTGTTAAACCTAAGGAACAACTAAATATTCCTCAAGAAGCGGTTAGGGCTAAATTAGGTGGCATTGTTCGCTATGTAAATGTTTATTTGGGTCAGGCTCAAGTTAATGCCGGCGATGTAGTGTATAAAGGGCAACTCTTAATTCAGGGAGAGCCTTTGGCTGCTGGAAAGGTAATTGGAGAAACAGTAGTCAAGATAGAACAAGAAGTTTCCTTACAAGAAAGTGTTTTAGAACCAACCGGTAAAAAGCATAAAGAATTACTGGTTAAAATTGGCTTAAAAGAGTGGCGCTTTGGTTTTAAACCCGTAGGTGAAAGAAAGTGGCATGTGAAAGAGCAGAAATTTGGCTGGGCAGGGAACAGGAGGCAGTTTGTCGAAATAACTTTAATCATGTATGATGAACTAAAGGAGTTTACTTTAACAAGAACCCAGGAAGAAGCTTTGCAAATGGCTTTGAACTTGGCGGAAACAAAGCTCTCCCAACTTTATGGTGATAGCTTTATTTTAGAAAAAAAAAGTGAGAGCATAGTAACTCCAAGTCAAGTAGGGGTATCTCTGCTGGCTAAGATAGAGACAGATCTCGCCAAAGAAAGGTTAGGTGAATAGGTATTGTCTGAACAGGTTCATAGGGTGATTACAATTAGTGATCTCACACTGTTAAAGACTCTGATGGGGCCTGCTGATGCTAACTGGAGTCTTCTAGAGCAAAGCTTTCCCGGTAAGATGCTGGCCCGTGGCAGCGAAATTCATCTTATAGGTGAAGCTGATAGTATTGAGACGATGCTTCAGACCATAGAAGCTCTTTTAAATAAAATTCAAAGGCAAGGCGAATTAAACCCACTAGATATAATAAGCGCTTTAGCTGAAAATAAAGATGGCCTGTTAGAGTTTGAGGCGGTGCTGATAAACACCCGTGGTAAGCCTATTCGCCCTAAAACCCTGGGACAATCAAAATATATTCAAGCGATAAGGGAAAATGATATTGTTTTTGCTATCGGGCCAGCTGGTACTGGAAAGACCTACTTAGCTATGGCTATGGCGGTAGCAGCACTGAAGCAAAAAAAAGTAAATCGCCTGATTCTGTGTAGACCTGCGGTAGAGGCAGGCGAAAACCTGGGCTTTTTGCCGGGTGATTTACAGGAAAAAGTCGATCCTTATCTGAGGCCTCTTTACGATGCCCTTTATGATTTACTTGGATTTGACATCTTTAAGCGTTATATGGAAAAAGGGACAATTGAAGTTGCACCTCTGGCATATATGCGTGGTAGAACCTTAGATGATGCTTTTGTGATTTTAGATGAAGCGCAAAATACCACCAGAGAGCAGATGAAAATGTTTATTACTAGATTGGGCTTTAATTCTAAAATGGTTATTACCGGCGATATTACCCAGGTTGATTTACCGCCGGACAAGTCTTCTGGGCTTATCTATGTTAGCAATATCCTAAATAATATTGAAAACATCGAGTTTGTATACCTTTCGGAAAAAGATGTTGTCCGCAACCCACTAGTGCAAAAGATTATCTTAGCTTATGAAAAATATGAAAGTAATAACGGCCATAGAACAGACAGCAGTGAATAACTGAGGGAGGAGGGGTGTTTTTATGAAGACTAACCCTAGTGGCAAAAAACTCAGGTTTCCTGCGTTTGAAATTAAAATGAATCAGGAGTTAAAAGCTTACTTTCTCAAGCTTGGCCAATATTTAATTAAAAAAGAAACCCAAAGAAGGCTGCTTGGAATTGGCACAACTATACTCTTGGCACTACTTTTTCTGAGTTCTCTTTACGGAGAGAGATTGGATCTTAAAAGCGGAGATGTAGTGAAAAGAGATATTGTGGCACCACGTGAGATCATAGATTATACCAAATGGGAAGATATTCAAAGAGAAGTAGAACGTAAAGTGGCCAAAGAAGCCAGCGAGAATCCACAAAACTATCGGATTGAAAAGACCTATCTCTATTCAGCAGAAGAAGATTTCCAGGAGATCTTTCGTCGCATAATGGAATATCGAACTGAAGAGACAGCCCGGGCTAAAGATATAGGTAAGTTACAAAATGTAATCCGTGAAGAGACTAAACTTGATATCTCAGCCGCTACATTGAGGACTTTGATGCAACAGTCCGAGCAGACACTTGAACTGTTAAAAACCATGGGTCTAAATACAATCAATACAGTTATGAATCAGGCAGTTTCGCTAGCAACACTTCCTGATGCTCAAGAGAGTGTGGCACAGCTTTTTTTAAGTTCCGATACCGAAGCTGAGTTTGAGGTTTTAACAGCGGCCTTAGAAGTAACCCAAACAGTTATTAGACCCAATCTGCTTCTAGATAGTGCTAAGGTCCGACAGATCATTGATCAGGCCGTAGAGGCGGCCAGACTTGAGGCCCCCAAGATCAAAAAAGGCCAGGTTATTATCCGCGAAGGTGATGTGCTCACAGATAAAGACATGCTAATTTTTGAAGAACTAAATCTTTTAAAAAAGAGCTGGAATTGGCAAAAAGCCATTGGTATAGTGGCCTTTACAATAATGATAGTGAGTATTATTTATTATTACATCTATTGCTTTTATGAGCACTTAGAAAACAAATACCTTTTTCTTTTTAGTACCATAGCTATAATAATGGCTGTTTTAGGGAAACTCCTCTCGCTAATCGAGTGGCCGTATGCACTTTACTTTTTTCCGTCTTCAGCTGCAACCATGTTAGTTGCTGTACTTATCAATCCTTTACTGGGAGTGTTTTCAGCAGTAGGATATACTTTTATGGTTGCTTTTTATGCTGATTTTGCCTTCGCACCGGCTATAATGAGTTTACTAGGTTCGATAGTAGGTGTTTACTGTGTCCTTGAGGCGACCCAAAGGAGTAAATTAATGCAATCAGGTTTGCTGGTAGGTTTAGCTAACGCTGTAACCATGGCGGTCTTAGGTTTGGTATTAGAAAATAGCAGTTTAATTATCATGAGTTTTACCGGCTTTGTAAACGGTATCGCCTCAGCGATCTTAGCTATAGGTGTACTGCCTTACCTGGAGATTATTTTTAGTGTTACCTCGCCAATGCGGCTGTTAGAGCTATCCAACCCCAACAATGCCCTTTTAAGGAGGCTATCGCTAGAGGCTCCCGGCACTTATCACCATTCTATTGTTGTCGGAAATCTAGCTGAAGCTGCCGCTGAGGCTGTTGGAGCCGATCCTCTGCTTACTAGAGTGGGAGCTTTATATCATGATGTCGGCAAGCTCGCCCGTCCCTACTTTTTTGTCGAAAATCAGCGTGGAGGAGAAAATCCCCACGATAAAATGACCCCCAACCTATCGCGGATGGTTATTCTAAATCATGTCAAAGAAGGCCTTGAGATGGCCAAAGAATACAAACTACCCACCGTAATCGTAGATTTTATAGCTGAGCACCACGGGACATCAATGGTGCAGTATTTCTATGAAAAAGCCAAAGAAAGAGATCAAAACCCGGTACTTCCAGACGATTTTAGTTATCCGGGACCTAAACCGCAGTCCAAAGAAACAGCTATTTTAATGCTCGCTGATTCTTCTGAAGCTGCCGTAAGATCGATGACCAATCCCACTTACGATCGCGTTAAAAGTATGATTAAAAATATTGTCAAAGAAAAAATTAATAGCAGCCAGCTTTCAGAGAGCACCTTAACATTAAAAGAAATAGATCTTATAACCGAAAAAATCAGTCAGGTTGCTGCTGGCATACATCACACCCGCATTAAATACCCGGGACAAAGGATGTAAAATAACTATGAAGCTTTACATTGAAAACCAGCAGACTAAAATACCCATTTTGGATCTGGTGGGAAAACTAAAATCAACTTTCACACAAGCATCAAAAATTCATGGTTTAGACGAATGTGAGCTAAGCATTATTCTGGTAGATAACCAGGTGATTAAAAAGATAAACTATGAGTACCGCAATATAGATCAGGTAACTGATGTTATTTCCTTTGCGCTAAATGATGCTCAAACTCTTTTTCCTTGGGAACAAAACGAGCTCGGTGATATCTATATCTCGGTAGAAAGAGCAGAGCAACAACGGCTGGAATATGGACATTCTTTGGAGAGAGAGATCTGTTATCTGGCAGTACATGGTCTTTTACATCTATTAGGCTATGATCATCAAAATAGTGAAGAGCAAAAAGAGATGCGTGCCAAAGAAGAACAGATCATGAGTCAGGTTGGTCTTTTAAGAGAGTAGGTCCAAAGAGATTTTCTAAGGCTGGTGAGAAAAGGTGGATCGCAGGAAACAGACGCTTTTTGAAAGCTTTAACAATGCTATTAGCGGCCTAATCAGGGCGGTTAAAATCGAAAGAAATATGAAGATTCACCTTGTAGCCGGAGTTCTGGCCATGATTTTGGGGTTCGTATTTGATTTAAGCCTGGTTGAACTAATGATTTTAAGTGTTACAATTACTATAGTTTTAACTTTGGAACTGGTTAATACCGCTATTGAAAAGACAATAGATTTAGTTACCAACGAGTATCATCCTCTGGCCCGTCTTGCAAAAGATATCGGTGCCGGAGCAGTTTTTGTGGCAGCGTTAAATGCAGTTATTGTGGGCTGGTTATTATTTGGGAGAAGAGTAATACAAATATCTCTTCCCTTTCGAGAAGCATTTATTGTTCAGCCTGCGGATTTAATTGTCCTTGGCTTAGGGCTTAGTTTTTTTGGGGTGCTCTTTTTTAAGGGAGTTACCAAGGCCAAAAGCCCCCTTTTAGGGGGCTTGCCATCTGGTCATTCAGCTCTTGCTTTTGGTTTGGCAACTGCCATTTATTTCTATTCCGGTAGCCTTCTAATCTCTTTTTTGGGCTTTTTTCTGGCCTTTTTGGTGGCTCAAAGCCGAGTTCAAGGAAAAATTCATAACCTCACCGAGGTTATCGCCGGTTCAATTCTTGGTATTGTTGTGATGGCTTTAGTGTTTCTCCTCAAAGAGTTTTGGCATATTTAAATATTTTTTTATGTCTAGGAGGAAGTTTAAATGGAGAGACTCCAAAAAGAAGCTCTTAAAGCCAGAGAAAAAGCCTATGCACCATATTCCAACTTTCTGGTGGGAGCAGCCTTAGAAACCGAGTCCGGCTGTATTTATACCGGATGCAATATAGAAAATGCAAGCTTCGGGGCTACGGTATGCGCAGAGCGGGTAGCGATCTTTAAGGCGGTAGCAGATGGACAGACTCGCTTTAATAAAATAGCCATAGCCGCTTCCGGTGAGCTTACCCCTCCTTGTGGTATCTGTTTGCAGGTTATGAGGGAATTTAATATTAAGACTATAATACTTATAAATCAAAAAAAACAATGGCGTAGTTATACCCTTAAGGAACTGCTGCCGGTTTCTTTCGGGCCACATAATTTGGGGTGACTCTAATGCAAGTTGACGATTTTTATTACTATCTGCCTGAATCAAGTATTGCTCAAAAAGCCATAGAGCCTAGAGACAGCTCCCGGCTTTTAGTTCTAAAGCGTGAAAGCGTCGATTTAGAGGATAAGATTTTTACTGATATCATAGATTATCTTACTCCCGGGGATCTGTTGGTTTTTAATGATACCAGAGTTATCCCGGCTAGACTCCTAGGTAAAAAGCAAAAAACCGGTGGCGCAGCTGAAGTCTTACTTCTAAAAGAAAAAGGCCAAGATATCTTCGAAGCTCTTGTAAGACCGGGAAGCCGTCTCAAAAAAGGAGCAAAAATTGACTTTGGCGAAGGTCTGCTTACGGCAGAAGTGGTAAGCCAGCTTGATCAGGGTTTGCGTCTAGTTAAACTTTCCTATGAAGGTAATTTTTCCGAAATACTAGATAAAATAGGGGAGATGCCTCTGCCTCCCTACATTCACGAAAAATTAGCTGATAAAGAGCGTTATCAGACTGTCTATAACAAAAACCCCGGCTCAGCTGCTGCTCCTACAGCCGGCCTCCATTTTACCCCCAGGCTACTTGATTTAATTGAAAAAAAAGGTATCAAGACAGCTTTTCTTACCCTTCATGTTGGGCTAGGCACCTTTAGGCCAGTTAAAGAAAGTACCATTGAAGCACATAAAATGCATTCCGAGGTCTATGAGATCCCCAAAAAGACCTGGGAGTTAATTCAAGAGACCAAAAAGGAACATAAAAAGGTGGTTGCTGTGGGAACAACCGTAGTAAGGACCCTTGAAGCAGCATATAAAGACGGCAAACTCAAGGGAGAGACTGATATTTTTATCTATCCGGGATATGATTTTAAGGTTATTGATGCCTTGATTACTAATTTCCATCTGCCTAAATCAACTTTACTGATGCTGGTATCGGCTTTTACAGGCCGAGAAAACATCTTAAAAGCATATGAGCATGCTGTTTTAAATGGTTACCGCTTTTTTAGTCTAGGAGATGCCATGCTTATTATCTAGGCTTAGAGATTGGAGTGGTCGATTCTTGCAGTTTGAAATTTACCAAAACTCATTGGAATGTAAAGCTAGACTAGGCAGATTAACACTTAGTCATGGAGTGGTAGAGACACCGGTATTTATGCCAGTCGGTACCAGAGCTAGTGTTAAAACACTCACTCCTGAGGAAGTTAAAGATATAGGTGCCAAGATCATTCTTGCCAATACTTATCATTTATACCTAAGACCGGGTGATGAACTAATCGCACGCTTAGGTGGTTTACACACCTTTATGAATTGGGATTTGCCAATATTAACTGACAGCGGAGGGTTTCAGGTCTTTAGCCTCGGAAAATTGAGGCAAATAACCGAAGAAGGTGTGGCTTTCCAAAGTCATATCGATGGGTCAAAGCACTTTTTTTCACCGGAGAACTCGATAGCTATTCAACAGAATTTAGGTTCAGATATTATCATGGCTTTTGACGAATGCGTAGCTTATCCTAAAGAGAAAGAATATGTGGCACAATCTGTGCAAAGAACCTATCGTTGGCTTTTGCGATGCAAGAAAGCTTGGACTAATCGTGAGAGGCAAAACCTCTTTGGTATCATCCAGGGAGGAGTGTACCCTGCTTTGCGTGAGCAAAGTGCCAAGCTTACGGTAGAATGCGATTTACCGGGTTATGCCATAGGTGGGTTGAGTGTTGGTGAACCATTAGATTTGCTACTGAAAAATCTTGACCACACCGAACAATTTATACCCAAAGATAAGCCTCGCTACCTTATGGGGGTAGGTAGCCCTGATATCATTTTAAATGCCATCGAGATGGGGATTGATATGTTTGATTGCGTACTGCCAACCCGTATGGCCCGCAATGGAACAGCTATGACTCAAAATGGGCAAATAACGATTCGCAATGCCACTTACAAGGAAGATACCTCACCCCTAGATCCTAAATGTAGCTGCCCGACCTGTCAAAACTATACCAGAGCCTATCTAAGGCATTTATTTAATGTAGGTGAAATCTTAGGCCCAAGACTTGTGAGCTATCATAATCTGCATTTTCTAGCAGAAATGATTTTTAGGACAAGAGAAGCTATAAAGCAGGAAAGATTCGTACAGTTCAAGAATAATTTCTTGAACAACTATTATGGACAAAATAGAGAGGAGGATTAATATGGGTGGCGAAGGAAATCTCGGAGCTTTGGGTAGTTTTGGAGCCTATCTGCCGATGTTGCTTTTACTGGCGGCTATGTATTTTCTTATGATTCTTCCTCAAAAGAAGCAGGAAAAACAACGTAAATCTTTGCTTGACAGTCTAGCTGTTGGTGATAAGATTGTTACCATTGGTGGGCTGATTGGACATATCTCAGCTTTAGATGAAGAGACAGTTACCGTTAAGGTTGCAGACAATGTTGAAGCTACATTTATGCGTCATGCAGTGGGTAGGAAACTCGAGAAATAATTATAAAAGTTATTATAGTCGTTGGCTGTAAAGGAGGAACAAGTTTTGAGGACAGAAAACAAAGTACGCTTTACTGTTGTTCTGGTTGTTGTAGCAATTGCTGCTCTAATTTTAGGGATCCTCGGTTACAATCGCAAAGAACAGACCTACACTTTCCCTATTAAGCTAGGACTGGACTTAAAAGGCGGTGTCTATGTTGTTTTGGCACCTACAGCAGAAGTTACAATAACAGGAGCGCAACTCGATAACGCCTTAAGAGAAACAAAAAATGTTATCAGTGCACGTGTTGATGAGCTAGGAGTAGCTGAACCGACAATTCAACTCGATTTAGAAAACGACCGCATTATTGTGCAAATTCCAGGAGTAAAAAGTCCTGAAGAAGCAGCCAAGCTAATTGGCCGCACTGCCCAACTTTTTTTTGAAGACAGTCATGGTAATGTCCTGCTAGTTGGTAAGGATGTTCAAAAAGCCCAAGCCGGTGCCAGAGAAGATGGACCGGGAGCCCAGATCAATCTGGCTTTTACAGCCGATGGAGCTAAAAAATTTGGCGAGGCAACCACCAGACTAGTAGGTCAGCCAATTATAATCAGGCTTGACGAAGAGGTTTTACTAAATGCTGTAGTCAATGAACCAATTACCGGAGGCAATGCAAGAATCACCGGACTTACCTTCACCGAAGCGAAGGAAAAGGCTGCGTTAATTAACGCAGGTGCTTTACCTGTACCTCTTGAAAGAATAGCCAGTAGTGTAGTGGGCCCAACTTTAGGTCAGCGTTCGATTAACCAAAGTATGATTGGAGGTTTAATCGGCATTGCCCTGGTTTTAGTATTTATGTGGGCTTTTTATGGCGTACCTGGCTTGCTAGCCGATACAGCCTTAATTATCTATGCTGCAACTATGCTAGCTGTTTTAGCTCTGTTTAGAGCTACTCTTACCCTGCCTGGCATTGCAGGTTTTATCCTCTCAATCGGTATGGCGGTTGATGCCAATGTTATTATTTTTGAACGCATAAAAGAAGAAATAAATAACGGCAGAACTATACGAAGTGGTATCGATGCCGGTTTTAATAGAGCTTTCTGGACCATTTTTGACTCTAATATCACCACTTTGATTGCAGCATTTGTACTACTTTATTTTGGCACCGCACAAGTCAAAGGTTTTGCAGTGACATTAAGTATTGGTATTTTAACCAGTATGTTTACAGCTATCTTTGTGACAAGAACATTTATCGAATTAATGGCTGAAAAAGACCCGGAAAGACTTGGCCGCTATTTTGTCAAGAGGGGGTAGCAAAGTGGATTTAAAGGTAATTAAAAACAGAAAGATCTATTTAAGTATTAGCGCTGTTTTAGTTATTTTGGCGATTGTTATGCTAATAACTAAAGGCTTAAATTATGGTATTGATTATACAGGTGGTGCCGTTTTACAGATCATAACCGATAGCAAAATTCTTCCCGGACAAGTCCAAGATAAGGTTTTAGCGGATCCAAGAATTAAAGATTTTGATCTTGGCAGTACTTCGGTACAGCTTTTTAATCCGGGTGACAATAAAAGCGGTGTTTTAATAAAAACCCGTTTTCTGGAAGATGCTGAAGAGAGTGCTATTTTGGAAGTTTTTGAAGAGAAGATTGGCACTATCGATAATGAACTGCTTCAAGTGCAAAAGGTCGGTCCTACCATCGGTAAAGAGTTATTAAAAAATGCCTTGTGGTCGCTTATTATTGCCGGTGCTTTGATGCTTATCTATATTAGTTTTAGATTTCAATTTAAAAGTGGTGTAGGCGCTGTTATGGCTCTGGCCCATGACGTTTTACTGGTACTGGGTTTTTTTGCTCTAACTCAAAAAGAGATCGATGGCCCGTTTTTAGCAGCCATCCTAACTCTGGTTGGTTATTCAATTAATGATACCATCGTGATCTTTGATAAGATACGTGAAAATATGCACACAAGAAGAGCGAAAGAAACCTTCTTTGAGGTTGTAAATAGTTCTATCAATCAGAGCCTAAGACGCACAATTAACACTTCGGTAACCACGCTGGTTGCGATTATTGCTTTACTTATCTTTGGCGGTGAATCAATTCGCAATTTTACTCTGGCCATTACGATAGGTATAATTGTTGGCACCTATTCTTCTTTGTTTATAGCTAGTCCCATCTGGGCTATATGGGAGAGTGCATCAGAGAAGAAGGCAAAATGAAGTAACAGCAAAATGGCCTGACTTAAAAGTCAGGCCATTGTTTTTAAAGAGGTGATGAGATGCCTGAGATTTGGAATGTAGCGCGAGTTTCCCTGGTAGAGGCTCAGCTTTTAGCTGCTAAATTAAACTGCTCACCCCTGTTGGCTAAATTGCTTTTAGCCCGTGGCATTGAAGCTGAAAAAGCAGATACCTTTCTTATCGAGGGAGGACCTTTTCATTCACCTTTAGAGCTTTCTGATCTTAAAATCGCCGTAGAAAGAATCCTTAGAGCCGTAAAAAAGAGTGAAAAGATCGTTATCTATGGAGATTACGATGTGGACGGAGTTACCTCAACTACCCTTTTAATGGATCTCTTTCAAAGAAGCGGCGCTCAGGTAAGCTATTATTTACCGGAAAGGTTAACAGAAGGCTATGGTTTAAATTTAGAGGCTGTAAAGAATCTCCAAGCCAAAGGAACAGATCTTTTAATTACAGTTGATTGTGGTATAACTTCGGTTGAGATTGCTAAAGAGGCAAAAATGCTGGGGCTGGATTTAATTATTACCGATCACCATACACCACTAGAGGTATTGCCTGAAGCCTGTGCCGTAGTTAATCCCCACCTAAATCAATATCCGGCTCCGCTTTGCGGGGCGGGAGTGGCTTATAAACTCGCTCAAGCACTAGCTCAAGAAGCACCTGCCTATTTTCAACTCAGTCCCTTACAAGTACAAATGGCTGCATTGGGGACCATTGCTGATATTGTCGACTTGGTGGATGAAAACAGACGTATCGTAAAGCAGGGCTTAGTGAGTATGAATAAAGAACCTGTTCCTGGAATTGTAGCCCTTAAGCAGGCTGCCAGGCTAGGAGACAGACCCATTGATGCAAGTAGTGTGGCTTATATTTTGGCACCTAGAATCAATGCTGCTGGTAGACTTGCTACCGCCAATGACGGGGTAGAATTGTTTCTGGCAAAAACCTTACAGGAAGCTCTACCTATAGCGGTTAATCTTGATCAACTAAATGCCAGTCGCAGGAGTATAGAAGATGAGATTCTGCAAAAAGCCTTAAAACAGGCCGAGAAACAGCTCGATCACAAAGCCTTGGTTTTGGCAGGAGAAAACTGGCACAGCGGTGTAATAGGCATAGTTGCTTCCCGTATTGTGGAAAAACACTATCGTCCGACTATTGTGATTGAGTTAAGCGGTAATGAGTGCCATGGCTCTTGCCGCAGTATCGAAAACTTTAATATCTATAATGCCCTGGAGGCCAATAAAACTTATTTACTGAAATTCGGAGGCCATCCCATGGCAGCCGGTCTATCGATTTGCCAAACTAATATCGCAGCCTTTCAAGAAGCTTTTTTAGATTATGCAGATAGGACAATAAAAACTGAAGATCTTTATAAGAGAGTCTACCTTGATGCTTCGATTAATTCACCACTTACCATTTCCTTAATTGAAGAGCTAGCTTTACTCGAGCCGTGTGGGGCAGCTAACCCCTCACCTCTTTTTGCTCTAAAAGAGGCTCTGCTGGATAATGCCTATCTTGTTGGTGCCGACAAAAAGCACCTTAAGCTACAACTAGGGAAAAACAATCAGCACTATAGTGGTATAGCCTTTAATATGGCATCGTACCTTGAGGAAATTGAAAAAAGCGAGAAGGTAGATTTGGCCTTTGTTCCAGAGGTCAATGAATACCAAGGGCAAAGGTCGGTTTCTTTACAGGTAAAAAGAATACGCTCCAGTGACAAAAAATGGGAGTGTTTTGGAGAAGGGGAGATCTGGCAGTTCTGGCAGTCACTGCCTGGTGGTGAATTAAAAGAGCTTTCACAAAGCTATTTAAAAGGAGATACAACTATCTATCTGCCTACAGTTGGCCTTGTTCATAATCTAAAAACGCTCCAGGCGGAATTATTTTTAGATTCTCAAGTGGAGTTTAAACTGCAAAAAAGGGATCTTAACCAGCCTTCTATAAAGCCTGAACTGCTTAAAAACAAAAATATCGGTCTTCTTATAGATAGTGATCAGGTTTTGTTGGCTTTTTTAGCAGAGGGAGCTAAAGAATGTACTTTGGGTTATCTGCCTGTAAACTACTGGTGGTGGAGACTATTTTGGGAAGTAGCCCAAGCTTCTAAACAGGTTAGCCTCTCGATTGATAAAAAAAGTTTTCAAAATATTAAACGCCAACATAAGCTGGCTATTCCAGGCCAAGAAGATCTGCGGAGGATCTATCTGTTTTTAAAAAAATCAGCTGATAAGATGATTTGGCGGGGAACTTATAAACAGGTAGCCCTGGATATGGAAAACCGTTTCGGACAACCCTTTACAGAGGAAATAATCAAAAGAGCTTTCATAATCTTTACCGAAATTGGTCTCATGGAGTATATGGGCTTAAATAAAGATGGAGTGAGCTATGTAATTAAAGTACCCAAGCACAAGCTAGACTTGCATAAATCTCTAAGCTATAATGAGGGTATATTCCTGAGACAAGAACTTGAGCTATATGCCTCTGAAGTAGCTTCGCTCTAGCTGCATTGATTAAAACATTAGCTTCATTGTTTAAGGAGGTCTAAATAATGGATTTTCGTGGCAAAATCAGAGAAATACCTGATTTTCCCAAACCAGGTATTAGTTTTAAGGATATCACGACTCTGCTAAAAGATGGCAAGGCTTTTAACGCTCTAATCGAAACTCTAAGAGATCATTATAAGGATAAGGGTATTGATACTGTTGTAGGGATCGAATCTAGAGGGTTTTTAGTTGGTGCACCTCTTGCCTATGCTCTGGGAGCTGGGTTTGTTCTGGTTAGAAAACCAGGTAAGTTACCTTGTGCCGTTGAAAAAGTTGAGTATGCTTTAGAATATGGAACTGATTCTTTGGAGATCCATAAAGATGCTCTAAAACCGGGTGAAAAGATACTTATCTGTGATGATCTTTTAGCAACAGGTGGAACTACAAAAGCTACGGTTGAGCTGGTAAACAAGTTACAAGCCGAGGTTGTTAGCTTGGCCTTTATTATTGAGCTAACTTATTTAAATGGTCGAGAGAAGTTAGCTGGTTATGATATCTTCTCGTTAGTTAAATATTAAATTTTAATAGATATTTAAAGGGAGCAGCCTTATTTTAGGTCGCTCCCTAATCTAAAGCTTTTTTGGAAAGGCAGGTGGTATCTTATGGAACTAGATGATCTGCTCATACGAATGAAACAATATACAGCTGAAGCGAATCTTGAAATTGTTAAAAAAGCCTATGCCTTTGCAGACAATGCTCACCAGGGACAGTATCGTGAATCAGGTGAAGCTTATATTGAACATCCTTTAGAGGTGGCTTATATATTAGCGGATCTGGAACTAGATGTAGATACAATTATCGGTGGACTTTTGCATGATGTGGTAGAAGATACCAAAATCTCAGTCGGTAAGATTAAAGAAGAATTTAACGATCAGATAGCACTTTTAGTTGATGGTGTCACTAAGCTGGAAAAGATACCCACCCTTTCTAAAGAAGAGCAACAAGCTGAAAATATTCGCAAGATGTTTTTGGCCATGGCCAAAGATCTGCGTGTAGTCTTAATTAAATTGGCTGATCGCTTAAATAATATGCGTACTTTGCGTTACCTCTCGCCTGAAAGACAAAAGAAAAATGCCAGGGAAACCTTAGAGATCTATGCGCCTTTGGCTCATAGACTTGGTATGTGGCGGATAAAATGGGAACTGGAAGATTTGGGCTTTCGCTACCTAAACCCTGACGAATATTATTATATTGTCAATAAAGTTGCTAAAAACCGCAATGAACGTGAAGTGTTTATCAGCGAGGTTATTGTCAAATTAAAAAAGCGCCTTGAAGAACTTGATATAGAAGCCGAGATCTATGGCCGGCCTAAACATTTTTATAGTATCTATCAAAAAATGGTTAAACAAGGCAAAGACTTTGAAGAGATCTACGATTTAACGGCTGTGCGGGTTATCGTAGAAAACGTTAAGGACTGTTATGGAGTTTTAGGGGTTGTGCATACTCTTTGGAAACCAATGCCGGGGAGATTCAAAGATTACATAGCCATGCCAAAATCTAATATGTATCAATCTCTTCATACCACAGTTATTGGTGAAAATGGAGAGCCTTTTGAAGTGCAGATAAGAACCTGGGAGATGCATCGCACAGCTGAATATGGAATTGCTGCTCACTGGAAGTACAAAGAGGATATTAAGGGTTCCGATCCGATGGATGAAAAACTGGCCTGGCTTAGGCAGATTCTTGAGTGGCAAAGAGAGATGAAAGATGTCGGGGAGTTTATGGAAACCTTAAAGATCGATCTCTTTGAAGATGAGGTCTTTGTGTTTACTCCCAAAGGTGATGTGGTTACTCTGCCTGCGGGTTCTTCGCCGGTTGATTTTGCTTACGAAGTGCATACAGTTGTAGGCAATACTTGTGTAGGAGCTAAAGTTAATGGCAAGATAGTGCCTTTGGATTATAAATTAAAAAATGGCGAGTTTGTAGAGATCTTAACTTCAAAACATTCTTCACCCAGTCAGGACTGGATTAACTTTGTTAAAACCTCAAAAGCTAAAAACCGTATCCGACAGAAATTAAGAGAACTACAAAGGGAAGATTCCATCATCAAAGGTCGGGATCTGCTAAGTAGGGAGTGTCGTCGACTTGAATGGGAGCCCAATGAGATTCTTTTGGCAGATAAAGTTGAAGAGTTAGCTAAGGATCTCCGCTATCAAAATCCGGAGGACCTTTTTGCAGCTATTGGTTATGGAACAATTACAGCAGGTTCTGTCATCAAGGATTTAGTAGGTTTAACGGTATATAATAATCGCAAGCAAGAACTAAAAGCCAAGCAACTTATAAAGACTACTGTAAAACCAGTTAGCAAAGGAGCAGGAGTTAGTGTAACTGGTGCTGAGGATATGCTAATTAAACTCGCTCGCTGCTGTTCTCCTGTTCCGGGAGATAATATTATTGGCTATATTACCAGAGGCCGGGGAGTTACGGTTCATAGATCAGATTGCCCCAATGTAAGTTCTCTCGGGGAAGAGAGGTTACTTGCTGTAAGTTGGGATGAAGCCGAAGCTGGTTATTATCCGGTAGAGCTTCACCTCGAAGCTTATGACAGGCCAAACCTTCTGACTACCATCATGGCTGCTTTGACTGAAAGCAATACCAATGTAGCAGCCGTAAATGCCAGAGCCCTGGATGATGGCAGAGCTAGTATTCAGATAGTGGTTAATATAGAAAATATTGCTGATCTACAAAACGTGATAAGCAGACTTAGACAGCTAAGAGGTATTATTACCGTTAATCGTGCCAGACCAACATAAGCCAAGGATTGAAGGTGAAAAAGATGCTAGCTTTAGTACAGCGAGTTAAAAAAGCGGCTGTTTTAGTAGATGCTAAAATAGTTGCCTCAATTGATGCCGGTCTGGTGGTGCTTTTGGGGATCGTAGATAATGATACTAAAAAGGATGCGGAGTATATCGCAGACAAACTTCTAAACTTAAGGGTATTTCCAGATAGAGACCGGGATCAGGAAAAAGAATTCGAGCTTTCAATAAAGGAGATAGGGGGAGAAATTTTGCTGGTCAGCCAGTTTACTCTGGCTGCAGACTGCAAAAAGGGACGTCGCCCCAGCTTTTCCAGAGCTATGAACCAAAAATTAGCTGAACCAATCTATCAATATACAGCGGCAATTTTAAAAAAACAAATAACTACACATACCGGTATTTTTGGGGCGCATATGGAAGTAAGTTTAGTTAACGATGGTCCGGTTACACTTATAATTGATAGCCAAAGGGGATAGTAAAATGGAGATTAAGCAGTTTAGCACTTCACTTGCCAATAGCTACCTATTAGTGGAGGGAGAAACTGCTCTTTTAATAGATCCTGTGGTGAAATTAGATAAGCTAGCAGATTACAAAATAAGCCATTGTTTTGCTACCCACGGACATGCCGATCATATAGCCGAGGCTAAGAAAATTACCGATCACTTTCAAATACCTCTTTACCTCCATAAGGATGAGACTATATTTATAAAAGACGACACTTACAATCTCAGCCCTTATATTTTAGGAGATAGTTTAGAACCAGTTGAAAACCTGAGGCTCTTAACGGATCAGGAAAAAATCGATTTTCAGGGACATCTCCTTGAAACAATTCATACGCCGGGACATACTAAGGGATCGGTGATGTATCTTTTGGATAATAAACACCTTTTTTCAGGAGATACGCTTTTTAAGGAAAGTATAGGCAGGACTGATTTAAAAGGAGGCAACCAGGGCTTAATGGCGGATACATTAACTAGACTTTTAAGTTTTGACCAAGACTGGCTGGTCTATCCCGGTCATGGTGAAAGTACAACCTTCAAGGAAGTAAAGAAAGTACTTAGGTACTGGAGGAGACTTATCTGATGGCTATAGAGATTAAAAGCCCTAAAGCTTTGCTTGCGGCCATAAATAGTGCCTTAAATATATTTTTTTATCAAGAGATGCCAGAGGAACTTACCCTTAAAGTGAGTGAAATGGTTAGCACTGTTAAAGTTGAAGTTGTAGGCCAGGATAAAAAAACTGTTGGTATGGCTAATGATGTTCTGGTTGGTGATACTCGCTGGCTAAAAACCGATCTTGAGCGTAGAAAAGGCGAACTCACAAAGACTGCTGCGGTAAGGGCCTTGGCAGATTATACTGAAAAAAAGCTATTCTGGGGTTCTTTGGAAGGTGTAAGGCCGGGTAATCTCTACCGTCTTCTTTTAGAAAGAGGGTTTAATCTTAAAGAGACCGAACTGATATTAATGTCGGTCTATGGTCTTAGCTCTGAAAAAGCTAAACTTTTGCAAAGTATATATCTGAAACAGGCTCAGATTTTGACCCCGAATACAAAGCGAGCTATAAGCCTTTATATCGGGATTCCTTTTTGTCCTACACGTTGCGCTTATTGTTCTTTTGCAGCATATCCGTTAAGTACTCATGGTCATTTAAAAAAACAATTTCTCAAGGCACTTTTCCAGGAGCTTACCGAATTAAACAGTTATTTTTCAGCAAACGAAATCTCAGTTGCTAGCGTCTATATCGGAGGAGGGACTCCAACTACGCTTACAGCTTTAGAACTGCAAGAACTTCTAGAGCTTGTGCCATTTACCAAAGAGCTGACTGTAGAAGCCGGCAGACCAGATAGTATAGACAGGCCAAAGCTAGCAGCCTTAAAAGCAGGTGGTGTAAATAGGGTCTGTGTCAATCCTCAAACCTTAAATCAAAAAACTTTGGATTTACTAGGTCGGAGCCATACGGTGGAGCAGTTTTTTCAGGCGGTCTCTCTAGTTAGAGAAGTTAAAATACCTGTGCTTAATATCGATCTAATTGCAGGGCTTCCGGGCGAAAAGGTGTCAGATATGGAGTTTGCCCTAGATAACATATTAGCACTAGCCCCAGAAAATGTTACGGTGCATACCTTAGCTGCCAAAAGAGCCTCAGGGTGGTACAAAAACCTTAGAAACATTGCCTGGCCTTTGGAGACAGAAACTCTTAAGATGGTTGAACTAGCATCTAAGCGATTAGAGGCTGCGCATATAAAACCCTATTATCTTTATAGACAGAGGCATATGGCAGCAAATCTGGAGAATATAGGGTATGCAATTGCAGGAACCGAGTGTTATTATAATATTGTTATGATAGAAGAGTTGCAGACTGTAGTTGGTTTAGGAGCGGGAGCTTCAACCAGGTTTTTAGGAGAAAAAATATCTAGAGTTATCAATCCCAAGTGTCCAGCTACTTATAGTCAGAGAGTAGGGGATTTGATTCAAAGCAAAAAAGAGAATCTATCCCGGTTGTTTGGCTGATTTAATTGACAAACGGCGAATATTTCAGTTAAAATGAAAAAGGTATTCATGATGCAATTTTAAGGAGGGAAAAGCTTTGGCTTTAATGACTAAACTTCGTGCTAATACTAAAGCCATTTTAGTGGCTGCAGGTGTTATTCTCGTTATTGGAACAGTGGCAGCTTCGTTTGCAATGGCAGGCTCTTCTAGCAAAGCTCAATCTAGGTATGTGGCTGAGATTAATGGAACTAAAATTGACAGAGAACAATTTGAAAAGGACTTTTTCTTTGTCTGGCAGCAACAAAACCAGATGAGTTACGGTCAACTTACAGGTCTTGATCAGGAGCCCTTAAGAGCTCAGTATTTGATGCAGATCCTTATGCGTGAAGCCCTCCTTGATGAAGCCAAGGAATTAAAACTTGACGCCGCCAAGGAGGATATCGAAGCTGAACTAAAGAAAATTGAAGATTCTGTTGGTGGTGCGGAAGAGTTAATCGCCCGCTTAGAGATGATGGGTATTTCTCTTGATACATTAAAAAAGGATATTAAAGAGTCCTTAATATTTCAAGAACTACAAGAAAAACTAACCAAAGATATTACCGTTACAGATGAGGAGATCCGCTTTCAGCTTGAAGAGGTAACTGCCAGCCATATTCTTGTAGAAGATGAAGCCTTGGCTAATGATCTTTATCAAAAACTTCAAGACGGAGCTGATTTTGCTGAACTAGCAAAAGAGAACTCTGTTGATCCTGGCAGTAAAGATAAAGGTGGCGAACTTGGTTCCTTTGGTAAAGGAGCTATGGTCAAAGAATTCGAAGATGCTGCCTTTGCTTTACAAGATGGCGATATTAGCAAGCCGGTAAAAACTCAATATGGTTATCATATTATTAAAGTTACGGAGCACAAAACAGCCGATGAGGCTACTTTTGAAGAGAAAAAAGAAGAAATCAAAGAGACACTTCTTAATAACAAAAAGAACGAAACACTCTCAAAATATATTACCGACCTAAAAGATAAATCCAAGATTAAAATCTATGATCCGCAAATAAGGGCCTGGCATGAAATGAGTGAAGGTAAAATCGATGCAGCTATAAAATCCTACACCGAAGCTCAAAAAGGAAAACCGGCTGATCCGTATATTATGGCCTCATTAGCGGAAGCTTATCAAAAGAAAGGTGATCTAGACAAGGCCTGGGATTATTATAAAGAAGCCGCAACCAATGCTAGTGAACCTGCTGTAAAGATTAATATGGCCATGGTTGGTCAGACTAAGATCCAAAACATTATTAATGCTCAGGAAACTGACGAACAAAAGAGTATAGATGAGTGGGCCAAAGAAAATGATGAAATTAGCACTATCTATGCTGAAGTAAGCAAGGCTTTGATTGATGCCTCCGAAGGAGCAAGTGATAATATCTGGACCCATTATCAGATAGCTCAAATTTTCAATATCTTTGGCGATAAAGAAAATAGCCAAGCTGAGATGGACAAAATCAAGGCCATAACCGAAAAGCTACAGGCTGAAGAAGCTGAAGATGAAACAACTGATGCCGATACATCTGATACAGATGAAGCTTCTAAGGAGTAATATTATTTGTAGCTTATGGGGTTAAAAGATATTTCGGGAAGTGGTGGCATTTGTCACCACTTCCCTTTATAATGATGTAAATACAAGAGGTGATAAAAATGATCTCACGGCCCAAAGGCACCAACGATCTGCTCCCCGAAGATATTTGGCGCTGGCATAAACTTGAGGAACTCATTCGTAAAGAATGTGCTCTTTTTAACTTTCACGAAATTAGGACTCCGGTTTTTGAGGAGACAAAACTATTTCAACGAGGTATTGGCGAGGGTACCGATATTGTAGAAAAAGAGATGTATACCTTCTTAGATAAGGCTGAACGTTCTTTAACTCTTAGACCTGAAGGCACAGCATCAGTAGTTAGGGCGTTTATTGAAAACAACCTTCAAGAGATGGGTTTGCCTGTTAAGCTGTATTACTTAGGTCCGATGTTTCGTTATGAGAAGCCTCAATCTGGAAGATATAGACAATTTCACCAGTTTGGGGTGGAGTGTTTTGGTTCCCCGGAGCCGGTTTTAGATGCCGAAGTAATTCTTTTGGCCTCTGAAATCTATAAAAAACTGGGGATAAAAAATGTGATTATAAAGCTCAATTCCATTGGTTGTCAAGCTTGTCGTCCTCAATACATTGCTAAACTAAAAGATGAGCTAAAAAAGAGTAAAGATAGTCTTTGCGAAGATTGCGTAAGACGCCTGGATGTTAATCCCTTGAGGGTATTAGACTGCAAAGAAGAAAAATGTAAGGCTATAACTAAGAGCTTACCCCCTATTTACGACTACCTTTGCCCTGAGTGCAAGGAGCATTTTAATAAATTAAAACAGATCCTTAACCTCTTTGAGCTTTCCTATGTTGAGGAGCCAAGGCTAGTTCGCGGTTTGGATTATTATACCAAGACGGTCTTTGAATTTACAGTCGAAAATCTAGGCGCTCAAAATGCAATTGGAGCCGGTGGGCGTTATGATAAGCTAGTAGAAGAGGTCGGTGGAAAGCCAACTTACGCGGTTGGATTTGCCATGGGAATCGAACGTAGCTTACAAGTTGGCGGAGCTTTGTGGCAAAAAGAACCCGATGTGGATCTATATATTATTAGTATAGGTGATCAAACTAAGGAAGAAGCTCTGCGGCAGCTTAGGCTTGCCCGTCAAAAGGGACTAAAAACCGAACTTGATACCTTAAACCGTTCGGTAAAAGCTCAATTTAAACAAGCAGATAAATTAAAAGCTAAGTTTTGTTTAATTCTTGGCCCGGATGAACTATTACAAGGTCAGGTTAAACTTAAAAACATGCAAAGTGGAGAAGAACTTCAGTTGCCACTTGGTGACTGGTTAGGGGGTATTATATTATGATGAAGGATAGAGATTGTGGATCACTTAGTAAAAAAGATGCGGGTCAAGTTGTTATTTTAAGTGGCTGGGTCCATCGACGCCGTGATCATGGCGGCTTAATCTTTGTTGATTTAAGAGATCGCTCCGGTCTTGTACAAGTTGTCTTTGATCCTGATACCAGTAAAGAAAATTTTAACTTGGCTGAAAAGCTTCGCAGTGAGTTTTGTGTGCAGATTCAAGGTGAAGTATCAATTAGACCCGAAGGTTTGGAGAACAATGAACTTAAAACAGGAGAGATCGAGGTAAAAGCTCAAAAGCTAACTATTCTCTCGCCAAGCCAGGCTTTGCCTTTTGCTCTGGATACCAGAAGTGATGTCGATGAAGCGGTTAGATTAAAATACCGTTATTTAGATTTAAGACGTCCGGAATTGCAGCAAAACTTTATCTTAAGGCATCAGGTGACTAAAGCAGTAAGAGATTTCCTCGATAAAGAAGGTTTTTTAGAGGTCGAAACACCTATGCTTACCAAATCGACACCGGAAGGAGCTAGAGACTATCTGGTTCCAAGCCGTGTCAATCCTGGAACTTTTTTTGCACTGCCACAATCACCACAGCTTTTTAAGCAGCTATTAATGGTCTCCGGTTTTGAAAAATACTTCCAGATCGTTAAATGCTTCCGGGACGAGGATCTGCGCAAGGATAGGCAACCGGAATTTACCCAGATCGATATGGAGATGTCCTTTGTTGAAGAACAGGATATTCAACAATTGATAGAGAGAATGTTTGTTTATCTCTTTGAGAGAATTTATGCCATCAAAATCGATACACCCTTTCCACGCATGACCTATCAAGAAGCCATGAACCGCTATGGTTCAGACAAGCCGGATACTCGTTTTGGTATGGAATTAGTAGACCTAACAGATCTACTAGCAGATTGTGGGTTTAAAGTATTTAATGAAACCATCAAAAAAGGTGGACAGGTAAAAGGGATTTGCGTTAAGGGTTGTGCTGATTATACCAGAAAGCAACTCGATGACCTGACTACTCTGGCCCAAGAACTAGGCGCAAAAGGTCTGGCCTGGATGCTTATTAAAGATGAAATTAAAAGCCCAATTGCTAAATTCTTTACGGACACAGAGATAGCTAACATAACTCAAAGGTTACAAGCCCAAAATGGAGATTTACTTCTTCTCGTGGCCGATCAAAAAGAGACTGTAGCTGCAGTTTTAGGAAGACTCCGTCTAGATTTAGGTGAGACCCTCGGTCTAATTCCTAAAGACAAGATGAATTTTCTTTGGGTAGTCGATTTCCCTCTATTAGAGTGGGATAAAGATGAAAATCGTTATATGGCAGTTCATCATCCTTTTACAGCTCCCAAAGAGGAAAATTTTGACGAGGATCCCGCTAACGCCCTAGCTAAAGCATATGACTTAGTATTAAATGGGGTAGAATTAGGCGGTGGTTCAATTAGAATCCATGATGCTAATTTACAGACAAAACTCTTTAAAGTACTGGGGATATCAGAAGAAGAAGCTGAGGAAAAGTTCGGTTTCTTACTGCAAGCTTTTAAGTTTGGACCTCCACCCCACGGTGGCATTGCCTTTGGTTTGGATCGCATGATCTGGCTGTTGGCCAAGGCAGAATCCATACGTGATGTTATAGCCTTCCCCAAGACTCAAAAAGCTATCTGCCTTCTTACTGAGGCTCCTTCCACGGTAAGTTCCAAACAATTAAAGGAGTTGCATATCGCTTCAACTGTAGTCAAGTCATAGCTTGGCAACATTTGCTATTCCGTTGAAGAAAATCTCAAGTTATGCTATTATAAAGCTACAACAAACCCTGCTGTGTTCGTAGTCAAGCTGATTAAGTTATGAGCCAACACACTTAGAAAGGGAGTCCGGATGTTTTGCAGTGGCCGCAAGACCTGATTGGATTTACGAAAGCTGTAAACAGGGCACCCACCTGCTTTAGCAGGTTCATCAACATTCAGCCCCAGCGGCACGGCGGGGACCTGCTAAGAAAGGGAGCCAATTGGGGCTCCTTTTTGTGTCTGTCTTTAGCTGAGGAATTGGATTTTAAGGCGGTGCTTGCTATGAATCAAGATCAATATCTATCAAGGACCAGTCTTGTTATGGGAGAAAAAGCCCTTTTAAGGCTCTCTCAAAGCAGGGTTATTGTATGTGGCCTAGGAGGGGTTGGCAGTGCAGCGGCAGAGGCTTTAGCACGTTCAGGAATAGGTTTTTTAAAATTAATAGATGGTGATGTAGTTGATAAGACTAATCTAAATCGTCAATTAGTAGCCTTAAGATCTAATATTGGCCAGGACAAGGTTCAAGCATTAAAAAACCGACTTCTAGATGCTGCACCTAAGACTAAGGTAGAAGCTATAAAGGCATTTCTCACACCATTAAACATAAAGCATTATATTTTTGATACTGACTATGTGGTTGATTGTATCGATGATATTGAGGCTAAAACAGCTTTAATTGTTTTCTGTCTACAAAACCACATTGGGATTGTCTCTTCTATGGGAGCTGGAGGAAGACTGGACCCTACCCTTATTCGCAGTGGTGATATCTCAGACACCAACACCGATCCTTTAGCTAAAGTGATGCGTAAAAGACTTAGGGAACACGGTATAGAAAAAGGGCTTAAAGTTATCTATTCGCTGGAAAAACCTGTTAAGGCCACTGCAATAGAAGGTAAACTCCTAATTGGTTCTACAGCCTTTGTCCCTCCGGCTACAGGCTTTGCTCTAGCTTCTTTAGTTGTGAGAGACTTAGCAAATGAGTGACGCTTGAGCTTCGGAGTTAAAGCTGGGGAAAATTTTCTTATAAAAGACACCTCAACTTTTATTACAAATAGGTTTGTTTTTGTATCTGAGTGAGTGCGAGCTAGATTTTAGACCAAGTTTGAACTTGGTCTAATTTTTTTTTATTATTTAAGGTGTTGACTATTAGGTAATTTTGCTTCATAATCAGTTCTCGTAAAGTATTTACTGCCTTCTAGCAGTAAGACATATTGTTTAGTGCTTTATGGGTTTTATTTAAGAAAGGGAGATTGCTATTAGGTTTAGAAGGTCTCGAAATCGGGTAAATGTAGTGTCTTTTTATCTCTAGCAGTGTTAAAGGAGGAAGATCGTTTTAATGAACAATGCATGGGTAATAGGTGGTATAGCAGTATACATGCTAGCAATGCTTTACATAGGATATGTAACCAGTAAAAACATCAACAGCTCGGAAGACTTTATTGTAGCCGGCAGGAGACTACCTTTAGGCTTAGCTACAGCAACACTTTTTGCTACTTGGTTTGGTGGCGGTACTTCAATGGGAGCTGCTGGTGAATCATATTATAATGGTTTTATGGGGGCCATTGCCGACCCCTTTGGTGCTGGCCTGTGCTTGATTCTGGGTGGTTTTTTCTTTGTTAGAACCATGAGACGGATGAAATTGCTTACTATTGCTGATTTTTTTGCAATTAAATATGGCAAATTAAATGAATTGCTAGCATCAATTATTACGATTCCAGCATTTGTGGGCTGGGTAGCGGCTGAACTTGTTGCCCTTGGTTTTATTGTTCATTCAGTTACAGGCCTTTCTCCAACCTGGGGAATAGTAATATCAGCCTTGGTGGTGTTGTTTTATACCTATCAAGGTGGCATGTGGGCAGTAACAATTACGGATTTTGTGCAGATGATAATATTAGTTCTAGGTCTTATTATAATGTTTCCCATTGTTTTGCATGATATCGGCGGTCTTAGCACTTTAGAGACCAAAATACCACATGAGATGTTTTATTTCTTTCCAAGAAACGCAGGTCTTAATGACTGGTTGTTTTATTTGCAAGCTTGGATAATAGTCGGCTTTGGCTCTATACCTGGTCAGGATTTAATGCAACGAGCTTTATCTAGCAAAGATGAAAACACAGCTCAGAATGCATCTTATATTTCCGGAGTTGCCTATATTCTTCTTGGTATAATTCCGGTAACTTTAGGAATTATTGGCCGCTTAGTTGTTCCGGAGATTCAAAACTCAGAGATGATCCTGGTTGTCTTAGCTCAGAAATACTTACCCAATTTATTAATAGCCTTATTTGTGGGCGCCTTACTTTCAGCCATAATGTCTTCTTGTGATAGTGCCATACTTGCACCGGCAAGCATAATAACCAGAAATATAGCTCCCCATATAAAAAAGTTAAGTCCCAAACAAGAATTAGTCTTAGCACGTTATGCAACTCTGGGGATAACTCTAGCATCTTTGGCCACAGCTTTATGGTTTCAAAATATCTATGATCTGATGGTCTCGTCTTGGGCCTTTTTACTGGTTGGTTGCTTTGTGCCTTTGGTATTTGGCATATGGAGTAAAAAAGCCAATACCCCAGCTGCTACAGCTTCATCGTTAATTGGATTTGGTTCTTGGATTTTACTTTCTTTCTTTTCACCTAATACACCCAACGATCTAATCGGTTTGGGTATCAGTTTTGTTATTTTTGTGGTTGTTATGCTTTCAACCTACAAAAAAGTGGCTCCCAGACCGCTATTAGATATCTATGGCAACCCCATTGATCTAAAGTGGCGTGGTCCAATCCATCCTAAAGTATATGAACCATCTTTAGAACCAGTAAGTAGTGGATTCGCTGCAAAGGAATAAAAAAACAGCCCTCAAAAGGACAAGCTGATATGCCCTCTTTGTGGTAGACAGTAAAAATAACAAAACTGTTTATCATAAGGGGGCATATCAGTCTTTCGGGGCTTTTTCTAGGTGATAAGCACCTCTCAAAACAACTGTTCTTTGAGGGGGGATTGTATTTTACTTAACGAATTACAAAAGACCACCCATAGATATACATTCTCAAATCACTACCAAGCAAGCGAACAGTTAGGTTGTGGTGTCCATATGAGATTGATGGAGTTTCAACTACTATACGCTGTTTTTGAACATCAAATCTGGCATCGAGCTCTTCGCTTTCCAAATCAGCTAAGACCTTTTTAACCTCCAGGCCAGTAGGTAGGTCTACATCAACAATAATGGTATTAGGTCTGTAGTTTATAACCTGAGCTTGAGCGGGAATAGTTTTAATAACTTCTAAGGGTGAACTGCTGACTTTATATGCAAAATCCTGGAGGGTATCTTTAGCATAGAGCATATGCCTTTTTAAGCGATAAGGATGGGGAGAAAAAGTATTAGGTCCTTCTTCAATTAAAAAGCATGCACTAAAACCTGCTTCCTTGGCCCAGGCTTCAACCTCATTAGTATAGGCACCATAAGGATAAGCCAAAGCAGATACCGGTCTTTCAAGTAGCCTTTCAAGCAGTTCCTTATTGGCAACCATTTCAGCTAAAGCACCGGCTTTATTATTGGGGGCATATTGACTGAGATCGGCATGTGAAATGGTGTGGGCCTGAATAGACCAGCCTTTTTGCTGCAGTTGCTTTAATTCCTGAACTGAAAGCCCACCCGGATGAGAGTAGTCTTTAATACGGTGTGAATAGATAAAAAGTGTGGCGGGCAGCCCATGCCTTTCTAAAATAGGTGCGGCATTGGTTATGGTTTCTTGATAGCCATCATCAAAGGTAATTAGGACTGCTTTAGCGGGTAAAGTTTTTTCTCCGGCCAGAAAAGCCATAAAACTATCAAAGTCAATCACTTGATAACCGTTATCCTTTAACCAGTTAAGGTGGCTATCAAACATGTAAGTGGAAACATCAATAAAAGAAGGCCCTCCATCTATAATGCGATGGTAAGCAAGTACTGTAATTGTAGGAACATTGCTTTCAGGGATGGCAAACTTAATATCTTCTTGCTTACAGCCTGTTAAAAGCAAGAGACTAAGAATTAGAACATAAAATAAAAACAGACGGTTTTTTTTCATATTCATTTTCCTTTCATTTAAGGATTAAGATGAGAAAGCGCAAATCCCATGGCTTTTTGGCTAAAAAGATCTCCACCTCCATCGTGGCCGCTAAATGGGTAAACCTTAATTTCTTTCGGAGAGTTTATGCGATTATAAGCAGCGAAAACAGTTTTTGGTAAGCAGACTGGGTCTTGGAGACCAACAGAGACTAATACCGGACATTTAATATGTTCAACTAAATTAAGGTTATCAAAATAACTTAGGGTATTGAAAAAAGCCAAGGCTTTATCTGGGTAAAGTTTTAAGTATTCCATAACTTCTTTAAGCGAGCTGTTGGAATTGAGTACGCCATATTCCATATAGCACATATTGGGTACAGCAGCGATACATAAAGAGACATTTTCACATAAGGCAGCAGTGGCTAAAGCTAGTCCCCCACCTTGCGAAGCGCCTTGAACCATAATCTTAGTAGCATCTATATCAGGTAGGCTTAAGCCCAAATTTACCATTCTTAGAGCATCTACTATTATACGACGGTAATAGCAGTTAAACGGGTTATCTAAATCTTGTGTCATCCAACCGGGTACATGGCCACTTTCGTAACCACTATCACCACTCAAACCGACTTGACCCCGTAGATCAAAGGCTAAGACAGCAATGCCATTTAATAAGTAGGACGAAAAAGCAAAAGGTGAAGACGCGTAACCTCTGTAGCCATGGAAGAATAAAGCTAAGGGGTATTTTTTGGATTCATCTAAAGGTAATAGGTAGTAACCATATAGCTTCGTATCGGCAAAGCCCAGCAGAGTTACCTTATAGATCCTGGCTTTAAGTGGAAAAGAAGTTTTTTCTAGAGAAAACTCTAATTTTTCTTGGGCCAGAGTTTTAGTTTGTTTCCAAAACTCATCAAAGTCTGCTGGTTTTTGGACTTCAGCATGAAAATTGTAAAGATCGGTAGCTGATTTTTCATAAAGAAACATTCATATAACCTCCTATGCTTCTCCAAAGTCTCTAAAGATCTCCTGCAGTTTGGCTGTTTTTGGCAACCTGTCTTTAGTATACGCATAAAAAAAACAAAGACCTTCTTTTTCACGACTTTTCCTTCTTAGCTTGAAGTCTTGAAATATTAACCTAGGATGGTATCTGGGGACTTACTTTGAGATAGAGTTTTTTCTTTGGGATTTTACAGAGCATAGGCCCTTATTAAGATTGTTATCTGCAATCCTTTGCCTCCACTTTGTTTACATGTTGGAGGCTATTGGTTTTTCGCTGCAGTATTTTTAGCCAATAATCGCTTAAGTCCGCTTTTTTTACAAACCATGTTTTAGTTTTAAAAAATATCTGGAGGCCTAGTTACACTTATTCTTCGGGGAGGCTCCTTGCTTGAAACAGAACGTTTTAGAGGATTATTAATACCTTTTGATTGAAATAAAAAAAGCGAATAGATAAGTATTAGTTATCTATTCGCTAAATATAGGTATAGCTATTTTATTTACTGTAACCTCTTACCAGACCACCGATATTAGATTGCTCTTCAACTAAAAACAGTCTGGAGCCATCTTTGGTAACGGCTATACCACCGATATTAGAGGTGATTCCAAGTTCGGCCCTAGTAAGTGTAGAAACTTTACCATTTTCCCAAATCGAGACAGCTACAGTAGGATTAGAGTAGTGAGAAACATAAACTCTACCTGCATCATCGGCTGCAACTGCATGACCAGATGCATCTAAAGTAGCTAGCTTGGTTACTTTACCAGTAGCCAAATCGATCTTATAAAGGATGGAATTACCAAAATCAACTGCATAGATATTGCCATTTTTGATACAGGCTAAGCGAATATCACCAACATCAGCCCAGCCAGAATTAGCCCATTTAGTATCGAGATCAATCTCGTTTTTATAAAACTTTAATTTGTAAATTCCACCGTCACCTTTGCGATCACCGGCGTAGATGTTGCCATCTTTATCGACAACAGCACCTTCACAGTCAACAATGCCAAAGTCTTCAATCGGATAGGTATCTACATGAAAAAGTTCGGCATCAAATTGATAAATTTCCAAGACATCACTGCCAGGGGCATAGACATCGCCTTTTTCATTGACATAAACAGCCTTAGCCCAAGCACCGGCATTTAAATCGGTTAAGTTTACTTCATCTAATAGGTCACCGTTTTTGGTGTCAAAGGCTATAATCTTTCTATCACGGATGGCACCAACATACATGGTTTTTTCATTCGGGCTTAGAGCGATACCGCGAGCCGTTTCTCCTATGGGAACTTCCAAGTCCTTCTTATAAGCCATAGCAGGGACTACGCTAACAAGTAAAAGTACAATTAATAACAAGGTGAACCTTTTCATACTAATCTCCCTCCAAACATTTAATATTGTTAAGGTTCTGTTAAGAAATTCTGGTCATTAACTATTTTTCCTGCTTGAAAAAGTAGTTCTTTCTAAGAAAAGGTGTTTTTTAGAGAAATTATGGATTTTGGGTAGTAAAATAAAAACCCGGCATAAACTTGTGTACGTTTGAAAGTTAACAAAAGGGAATTCATAATTTAACTGGAAATAATAGGTGAGGATATCTAATACGTTAAAAACTAACTATGATTAGCAAAAAAAGGAGGGAAGCCGCCGTTGTAAGAGTAAAAGGTTTGTAAAACTTATACTAAAGTTAGCCTTCATCAAGGATAAGCTCACGAGTTGTCAAATAAAACCTAAACTTATAAGTTTTATAATTTACCTGCAACGGAATAGTTATGGAGAATATTGAAAAAAAGTCACTTTCAATCTTAAATGTTATTTTGTTTCTAGCTACAGTAGCTATCAATGCTTTAGCCAATATTTTACCCATAAATGGTTTTAAAACCGGCGAAGTGTCTGCCTTTTATCCTAATCTATTTGTTCCTGCGGGATTTACATTTGCTATTTGGGGTGTCATTTATTTGGGGTTAACCTTTTTTGTGCTTTTTCAAGCCGGAGCTTTTACCAAAAAGGAAGAACAACCGTTAGGGCTTGTAGCAGATATCGGCTGGCTATTTGTATTAAGCTCGCTTGCCAATATCGCCTGGATTATTCTCTGGCATTACTTTTTTATACCCTCAACCCTTATTGTAATGGTAGTTCTTTTACTCTCACTAATTAGCATAAATAAAGTTTTAGAAAAACGGCAAGACTTTTCAAAAAGGGAATATTGGTTTGTCCAGGTACCTTTTAAAATCTATCTAGGCTGGATTAGTGTGGCCACAATTGCCAACGTCGCAGCAGTTGCTGTTGATTTAAATTGGGGTAGGTTTGGCTTAAGTGAAATGTATTGGACCATAACTATGATTGTGGTAGCGGGATTACTTGGGTTTTTATCTCTCTATCTCAAAAAAGAGCCTTTTTTCACTGCAGTAATTGTCTGGGCACTGTTTGGGATTGTTATTAGACATATTACTAATTTTGCCTTTGAATATCCTGCTATCATTTATTTAGCTATTGGCGTAGGTGTTTTATTGATAATAGCTATATCAGTACTTGTTATTAGAAAAATATTAAAAACTTGAAAAAAATAAAGTTAAAGGGGACTGATTTATTCAGTCCCTTTTAACTTTGATAAGTAATCCTGCTAGCTTGAAGGGAGGATTTAAGCAGCAGGATAATAAAAGCAAGCTTAAGGCGCCCTGTAGGTAAAAAATTAAAAGCCTATTGGCATATTTATCCAGGAAGCAAAAGCTCTACTTGTGTGTGATATTCTTAGACAGTGGTGGTATTTACCGGTTACTTTTTTCCTTAACAATATTTAATTAATCTCTCCTAAGTGATAAGATAGAGAAAAAGTAAACTTGATTTAGCTAGAATTGCTTAGCTTGCCGGGAGGTATTAGCATGTTAAGCGTCTTTCAAAATATTAGGCTTTTAGACATCATCGATATTTTATTAGTAGCAGCTGTAGTCTATAAAACAATGCAATTTATTAAGGGAACTAGAGCCGTTTCGCTTATCAAAGGGGTAGCTATCATTTTTGCAGCTAGTATTTTCAGCAAGTTTTTGGGTTTTAAAACCGTAAACTGGCTTATTCAGCAACTGGTGACACTTTTTCTGGTGGCTTTGCCAATTGTTTTTTACCCCGAACTGAGAAAAACTTTAGAGCGACTTGGAAGAGGCAATTTCTTCCAAAAAGACGAGCGTTTTAATCTATTTGAACGGGGACAGTCACAAAAGGCGGTAGGCGAAATCGTTAAAGCAGCAGAAAAATTTTCAGAGCAAGGTATAGGGGCCCTAATGGTGCTTAAACAAGACAGTGGTCTTATGGAGTATGTAGAAACAGGAACCCTAATTGATGCCATTGTAAACGCAGCTATGCTAGAAACGATCTTTTTTCCCAACTCTGCTTTGCATGACGGTGCTGTAATTATTGAAGGAGATAGGATCATTGCTGCCGGTTGCTTGTTGCCCCTTTCAGATAATCTTGATCTTTCCAGAGAATTAGGTACAAGACACAGAGCAGCAGTTGGCCTTTCTGAGATTTCAGATGCCTTAATTGTGGTAGTCTCCGAAGAGACAGGCAGTATTTCTTTGGCAGAAGACGGCAAGCTGCAACGTTACCTAACTCCCAAACAGTTACAAGAAAGGCTGCTATCGAACAGAAAACCTATAGAACGTTTCTGGCCCTTTGGACGGGAGGGGAAGAAGCATGAAGATTAAAATTAATAATAGCGACTTGTATTTAAGAGCCTTATCTTTAGTCATTGCAATTATCTTCTGGATCTTTGCCCAACAAAACATGCAGGTTCCTAATATTAGTGAGAAAGAACAGTATCAAAGAATTATGAAGGCTGTTATTCTTACAGACCTAAAAGAGGGAACTATGATTACATCTAAGGTTCCGGAAGTTTTTATAGAGACTTCGGGCTCATTTTGGGATCTTAATCAAAAGCAGGATGATATCTTGGTTTACGCAAGCTTAGAAAGAAAAGGTGCGGGAAAACATAGCCTTAAAGTCACGGTAAAGGCTCCCGAGGGAATTAATATAATTCAATATTACCCAGATAAAGTTGATGTTAGAGTGGAAAAAAAAGTAACTAAAGAGTTACAGATTGAACCTTTATATACTGGAGGTTTAGCTTTAGACTATATGATTGAAAACCTAACAATTGAACCTAATAAAGTAACCTTAAGCGGACCTGAATCTATAATTAACTTAGCTAATAAAGCCAATATTTTAATAGATATGTCTACCACAAAACCAGGGCAGTATAAGAAAGACCTGCCTATTCAAATTAAAACCAGGGATGGTAAAACAATTGAAAACCTAGAGCTTGATCCCCAATTTACTGAAGTTAGTTGGCAGGTAGTAAAACAAGATGGAGAAAAAGTTAAGGTGGCAGTAGACTTGATAAACCAAAACAATGATGTGGAGATAAATATTACTCCAGAGGAAGTATTGATCTTTGGAAGTAAAAAGAAAATTGCTACCATCTATACAGAACCAGTGGAGCTGAAAAAATTACCTTATACAGGAGAGGTTGCATTAAAAGCACCTGCAGGGGTTGGGGTTTGGCCCGAAAAGGTTCAAATAAGGGTGGAGAAAAAAAAGGCTGTTGAGGGGGAAAACTAATGGCTAGGTTTTTTGGTACAGATGGAGTCCGTGGTATTGCTAATAGCCAGTTGACTCCAGAGATGGTAATGCGGCTAGGTCGTGTAGCAGGTCATCTAGCAGTAAAAGAAGGCCATGGTAAGGTGCTAGTTGGCAGAGATACCAGACTATCTGGGGAGATGTTAGCGGCTGCACTTATGGCAGGTATAACTAGTTCTGGTGCCGATGCTTATGACTTAGGTATCTTACCTACACCTGCAATAGCTTATATGTGTCGTATTTTAGAAGCCGATCTTGGAGCTGTTATTTCTGCTTCGCACAATCCTTTTGATGATAATGGGGTAAAATTTTTTGATAAAGATGGTTTTAAGCTCTCAGACGAGCAGGAAGATAAAATCGCAGCCTTTATAGTAGATAACAAAGGCAATCCTATCCCTGACATTTTACCTCGTCCAACCGGAGCAGAGATTGGGCGTCTTTTAAAGATCGAGGATGCTAAAGATATATATAGTGATTATGTAATTAAAACAGCTACCTTTTCTTTAGCGGGGTATAAGATCGTTTTAGATTGTGCCAATGGAGCAGCTTATGAGATTGCACCCAAGATACTAGAAAGCTTAGGTGCAGAGCTAATCCTTATCAATGCCGATCCAAGTGGAAAAAACATCAATCATAGCTGTGGTTCGACTCATCCCGAACAGTTAAAAGAAGCAGTTATGAGATCGGGAGCTCATTTGGGTATTGCCCACGATGGCGATGCTGATAGAGTGATCTTTGTCGACGAAAAGGGCGAGCTGGTAGATGGCGATCACCAAATGGCAATTGTGGCTTTGGATCTGTTGGAAAAAGAGGAGCTACCTAATAACGGGATTGTGGTTACGGTCTATTCTAATTTAGGCCTAAGGGATGTCATCCATAAACATGGCGGAATTGTACACGTTACCGATAACGGCGATCGTTATGTACTTCAGGAGATGCGCAAGAATAATCTAATATTGGGTGGAGAACAGTCAGGGCATATAATCTATCTCCAATATAATTCTACCGGAGATGGTTTGATCTCAGCGATAAGACTTTTAGAAGTTCTGGTTAGAAAAAGTAGGCCTCTTTCCGAATTATCAGCTCAGATGCCTACTTTCCCACAGCTGTTAGTCAATGTCAGGGTTAAAGACAAAATCAAGATATTGGAATCTGATGTAGTAAGGCAGGCTATACGTAAAGCTACAGAGGAATTGGGTAAAGATGGACGTTTATTTGTCCGCCCTTCAGGTACGGAATCTCTGGTTAGAGTGATGGGTGAGGCCAAAGACAGCGTTCTAGTAAGAAAGATAGTTAATGAAGTGGCGGCAGCCATAGCTTCGGTTGATCAAGGTGATTAACAATACGCAGGCAAGCTGAAAACTTGCCTGCTAGTTTTTAAATTAACAGGAACACCTACAAAAAACTAGAAGTAGTTGTTTAGTTCTTTTAAACTAAAGCCGCAGTAAGCCAAAAAAGGTGGAATAATAATGGAGGTTCTTGGTCTGGGTGTTGACCTAGTTGAAATAGAGAGGTTTAGGACAAAGGTTAGTGCTAGATTTTTAACCCGGGTTTTTGCTGAGGAAGAGCTAGAATATGTGAAAACCAAAAAAGATCCTATACCATCTTTAGCAGTCCGTTTTGCAGCTAAGGAAGCCGTAATAAAAGCATTTGGCTGGACTTTATTTGGCCAAAGACTAAAAGATATAATAATTGTTAAAGAAGATAATAAACCGCCCTATATCAAACTCAGAGGGACAGCCAAAAATAAATCCCAAACACAAGGCGCAGTAAGGATCTTGGTTAGCCTTTCTCACACCGAAAGTATGGCAATGGCTGAGGTTATTGTTATTGGTGGTGAATATAGATGAAATTAGTCTCTAGTAATGAGATGCAAGAAATTGATTCTAAGACCCAAAAAGAATACGGCTTTTCAAGTCTGGTTTTAATGGAACAAGCCGGAGAAAGAGCGACGAGTTTTCTTTTAGAAAAGTTTGGCCTTAAGAGTCGCTATCTTATTTTGGCTGGGTGTGGTAATAATGGTGGCGACGCGTTAGTTGTGGCTAGAAGATTAAAGCTGCAAGGTGGAAGTGTCTGCACTTATCTGGTGGGAAACCGAAATAAGCTTACACCGCAAACAAAAACCAATCTTTCTATTTTTGAAAAACTAGGCGGAGAAGTGAATGAACTACCACTAAGTGACAAACAATTTCAAAGGCATATCATGGCAGCTGATGTAATTGTCGATGGCTTAATAGGTATAGGAGCCAAAGGAGATTTACAAGAGCCTATTTTAGGGGTGGCCAAAGCCGTGAATGCATCGTTAACCAAGGTGGTAGCTCTTGATATTCCTACAGGGGTTGACGCCACTAGCGGTCAAATTCTAGAAGAAGCCATTAAAGCCGACTATACCCTAACCTTTGGGTTGCCAAAATTAGGCCTGTATCTATATCCGGGAGCAAGTTATGCAGGCAAAGTCATAGTTGAACAGCTTTCTTTTCCGCCGCAGCTCTTAGAAGATAGTAATCTTAGAGGTCAGGTTACGGAAATTAAAGATTTGGCTATGTTAAAAAGGCCTTTAGATAGTCACAAAGGCACCTTCGGTAAGGGATTACTTTTGGCAGGTTCGGCCGGTATGTGCGGAGCAGCAGCACTTTGCGGAGCAGCTGCGTTAAGAACAGGTGCCGGAGTGGTACAAGCAGTAGTTGAAAAAGAATTATTCCCCATTCTCCAGCAGCTAGTGCCGGAAATGATTCTTAGCGAATATAAACCAGATTCTGAATTTGATCTTTCAAGCTGTAATTGCCTCATGATAGGTCCGGGTTGGGGTCTTTCTAAAGAAAATGCTTTAGCCTTAAAAAAATTATTAGATCAAGCAGCCCAAAAAGAACTGCCGGTAGTGTTAGATGCGGATGCTTTGACTCTTTTAGCCAGAGAAAAGCTAGCTTATCAAGGAAAGTTAATTCTTACGCCCCATCCAGGTGAGATGAGTAGGCTGACTGAACAAAACATAGAAGAGCTACTTCAAGATCGCATCGGCTGTAGTCTAGCACTTGCTAAAAAGACAAGCGCGGCAGTAATCTTAAAGGGCGCTCATACGGTTATTGCCTTAAGTGATGGTACCTTTTATCTAAATCCAACCGGGAATGCCGGTATGGCCACAGCTGGTTCGGGGGATGTGCTAACCGGTATTATAGGCGGAGTTTTAATGCAAGGAGTACCCCTTAGTTTAGCAGCTCTTACCGGAGTTTATCTTCATGGTCTGGCCGGTGATTTGGCTAAAGATAGCTTAGGCAGTCGTTCACTTTTAGCTCGTGATATAATAGACTTTATTCCTGAGGCTCTAAAAAAAGTCTATGGTGATTAAGATAGCAAAATAATAGGTGGCTGATATTAATGGTAGATTTAAGAGCTTGGATCGAAGTCGATCTTAAAGCAGTAAAGAATAATTTACAGTTTATAAAATCTTTAGCTCCTAAAAATCAAATTATGGCAGTTATTAAAGCTAATGCCTATGGTCATGGAGCTATACCCATTGCCAAAACCGTCCTTTCCAATGGGGCTAGTTGGCTTGGGGTAGCTTTGGTGGAAGAGGGCATCGAATTAAGAGAAGCCGGAATTGCTGCTCCTATTCTGGTATTAGGAGCTATTCCTGAGGCAGAGGTGCCGCTTGCAGTCAGATGGAATCTATCCATAGCTTTTACTGACTATAGAGGAGCCGAGATTTTAGCCAAAGCCGGGAAAGCCTTGGGGAAAAAAGCTTCCGGGCAGTTAAAGATAGATACAGGTATGCATCGGCTGGGAGTTTTTCCCGAAAAAGCCCAAGCTTTACTCGAGGCCTGTAATAAACTTGAGGGGTTAAAAGTCGAAGGTATCTTTACTCATTTAGCTACAGCTGATTTAGAGGATGATTCTAAGGCTAGGCTACAGGTGGAAAAGATGCAATCGCTTACCAATGAACTAGGAGAGAAGTGTCCCAGGCTAGTGCATTGGGCCAATAGTGCAGCTACACTTAAATTAGCTCAAGGAAGTACATTCATTCGGGCAGGAATAGCCCTTTATGGACTAAAACCAAGTCCTGATGCCAAATGGCAGAGTTTAGAGCCGGCTTTATCCCTTAAAGCTAGAGTATCTCGCATCGAAAAGTTAGCTGCTAATGAACCGATTGGCTATGGAGCTAGCTACTATACTCAAAAGCCTTGCCAAATCGTTACAGTCCCAGTAGGTTATGGCGATGGTTACACCAGACGTCTTTCTCATAAAGGAACAGAAGTACTTATTAAGGGGCAGAGATTTCCCATTGTAGGTAATATATGCATGGATCAGTTTATGGTAGAAGTACCCTTTGATTTTGAACTGTCAAAAGAAGAGGAAGTAGTTTTAATCGGTAAACAGGGAAAAGAGGAGATAAATGTCGAGGAACTGGCTGAAAAAAGCGATACCATTCATTATGAAATTGTAACTGAACTATCTGTCAGATTGAAAAGAGTCTACCGTAATAGTCCTTTTGGCGATAGTTAATCTAAATAAAAAAGCTTTTCATAAGACCTACAAGAAACGAAGACTTTTTAATATATCAAGAAAAGAAGCCCATAAAAGGCTTCTTTTCTTAACAGGTCTATAATATAGGGTTTAACTTTGGGATAGATAGGCTTTGCCAACACGGTGAAATAATTTAGCACCATAGGTTAGAAGCTTCTCATTAAAGTTGAACTTACTGTGATGCAGGGGATAGGCATATTCTTTAGTACCGCTTCCTAAAAAGAGTAACGCTCCCGGTATTTCTTGGAGGTAATAGGCAAAATCCTCGGCCGCCATCGAAGGATGTTCAACTTCCCTATAGGTTAAATCAGCAGGCAAGTTATTTTGCACCAGCTTAAGGGCTTCTAGGTGATTGATAGTGGGCGGGTACTGCTCTACATATTCTACCACCGCTTCGGTGCCAAAAGCTTTGGCGGTATGGTCGCAAAGTCTTAGCAACCCTTTTTCAAGCTTGTCTCTGGTGGTATTATTAAGAGTGCGAATAGTCCCGTTTAGTATCGTTTCAGCTGGAATTATATTGTAGGCTGTTCCGGAAGAGATGTTACCGATAGTAAGCACAGCTCCCTCCCAAGGTGCAATTTCACGGGAAATAAGGGTCTGTAAGGCCAAAACTAAGTTGCAAGCCGAAACAATGGGATCGGTACCTAAATGAGGAGTTGCTCCGTGGGCACTTTTACCTTTGATGGTAATACTAAAGCGATCATTCGAAGCCATTATGGTACCGGCTGTACTAGCCAGAACACCTTCTTCTAGCTCGGGCCAAATATGAAGCGCGAAGATCATATCTACGCCGCTTAAAGCACCGGATGCTAGCATCGGTTTTGCTCCACCATACATCTCTTCGGAAGGTTGAAAAATACCCCTTACCTCTCCCTGCCAAGAAGGATCTTCTAAAAAGCAAAGCAGTGTAAAAGCTAAAATAGCGGCATGACCATCGTGCCCACAGGCGTGCATTACATTTTCATGACCAGAAGCAAAGTCAAGGCTGGTTTCTTCCTTAACAGGTAAGGCATCTATATCAGCTCGAAAAGCAATAACTTTGCCTTTTCCTCTTTTAATACTAGCTACAAGACCGGTTTTAAGAGGCTTGGTGACGGTGATTCCTTTTTGCTCAAGAAATTCTTGTAAAATGGTGGTGGTTAGAAATTCCTGTTTTGAAAGTTCGGGATTATGATGCAGTTTTCTTCTTAAAGCGATGATATCTGCACCATGTTTTTTTAAGATTTCCTCAAAAGTCATCTGATAAGTGTTTAGCCTAGCCTAAAAATAAAATTACAATGGGGCTTAGCTATACACCCTGCCCTCCTTCACTAAAAACTCGCTAGCTTTTTACCATATTTTTCCATGATTTGCCAATTCGGTGCTTTACCTATACCTAAACCTTGGGGAAGAGCAATTTTCCCTTCCTTATCCATATCAATTTCAATGAGGTCCTGGCCTTTACCATACCATCTGGCACTGGCTTCTACATCAGCAGGATATAAAAAACCTTTAAATGAGGCCAGAGCAAGAATGGGCATCGCTCCCAAACCTGATTCAGGCATAGTGCCGCCCCAGAGCTTAATCCCGTTTTCAACAGCTAACTTATAGAGTTTTAAACCTTCCAAAAGGCCACCTATTCTTTGAATTTTAATATTCCAAACCGGAATTGTACCTAGTCCAACAGCTTGTCTGCCCACACGGGCACTTTTTAAGGACTCATCAAAGCAAATAGGGGTTTTTATCAGCTGAGAAAGTTTATGGTGGTCAAGAATATCATCATGGTTTAAAGGTTGCTCGTAAAAGAGGCAGTTAAGAGCATCTAATTCCTGAAAAACAGGAGCGTCTGCCAATTCATAAGCGGAATTGGCATCTACCCAAAAAGGAAACTCGCTGCCAATAACCTCACGGGTAGCTTTTGCGGGCAAAACATCCCAACCGGGCTTAATTTTAATCTTTATGCGGCGATAACCTTCTAAGACATATGTCTGGATCCAGCTTTTTAAGGTCTTTAAATCCCTATCCTCGGGGATACCTACTGAAACTCCGCTTTCGATATACTCTTTATGCTCTAGGTATTTATCTATAACGCCCATCTCTTGAAGTTTAACTTTGATTAAATCCACTAAACGCATTTGATTTTTCTTGGCTACTAAATCCCAGTACGCATTTTCGAGGCCAGCCTTGGCAAAGTTATTGCCGCGGATTCCCAAGCTTAATTCTTTATTGAACTCTTCGATGGATGCGAATTCCTTCTTTAAGACCTTGGGTATCAACCAATCAGTTAGGACTGCTTTTACTGAAGCTACAGTCTCACTGGAGTAAAAAGGAGCGTCAAAGGGAGCCGATTCACCAAAACCCACGAGATCTCCTGATTTAACTTGTAAAATAATGCTTTGGCGATAGTAAGATCTTCCGCCTGAGATCTCAAAGGGTACTTTAAGCGGTATAGCAATTTGGTACATATCTATACTGTCAATTTTAATTTTCTCATTTACTTTGGACAAAGATATCACCTCGTTTTTTTACAATTCACTCAGTAGTGATGGGTCAAGGCTGGTAACTTCTAGGAAAGTGAAAGGATCATCAGGTCTTTGCAGCTTTTCACGGATGTAAATCAAACCTGCCACCAGGCCTTTTTGGGGATTGAATAACAGTTCATGGAGGGCTTTTTTTATTCTGGAGCCTTCGATTGGGGCATACTCGGACTGGGGTAGCTGAAAGAAGGTATGGAGTTGTCCGTTTAAGGCTCCTCTTAGAGCATATTCAAGCATCATTTTACCTGAACAGATATTGCCAGTTGCGGAGATTAAGCGGCCTGGTTTGTCCGGAAGTAAAGCTTCAAGAGCCCAAAGGTTGCGATCAGAAAGATCATAGCCTCCATAGGCGACACCGACTTGGCCTTCGAATTCTTTGTTGGGATCAAAAAGACGGTTAAAGCAAACAGCATAATCAGCCAGCCAGGTACTATCTTTGGCCAGCAGTGTTTTTACCAATTCACGTTGAAACTCATCGGTTAGAAGCGTATTCATTAGCTTTACCCCTAAATATACCGGCTCATCTACTGACCCTTTAATCATTTCCGGTACTTCTTTTAACCAAGCTAGAACGCATTCTTTTTCACTGCCCTGCTCGGTTCCGGCTAAAGTAGCACTAAAATCCTTCTCTAAAACCAGATAGCTCTTGCGGTGTTTTTTCCAAATATCTAAGATTTTTTGGGTAGTATAGGTATACTCTTCTTTGCGATACTCCTCCCCTGGTTTAGGGAGGTGATATTTGCAACTAGGAATAATAGGATAGCTACTGTCTAGGGCCAGAGATTCGTCCATAAAATCTAAGTATTCGGCCAGACTTTTCTCCCAGCCACGACCTTTCCAGGTTACAGTATATCCATCATAACCGCTTTGAGAAGTTATCTTTTCAATTACCATTTTAGGAGCCTTAATCTTCCAGGCTTCCATCTCTGATTTTTGATCGGCTCCTTCGGCAATGACTGTTTTTAAAACTGTAAAACCAAGGCCACCTTCAATATCGGCTTTAACCTGCATAGCATTGGTAGAGAGTTGTCCTGAGGCTTTACCAAAAGGGTTTTTAATTTTTAGGGGGCCGTAAAAACTAGAGACATCAATCCCATATCTGTTTTTAATATGCTGTTCTGGCTCTATGAAAAAGGTTTGATAATCTTCCTCTAAAGCTTTTTTATAACTTGCGGAAATATTAAACTCCGACGGTAGGAAGTATTTTGGCCTTACCATTTAGCTTCCTCCAATTCTTGTACTACTTCTTTGATGGAGAGCTTTTCTTTTTCGGTAATTTCAGGTCCGTAAGGGTCAAAGGCAGCTTCTGATGGTATTAATCCTTGTAAAACTAATACATAAAGCATCCTGGCTATATAACCTTCCATAGGTTGAGTAAAAGTTACTTCAGCTAGTTTATCTATAAGTAGGGTTAGTCTTATAAATTTTTCGTAGTCTTTTTCATAAAAGGCATCTATCATAGCCTTTTGTAAGGCAGGGAAAGCTGAACCTATACCCACTAAGGCTCCTTTGGCACCTCTTGAAATTGTGTAGCCAAACATGCGATCCTCACCTGTTATTAAAGTTTTATGGGGAAATTCTTTAGCCATCAGATTAGCTATATCCTGATAAGTCATAACCGAATCTAAAGTTGCCATTTTAATCGCTTCCGCGTTTTTTAGGGCAAACAATTGTTTTAATACATCTAAGCTATAGCTAATTCCCCCTGCGGATTCATAAAGATAAAAAAGAACCAAGGGTAAGTCTAGAGAATCCAAAACGCTGTGATATTTCACTATCCATTCGTCCTGGTTGGCTTGACCTCTAAAAAATACCGGTGCATAGCACAATAGTCCATCCGCACCAAGTTCTTTGGCTTGTAGACCCATTTGATAAGCTTGATCTATAAATTCGGTGCCTGTTTTGGCCCCTTTCCCGCCGGCTCCGCAGATAATCTTTTTTTCCGGATCTAAAGCTTCACGCCAAAGAAGCAGAATTTTTTCTCTTGCAGCCGGTAAAAGATGGAGTCCACGTCCTGTATGGGCCCAAAGAGCAACACCTGTAATGGGCTGGGTGTTCATCCATTTAGCATATGCTAACTCCGCCTCATAATCGATGGAACCATCTTTTCTAAAGGTAACAGGTACAGCAGGATAAAGACAATTATCATAAATTAAAGACATTTAATCACCCCTTCAAAAGTACACTTTTTCTCTATAATCTTCTAGCGGTTTATGTAATACCCTTCTATTTGATCACTAGCGTTGCATAAAACCGGAGCTTGTTTGTCGAGCTACGCAAACAGACGTCTGTTTGCTATAAGTCAGAATATTCAGACAGAAGAATCTTACACTATGGAAAAAAGGACTAAAGGCTATAGAGGGTAGTCCTTTTC
>JAHDNZ010000040.1 GCA_018435125.1 Bacillota bacterium | reverse complement strand
TTGCGTGAATTTGTGTTATCCTTAATTTGCGTCATGTGAATTCATCCTTGTCTATTGATAGTTGAGGTAACTTCAATATAACATGAAATTCACATGGCGTTTTTTTATCTTAAGTGGCTAACTTAATTATAAAATCCACCGTAAAATCCAGATTAATGAATAAGACAAAAATATATACACTTAACATCAAACAAGCTTTAAATAACTGTAGCTAAGTTGCTTTTAAGTATAATATTAAAAGCCAAGGTAAATTTTACCTCAGCTTTTATACCAGTAAGATTGAACCGGATTTCTCCCGGTAAAACTTTTATTTCTTTTCTCATCTAATTTAAAAGGGAAAAAAAGTGCTAACGCTCCGAAAACAAACAGGATAAATGGGATAATCCATAAAAGACGAGCAATAAATAAGCCCCCAAATGCTACCACAATCTGCATTAACCCGCCAATTTTGGGCCTGGAAATGGCTATAATTCCCCCTAAAAGACCCACCAATGCCAGCAATAAGAGCCAGGAAGCATCACTTAGACAACCTAAACTACCCGGAATCTTAAGGATAACTCCCACTACTCCTAGTCCAAAAGATAGCACTGCCCCCCCAATGCCACCTAACCCGCCTATTATTCCACTTAATAATCCAATCACCCTCAACCACCACCTTGATGTAGTGCCTTTACTATACAAGATAAAAGTGACAGCTGTTTGTCAATCAGTTTGTTTTGCTAGGAGGAAACTTCCTTTTAGTTATAAACTTCCGTCTCGCTTTTTGAGCTTCTTAAAAGCTATAGGTATTTTATTTAGAGTAGTTTTCTGCCAGGTAGTTACCATTATCTTTACTTGATACTCTTTTTATTTTTAAAAACTAAAGCTAGAAAATAAGTATATAAAAGAGTAAACACCCTAAAACTGCCATTGCAAAGACCAAATCCGCGCAGCAAATAATAAGCTGACTCGGAGATTTTAAATGCTCAGTTTAAGTTTTGGGAATAAATAATCAGGCCTCAAAAAAAAGCGGTATAGAAAATTCTATACCGCTTTTTTTTTAAAACTTATATCTTAATCCTATGGATATATCCTGGCTGGAATCTTTACATGTATAGATAGTTATTTGCCTTTTTGCTTTGTATTGATATTCGATCTTCCACTTTAACTTGCCATAACCCCTTTGAGTTTGACCACTCCAGTCTTTACTCGTTTTGGTTTCCCAGGCAGTTTGCATAGTCAGTTCATTGGTATCGGTGCTAAGAATAAGCTTAATACGTGGTGCTAAATGAAGATCACTAACAAATCCAGTAGCCTTTTTTGTGAGACTCCCATAACGCATACCAGTTTCTAAGGTAATAAAATCGCTAAGCGGCAGAGCATAACTTAGGGTCCCAAAAAGGCCTGGGGGAAGAAAACTCGTATCGCCGTTTTCAATTCCTACTCCAAACGAAGCTAACCCGAAGGCCCACTCAGGTATGATAAACTCAGCCCAGAAGCTGTTGGTTTGGTTTGTGGTTAGATTGCCAAGATAACCTGCTTTTAGAACCATATTAGGATAAAGGTTGTAAAGCAGGCAGAGATAAGCAGTTACCCCCGGCTTTAACTCATACATTGGAAAGAAGAGATCACTGGAATTAGTAGTTTTAGTTGCCGAAAGCGCAAAAGCTTTTTGGAAATAACCCTCGGGTAGCCTGTAGAGTTTCAATTCTCCTGCTCCATTTAGCAGTGAGGCATAAAGATTAAAACTTCCGCCAATTCCACCTATCAGATTTTCTCTGTCCCCTTGGAAAAAAAGTTCCCAGTTATTAATCAAAAAGCCAGCTCCGGGGTAAAAATGGAAGTTATTTTGACCAATGGCCCAAAAATATTTACTTGGCCAGGTTAAGTTATACTGCTTTGGTTTGCCCCATCCAGCTGTAGATAAGGTATAGGTTTTATTGCCATTTTGCCAACTGATATTCACTCCGGTTAATAAGTTGGCTTTACCGTCACTTAAGTAGGCTCCAAGGCATTCAGTTCTTAATTGGCTAGCCCAAACCCCACCCGAAATGGTAATGAGGATTATTATAACCAGCAATCTACTTTTCATTTTTACCACCTCTACCTACCATTTGCATATAAATGCTTGGAATTATATAAAGCGTAAGAAAGGTTGATGTAATTAATCCGCCCATAACTGTAAGCGCCATTGGTACTTGCATCTTGGTCGAGCTACCTAAATTAAGTGCCATTGGCAAAAGTCCCAAGATTGTGGTAAGTGCTGTCATCAGAATAGCTCTTAATCTATCTGTGGCTCCTTTTTGGATTGCCTCATTAACACTTAAGCCTTTCCTGCGAAGCTGATTGATATAGTCCACCAAAACAATACCATTATTAACTACAATACCGGCTAAAACAATCATACCGATTATAGCAGGAATAGATAAAGTACGGCTAAAGATAAACAGAAATACTAGGCTACCGATTAAAGCCAAAGGCATCGTAAACATGATTATCAGTGGCAAAAGTAGCCCTTCAAACTGAGAAGCCATTACCATATAAACAAGAGCCAAAGCTAATAACCCTGCATAAACGAGATCTTTATAGGCACTTACTCTTATCTTTTCTACGCCTCCGATCTCAGCTGAAACTGAAGCCGGTAATTTACAATGCTCGAGATAATGATTCAGTTTTTTATTAGCTTTACCACTCATTTTGGTGCCCGGAATACCTGTCACCTCAATAACTCTGGTGCCACCTTCTCTTTGTAAAAAACGAGGATCTGTATGCCTTTCTGCCTCAATTACATTACCATACCTTAGTCCGAGTGTAACACCGGTTCCTGTGGGAGAGGTTCCCGGAAAATAGAGATCCTCAAGTTCGCTTAAGGTTTTTACACTCTCCGAATGGGCTTTGACAACCACTGGCACCCTAAGGCCATCTAGCATTATCTGTCCTGCCGGTTCACCCACGATCGCCTGCCTTACTCCCATAGCAACCTGACCGGCGACCTGCCCACCCATTAAAACTCTAGCCGGATCTATGGCCAATTCCATTATAGGTTCCTGTTCGGCATAAGACCAGCTTACCGAGGCTAATTCAGGCCATTTTTTCATCTCTTCCATGATAGAAGCGGCAGCTTTTTCAACTTCTTCGTCTTTAACCCCTTTAACTCTAACCGTTAAGCCGGATTCGAGACCGACTTGAGCTAAGATACTATCCACTGAGACCTTGGTCTCTAAATAAGGATACTTAGCTTCGGCTTTTTTTAGAATTTCTCTAATCTTATCGGCTACCTTGTTGGTATCGGTAGTTGGCTCAAACGAACCCTCTACAGTCTCTAGCAAGACTGTAAGACTGGCTTTGCTATCACTTGAACTCATAGCTAAACTCTCGATGCCGATCTCAGAAGAAGTTCCTAAAACAGAATAAACCTTATCAACATATTTAAGCTTTACAATCTCCGGCTCCACCTCTTTTAACACTTCTAGGGTTTTATCAATAGGGGTTCCAGCAGGAAGTTTAAGAGTTACCGAAATTTGGCCCATATTATCTTCTGGAAGCATTTCAAAGTTCATAAAAGGTATTAATAAAAGACTGGCGCCTACTGCTAGAGCCGTAAAAATAAACCATTTGGCCGGACTTTGCAAAACCTTTTTGAGATTTTCTTGATAGCGATACTTAACTTTATTAAAACCTCTGTTATGATCTTTGTTTTCGTTAAGCTCACTGAGATCAAAATTAAGAATGCGTGCAGCCAAGAAAGGCACAATAGTCAAAGCTACCAGTAGTGAACTAGCCAGAGAAAAAGAAACGGTAAGGGCTAATTCCCTAAATATATTACCCGCCAGGCTGTTCATAAAGACTACTGGTAAAAAGACAACTAAGGTTGTAAGGGTCGAAGTTGTAATAGCCAATCCTACTTCAGAGGTGCCCTCAATTGCAGCTTCAGTAGCAGCAAGGCCTTCCTGACGTTTGCGGTAGATATTCTCTATTACCACGATAGAATTATCAACCAGCATTCCCATACCTAAAGCCAGACCACCTAAGCTGATTAGATTGATATTGATATTCATTGCATACATCATCACAAAAGTCACAATCACGGAAAAAGGAATAGCTATAGCTGTAATGATAGTTGTACGCCAGTTTTTTAAAAATAAATAGAGAACCAATATAGCCAGTAAACCGCCGAAAAGGCCATTTAAGGCTAAGGTTTCTAGCGCTTTTTCAATAAATTCGCTTTGATCAAAAAACTTTATCACCTTAATCTCTTCATTTTCTAAGGTTTTCAGCTTTTTAACAACTTCCCGTGATGCTTTTACGGTATTGGCATCTGCTGCTTTGTAAATAGAGATCATAATGGTAGGTGAACCGTCAATAGTAGCGATTTGACCGCTAGAACGATAATGTTCATTGATCGAAGCTACCTCGCCTAATTTAATCAGTCTTGGAAGTGCAATCCCCAAAAAAGGTGATAAAGTCTCCGCTTTCCCTTGCCCTACCACTAATTCTTTAAGTTCATCAAGAGATGTAAATCTGTTACCGGTTCTTAAGTTATAAATAAGTCCCTGGTCTTCTATCTGACCTGCGGGTACTAGTACATTCTGGTAACTGATAAGCTGGCCAAGGGTTTGAGGAGCAATATTAAACTCTTTAAGTTTATCTGGATAGTAAGCGATTTCGACTTCATGGACAGGCTTTCCTATCACAGCTACTCGGGCCACATCATCAATGCTTTCTAGAGCTGGTTTTAGTATGTCATCAAGCCATTGGCTAGCTATACGATTATCCTTTGCCGATATACTATAGGCTGCCAGGGGTATCTGATTGGGGTCTAGACGGAAGATAATTGGTTTACCTGTTTCTTTGGGCAAAGAGACGGAGATAAAATCCATTAGAGTACGAATTTCATCGCTGACAACTTTTAGATCTGTCCCCCATTTAAATTCCATAATAAAGATAGCCAGATTCTCGCCACTATTGGCCATAACCTGATTGACACCATTTATAGTTCTAAGAGATGGCTCAACAATCTTGGTAATCTGTTCTTCAACCGTATAGGTATCTGCTCCCGGATATGGTACTATAACTGCTGTAATAGGGAATTCTATATTAGGAATAAATCCTAAGCCTAAGCGGCCAAGCGAAATAAAACCAAAAATTAATAAGGCAAGAGCAATCATAGTTACTGTAATAGGTCTTTTTACAGCAAATTCTGGTAGTTTCATCCAACTAACCTCCATTTATTCATAAAAGTCCCTATCCGGGGTTAAAGCTGACTACATATCAAAGATAACTGCTCCAGAGGGTAGTGTTCTTAGCTTTTTTAAGTCTAGCTTTTTGTTTTTTTCCACTTTAGCTAAGACCAAAGACATTACTTTTTTGCCGGTTGGGTCAAAAGCTTCCATAGCTAAGGGAAACTTGTCGGCTTTTGCCAACCAAACTTTTTGGCTGCCAAACTCTTTTTTTGTATCTGTAACTGTAATAAGGTATGCATTAGTACCGTTTGTGACCGTCTCTTCAGCCTGTAAAAAATAACGGTTGGGATCCAGATTGGCAAAATCGCTGGTATTTAAGTTCATCAACTTTGAGATATCTATATTCATGGAATTAGATTGGCTTGATTGGCTTAGTGGCATACGAATTGCTTGTCCGGTAGGATAATAGTTGATAAATTGATCTTTGGGTTTGTCAACAATAATAATCTGTCCGGAAAACTCTTTCGGAGATTTAAATTCTAACCTACCCACTTGTTCTTTGAGATGGCTTTGTAAGACCATCACCATCTTTTGCTCGAGTCCTTCTGCAGCTACTTCCACATTTAATTCCAAGGCAATAGTTTCTAATTTAGAGATATTATTTATAGCTTCATTTAGAATATTTGAAGCATTGAGTGCAAAAACAGTTAGCTGTAGTGTAACAGTTAAAATAAAAATCGGTATTACTTTTAGCCAAAAATACTTTCTCTTCAAAATAAACCCTCCCCCTAAAAAATCCATACTTAAGCCTATTATCCTATAGCACCTATTATGTGTCAACGCATGCCCTTTTAAAGTTTACTTATTTTCCGTTTTTTATTTGCTCAAGTGACACTTATTTAGTAGAATGAAAGTAGCCTTGTCCTAATCAATCTTGCTTCCACATTATTGGATAGCTGCTATTAATAATGTTTTACTATAATCAAAGGCAAACTTAAAATAACCATAGCAATCTGCTTTGGAATAGGAGGGTAGGTGCTTTTAGCACCGTCTGCATGAAACGATTTTATTGGCTAACTATAGTTGCTTTATTTAGCGTACTTATTGGTAGTAGTATGGTTCAAGCCCAATCCCTTTTTACTGTACAGGCTAAATCCGCTATCTTAATGGATTTTGATACCGGAAGAATTCTTTTCGAGCAAGATCCTGAAGTAAAGCTTTTACCGGCAAGTCTTGTTAAAATAATGAACCTCTATCTTGCTTTTGATGCTCTAAAACAAGGAACCATTACCCTGGATGATAAATTTACAGTAAGTATCAAAGCCTGGCAGCCTGTTGGATCGAAGATGTTTATTAAAGAAGGCGATCAGGTACCTGTTGATGATCTGCTAAAAGGTATTGCTATAGTTTCCGGAAACGATGCTTGTATAACTATGGCTGAAGGTATAGCCGGTGTTACAGAGGTTTTTGTTCAAATGATGAATGACAAAGCTAAAGACCTTGGTTTAGTAAACACTCATTTTACCGATGTCCACGGACTTGATGATTCAAGTGAACAATATACTACGGCCTTAGATATTGCAAGCCTTGCCAGATCATATATCTTAAATCACCCTAATGCTCTAGAGTACCACTCAACCAAAGAGTTTACTTATAACAATATCACCCAAAGAAACCGCAATGGTCTTTTGTGGACCTACAGTGGTGTTGACGGATTAAAAACCGGCCACCTTAGCAAGGTCGGCTATAACCTAGTTGCCACTGCCAAACAAAATAACATGCGTTTAATCGCAGTTGTTTTAGGAGCTGATTCCGAAACTATCCGTGAAAATGAAGTACGTAAACTTCTTAACTATGGTTTCCGCAACTTCGAAACCATCAAAGCCAATGATATAGTTGCTCCAATTAGCACTGATGTGTATAAGGGTAAAGTTAAAAACATTGAGGTTGTTCCTGTTGAAAATATAGCCATGTTAATACCTGTAGGAGCTAAAGATCAAGTCAGAGTTGTCAAAAACATCAAAAAACCTCTGGTTGCTCCTCTTAAAAAAGGCCAGGCAATAGGTGAATTTAAGTTTTTCTGGCAAGACGAATTACTAGCTTCAACTAAAGCTACTGTCGCAGAGGACGTACCAAAAGGTGGCTTTTTCAGAGTCCTTTGGGATAGCATCCGGCTCTTTTTTGCCAAAATCTTTAGCTCAAAAAGTAATGCTTAACTTATTCTATGATCTTAAAAAAGGCCAAAGAAATCTTTGGCCTTTTAGGGGAAAAAAGGTTGGTTTTTAGGCTAAAAGCTATTTTTTAAATAGCTTTTTTTAGCTAGTTTTAAGTTTGTAACAATCCTATCTTTTTAACGCAAGAATTTACCTGAAATTGTTCTTAGTACCTAGCTATAGCCTATCACATTTCAAAAATATATTTATCAGCATAAATCACTGATTAATATAAAAATATAATTGATCTCTTAACAAGAGATTACCTGATATTTTGATTTAGCGGTAAAAGAAAAATCCACCTATACGAGCTTATTTAAAAACTACTAACCTTAAATATACCCTTTTTTAACTCTCACTTAAATGCTTGGATGGCATGTTTAAAAACCTAAATAAATAAAAGTAGGTTCTCAGAGCTTCTATAGCCTCTTTTTGTAATAGTCGGCCAGAAATTCCTATGGCTATTATGCTTCCAAAAGTTAACTTATCCTGGAAAAAGTAGTAGCCCATGACAACCAAAGAAACCAAATAAGTCAATAGAGCCAGTATATCCCCTTGACCTTTGAAAAATAGATCTTCTTCATTGGCTTTAATTTCAGCCTTAAAAAGAGTCTCTTCAAAGTGATACCACTTTTGCTGGAAAAAATCTCCGGCTGCAAAAAGCTTAATTTCTAATAAGCTATCCGGACTATAAAAAAGAGCAGTTAGTTTATTGACCCTTTCAGTTTTCCGGGGTTGTTCTTTAGTGGTACTTGATTTACTTTTAGTCGGTACCATATTTAATAAAACTCCGCTAAAGAGAATGCAAACTGCCAGGGGAAAGAGGTAAAACAGATAAAAACCTATAGCTAAGGTGTTACATAAAGCCTGTAGACCCAAAACAACCAGTGTAATATCGCGAGTAAGAGCTTCTATCCGTCTTTGATATTCCTCTATTAAATCTTCTTTGGAGTCTATAGAGGAGCTATCCAGGTTTTTTTTGGCCATATTGGTACTGAATTTATATGTAAGAGCATCGCTAGCAAGTTTGGTGAAAATATTTAGCATCAGACTTGTAAGTGAGAAAAGAAAAAATAATATGATTAAAGATATAGCGATTCCTAAGAGGCTGAAAGTATCTTTAGCACATAAGATTTCAATGAAGCTTTGTAAAAAATATATCAATCCCAAATAACACCCCGCCTTTAATAAGGCAGTAAAAAGGATTAAAACACCAGTAAGAGGTGCCGTTTGCAAGAGTTCTCTAATTAAAAAAGGTAGCTTGCGTATCCTCTTTAGGTCATTCATCACATCTTACCCCCCTGTGCTTTTAGTAAGGTCGCATACTCTCCGCCTAGTTTTACCAGCTTCTCATAGGTTCCCACCTCCACAATCCGTCCTGCTTTTAGAAGTAGAACCCGATCAAAAAAGAGACCTGAAGCGGCACTTTCAGAAAACCATAACACGGTTTTCGTTTTAAAAAGCGAAGGAAAATGCTGCCAAAAATCGGGGTTTAAGTTTTGAGGCTCATCACATACAACTATTGGTGTCTGCCGGTATAATAGGCGAGCCAGAATAATACTTTGCCATAGCTTAGCTAATAATGCGTTAGTTAGCTTGAACTCTTTTATGGTGTTTTGGGTTAGGATTGTCTCCAAGCCTTCTGGTAAGTTTTTAACCAGTGGGTTAAGTTTATTAGTAACTAGCTCCCAGGCCTTATCATCTTTTGGAGTCGCTTGGAAAGTGATATTTTCCTTGATGCTTAGAGGGTATTTAGCCGGTCTTAAAAGGACAGCCACGTATTTTGTCCTCTGGGCCAATGTAAGTTGATAGGTAGGAATACCGCCCAGAGAAATTGTCCCCGTTTGAGGCTTATAGATACCTAGCAGGTTTTTTATTAAAGTGGTTTTCCTAGAACCTTTAGCTCCTATAATGGCAACTTTTTCACCTGGCTTAATCTTAAAATTAATCTCATTTAAGACGGACTTGTTATCATAGAAATAGTTTAAGTTTTTTACTTCCAACCCTATCTGCTCACTAATTTGCTTGATAACCATGTCTCCTTCTTCTGTCTCTTTGGAAATCTTTGCTTGCTCTAGCATTTCTTGTAATTGAGTTAAAAACAGCTTAGAAAACTGAGCTGTTTTTTTGTTAGCTTTGGCTTTAATAACAAGGTTATAACCAATGGTTACTGTCTTAATAAAAATAAAGATATCTCCTAAAGAAAGGGTTGTAAAAGACCTTCCTCCGAATAATAAGCTTAAGCTAAAACCAAGAAAAATCATTTCTTGCAGGATGCTTAAAAAACCTGTTTGCAGTAAATATATATCTTCTGCTTTACAGCTTTGCCAGTATGTCTTGCGGTGTTTCTCTAATAGATATTCTCCTTTGACATTTGTTTTGTTTAGTTGATTTGGCTCTAACAAGAGTTTGAGAAAATAATTCTTGGGCTTATTGGCGGCATTTTTAATATTTACTGGTAGGAAAATTAAAACCACGGTCAAACCTAAAAGACTAAATAATATGTAGCGCAAAGAAGCTGGCCAAAGCAAAACTAACCCTAAAAAAACCAACAGGTAAAACAGTCCGTCATGTGCTATTTCCGTGGTGGTATAAGTTAAACTCTCGCTGTTATCAAAAAGCCAGGCTGTATTATTGCTAAACTCTGCCGTGAATTTTTCCAATGGGTAATTTTTGGCTGCTTCGACAAGAGCTGACTTAAGATATAAACCTTGCTGCTTTTTTAAGGTAAATATAGTCTTTTTGACCAACAAGTCCAGAATAAATTCTCCGGTTAAAATGAGGACAAAAAACCCAAACCAGTAGAGGATCTCTTTTGAAGCATCATCATTAAGAAAACACAATAAGGAATTTAAAAGTGCTTTAGTAATAAAGAGTTGGCTCACAAAAACGAAAGATTCTATAATTGCCAAGCCAAGCCACTTTAAGCTCTCTTTTTTTGTGCCCTCAAAACAGAATTCAAAAAACCAGAGGTAGGTTTTTATGGCTTTTTTATCAGCAAAAATGCTCTTTTTTCTCCCCCTTAGCAATTTGTCCACCCCCAACCCTTTTCCTCTTGTAATGCTTTGGTATTGCCCTAAAATCTCCTGCTAAACTACCTAAATTTGGCGAGTAACTTGATAAATTAATTTAGATGAGGCTTTTTAGCCCTAGATTTTAGCAAAAAAACCGAGAGCTTTTTACTCGCGGTTTTTTAGATATGCTTTAATTTTCTTGCCTAATCTCAAAAAGAATTAAAAGCTTGGAAATCTATCTGCTTTTCTAACCAATGCCCCTTCTGGCATCATATAGCATTCAGCCTTGCCAAAATTGCTCAAACACCCTCTAGTCGTAGCTAGAGCCTCGTAATATTCACGATAACGGAAACTTGAGATCTTACCGCTTACCATCTCATACTGCATTGCTGCTTCAATAAAGGTATCATAGGCAGATGTTATATCTACATAGGTATCCGGTACAAAGCCCTTGGGATCTTCCCAGTTTTCGGCATAAGTTAAACTCCAGCAGCCATGAGCCGGCAGTTCTCTTTTAATAGTAGGCAACGCTGCATAAAACTGAGCATTTCTAACAATCAAACAGGTATTGGTATGATCTTTATGAATACTGCCTTCCCAATGAGTAATTAATAGATTGGGTTTGGCCAGACGAATAATATCACACAGTTTATATGCAGCCTCATCATCATTGGGGAGTTCTGCATCTTTATAGGGCAAAAAATAGGTATCTGCTCCCAGAATTTCGGCTGCGGCTTGAGCTTCTTTTCTCTTTTGAACTGCATATTCATCCGGAGTTAAATTTCTATTGCCTTTTTCACCTAAGGTCATGTGCACAATACTGGTTTTGTGACCCATTTGATGGTATTTAGCCAAAAGACCCCCTGCCATGAGTTCAGCGTCGCCGGCATGAGCTCCTACTACCATAATGTGAACCTGTCTGTCTGCCACAATTATCCCTCCAGTGATTTTTTCATAATCGCATGTTTGCGAATTACCTTAAAACCGGCTTTGCGTGAATAAAAATCAACTGCACCGGTCCAGGCCAGCCAAAGATGTCGGATACCTTTTTGCTTGGCATACTGCATAGCCTTTATTATTAGCACTGTTCCTACACCCTTGCCCCTAAGACTGCTGTGGACACCAAAGGGGCCGAAATGTTCTCCGTCGACCTGGCAATAACCCAAAACTTCCTCTCCTTTTCTGGCAATCACAATATCTTTGGGATCACAGTGGTGACGCAGACGATCTCTAATTACAGCTGCCCAGTCACCGGGAAATTCAGTCTCTAAAAAGCTTAGAAGTTTATGGGTATACGGAGTGGAAAAATATTCGATCTCGATACCCTCTGCAGCTAAAGATTCGGCGGTGAGGTAATATTCATCAGAAGGCTTAAAATCTAAAAGATCAACTGACATCCCAAACTGCTCCATAATAGTTTCATAACCTATTTTTTTAAGTAGATTAAATGCCTCGAGATAGACATCTACATCGACCCCGGGAATAAAGTAGTAGGGCACATAAGTTGAAACAACCACCCGTTTCCTACCTTTGCTTTTTAAATATTCCTCGGCTTTTTTTAGCATTGTAGTAGCAATACCCTTTTTACGGTAGTCCGCATCGACAAAAAAGATAGTAATCCAGCCTGTGTCTTCTTGCAGACCAACTCCGGTTATTGGCACCTTGCGATAAAGAGCAAGTAAAAAACCAACTACCTTGCCATCTGCTTCAGCTATTAGTGCTCCTTCTTCGGAAAAATTCTCATCATTTAAGACCTTTAGCTGAAAATCCGTTACCGATATTGCATCTCTTATAAGTGAGCGGTTCCACAAATTAACCACAGGTTGAAGATCCTTAACTTGGTAGGAACGTATAGTAAACTCTGCCATCTTTTCCCCTCCTTTTTTCAGCGCTAGCTCTACTTTGTAGTTCGTAAAGCTATTGTTCTTTCCTTCCTGCTTGAAATTATGTTTTAATTTGTATTGGGTCATTAATAGTTATTCTTGAAAGTAAAGCTATAGTGTTAAAAAAGATCTGCCTGTTAGCGAGCGTTTGCTCAAAGCTCTCTCTTAATTTTATGTAATTGTTTTCTTCCAGAGGAGTTAAAGCCAAATGCTGATCTCAAGAATGAGGTGGTATTAACATACCACCTCATTCTTATAAGTTGAATTCGTTCACATCAAAGTTTTGGCTAGAGCAGTTAATCTATTGAGGTATCATTAGAGCTTCTTATCCCTTATGTCCATATCTAATTTAGAGCCTATAAAACCCGGATAGTTTAATAAAGCTCTGCGAACAAGTGGTGCATAAAAATAACGAGTGTTTTTTAGGGGGAATGTTTTTATGTTTTCAAAATTTGGGGTATCATTATTATCAAAAATATACAGATCAGCTTTCGCCATGGGGCAACTGCATCCATAATCCTTTTCATAGACTATATTATTATCCTTAAAATCAATTAAGGTATTTATGGCACGTTTTACACGACTATGGTCACAATAACCCGCTTTAACAAGAGCTTCAATACATATAGTGGTTGGTACAGGGATACGTATAGCTTCCCTTTTCCAACGATAAAGATACCGTGGATCATCAGTACCGAAGGCATAATACAAAACTTCCGGGCTGCTATCTATAAATTCAAGCTCTTTATAATAATGGTTCCAGTAATGCCTTCCCTTTGTATGAGTACGTTTCCAGGCATTAAACTTGTAACCGTAGCTATCGGAATAGAAGAAGAAGCCAGGTAATCCTATTGGCTCAAAAGAATCAAGCAAGATTTGGCCCTCTGTTTTGACCTCGCATTCATTGTGTATAATAGCATAGGCGCGCCTGATATTATTTGAAAAAAACGCTACGCTCATACTATCTTCTCCGCTATACTCATCGCTTTGTGCTCTAACTCCAGCATTTCGGCAAGTAGCTTAGCCTGATTAACACGCATCTTTGTTGTCCAAAAGTGACGTGCTTTTTCCCCTTCAAGGTATTCGCCACTATCTAGCATCTTATGAATCTGCTGAGCTTTTTTAGCTATTTCTGAGAAAAAAGCAACCATTTGCTCCATCTCATCTACTTTATCAAGCAACAGATTCTTATTCTCAGAAAGATAGCTATAGGCCGCTTGGCGTGCATCAAAAAGGGCAAGAGAACAGAATTGATTGACTGATAACCTGCGGGTAAATTGCTCATCATCATTGTTCTGATACCATGACTCCTCTAGTAGGTCATTTTGCCATACTTCGTAGGCTTTAAATCCCATTTTGTAACCTCGGCAGTTTTCCTGTTTTGCACAGTCAATGAAAACTCTCAATGAATTTAGCAGATTTTCTTTATCAGAGGGTGGCGTGGTTCTGTCTGCAAAATAGGTTATAATGAATGGCCAGTTATCTACATAAAGATAATCAAAAGGGTTGAGCTTTCCCTTTTTATAATCAGGAGAATCAATTACTCTGGCATCATATTTTGTACGGCAGAATAAATCGGCGCCGTTATCTTTATACCCACATATGACACCCCATTCAGGTGCAACGCGGATATTGATACCTAAAACCGGCATGTTGTGGCGGATTTCATTTACCATGTATTTGCGTTCCTCAGCCCGGTTTGTTTTATCAACTCTGTCGGCAAATTTTGCAAAAAACCCAAACGCTTTATATCCCCAAGTTGCGTAATCATAAGCAACAAGACCGTCTACTGAGCTATAGTCCCATCCCGGAGAACAAAACGCAAGCCGGTAACATGCCCCGGATACACCCATAACATGCTCATAATTCGTTTTGATACCCATAGCCAGTAACGCAGCTGTCAAAGCCGCTGCCCATGAACAGTCCATGCCCTTTCCAAACTCCGGCAACATAGGTACATTGGGAATAAAGTGTTCCTTGCCAGCCTGTTTTCTAAACAATTCTGTCTGGTCTAAATTATAGCTAATGCTTTCGCCTTCCTCACAAGTTACCATATGAATATCATCCTGGCCAAGATAAACAAAGGTCAAATAATCTTTATCATCATTTTGGGGATCACTCGGAAAAGTTTCGTGGTCAGCATGATATTCTCTCCAGTTAAACACCTTATAATGCTCAATTTTGTGCATCACATTATATTTTGTTTTCGCTGTCCCATATGATGCAGCTATGATTTCGGCAGAATTAGTACTTTGATAACCCTTAGAGTTTAAATCGATTAGCAGTCGTTTACCATCCTCCCCAAAGGTGAAAAAAACAGTCTGATCAATCTGATATTTGACAGTCAGATATTTAGGACGGTTATTAGCAAGCGGACAAGCTAATGAAAGTGGATTTACATCAATATCTAGTAGGTCATTTTGAATTAGCTTATTTAGGCGGCTTGACACATTGTGCTTTTCCATCCCATCACCATAGAATGCCGAAAGAATCTGGATTTTACTATCGCTTAGTAAAGAGTCGATGCTGGTATCCAACGCTTTTGCCAGGCTTGGTAAAAGTGCGGTTTCAGGTAGCGAATGTCCCGTCTCCCTTAATTAAAGATATTGTTGGGTAAAAAAGAAAGGTCAGTCGATTTTGCCGATGAAGCGGTAGTAGATTTCTACTTCCTGCTCACGGCTTCCGTCCTCGCCCTTGACAGCTTCGTGGACGGTTATTTTTTC
>JAHDNZ010000076.1 GCA_018435125.1 Bacillota bacterium | reverse complement strand
ATAATGAACCTCCTGCCTAGGCAGGAGTTACCAGATGAATACCCACTAATAAAGTATAGATATTTGTAAGACTAAAAGCCACCCCTTGATTTGTAAGATTAACTTCTACCCTAGATGGTTTCTGGGGTGGAAGTTAGTGTTGCAATTAAAGTCTAATTGACAGATAATAAAAAAATGCTTCGGAACAATTGACCTACTCGCAAGTATGTAGTAAAATACCTTATGTACATGAGTACATTATTTAAACGTGCGAGGGTGGCGGAATGGCAGACGCAGCGGACTTAAAATCCGCTGGCTTAAGCAGCCGTGAGGGTTCGACTCCCTTCCCTCGCACCATTTTTTATCCCTACAAAGGATTCATTCTTCTTTTGTTGAATAGATTAAACTAAGAAGCGCAAGCTCGTGACTAATCAATAAAAGGGGGGTTTAGAATGTACGGCTTTGCCAAAATAGTGAACTGGCTTTTAATTGCTATTGCTGTACTGTTGTTTATCTTTCTGGCTTTTGAAAATCCATGGGGTTATATCGTTATTGGTGTAGTATTAGCAGCAGCAACACCTGTAGATTTTGTTTTAGCTAAAAAGCTGTTAGAAGATAAGACTATTTCCATTAAAGCTAGCAACAGACAGTTCGCCAGACGGTTTATGGAAAAAGCAATCTATTGGATCTCTATTGGCTTAACATTGATATCTCATGGTATTCTAAAAACCATCTCTGCTTCTTTAGAAAAGCCTTTAGAAGGTTGGTGGACATTTGTTCCTGTGTTTGTCTTTATCATCAGCTGGATGATAGTAGGCAAATATCGCTTTGATCCAAATAAGTATGACAAAGAAGAAGCCAAAAAAGCTTAAGGAATTAATTAAAGAACGTTTAGTCGGAATTTAGTAAGACCTTTTGTTCGAATTTAGTTTGGGGCTTCCGTTAATACCGTTAATGGAAGCCCTACCTTTTTCGGAAAAACCTCTTGACGGTAATTAGCTTTCTGTTATAATAATAACTGTCTTCAATTCTTTTGGCGGCGTAGCTCAGTTGGTCAGAGCATGCGGTTCATACCCGCAGTGTCACTGGTTCAAATCCAGTCGCCGCTACCATATAGGCGCCACTAGCTCAGGTGGTAGAGCAGCTGACTCTTAATCAGCGGGTCCCGGGTTCGAGTCCCTGGTGGCGCACCATTTTATTTATCGTAGAGTTACAACATTTACATAAGATTAAACTAAGCCTCGGAGAAGTCTCCGAGGCTTTTTGTCACTAATGCGATTAGCATAGGGTTATTAATGGTATTAACCATATGGGTTTATTAGTGTCTAAGCGCAAAAGTAAAATGGTGATAATAAGAGGATTAATTTTCTTTAGAGGCTCGAATTTGAATTTATCACGCTTCCATTTTATAAGTGCTCTAGAAAGGATTCTGTATAAACCTAAAGGTACCTAGCCTGGATAGAAGAATTAATATAAGGATAAGAGAGTTAGCATTAAAGTTTATCCGGGCCTCAATGTATAAACAAATAAGAAAAGGTGGTGATATATATGAGTTCCCGGGTCAAACACCTGGTTCTCCTAGGGATTGTTTTTGGGGTCTCAATGGTGACATTTGCCTTTTCACCACTTATGATCACTAAGTTTAATAAATCTAAAGGTACTATTTTGGCCAGTAAAATAGAAATGCTATTATACGCTTACGAAAACGGAGAAATAACTGGCAATTTTTTCTATGAAGAAGATGAAATTAAAATTCCTTTATCCGGGTCTTTTAAGGAGAGGCAGGTAGAGGTGTCCGGATATGATTATACCAAAAAGGCTATTATTAAATTTAAAGGGGAAGTAGATGAACAAGATTTTACTGGTTTAGCATTTGTAAACGATGATTTATTAGGCCCCTTTAATTTACATCTTTGGGCAGCGTTCCCCGGTCATCCTAAGAATATATACTACGATGCTGGTTGCTGGGAAGATAGTGAAGAAACTGTGGAGATATTTGCGGCTGAATTAAAACAACAAATACTAAATAAAGATAAGTATCAAGTAGCGGAGAAGGTAGCTTATCCGCTAGGTATTTATCTTGAAGATAAAGTCCTTAAGATAAAAAATGAAGAAGAGTTTGTCCAAGCATTTGAGGTTATATTTTATCCTAAATTCGTAGATGCAATTAAAAAGTCGCATCCTCTAAATATGTGTAGCAGTTATAGAGGAATCATGTTTGGGGAAGTCGGTGAGATATGGCTTAACTATGTTTTTGAAAGTTACCCTTTTGGGGCAGAGTTAAAGGTAACCGGAATAAATCCTAACGCTTGGAAATTAAGGCGAGATTAAACCAAAATATCCTTGGGATTAAAGAAAATAGCCCTACCACAGTCTGTTTCATCTTATACACTTTGAACTTTAGAACTAATAATAAGAGGAGGTGTCTTGTCACTCACTACTTATTGCCGTTTAAGTAAGAAAGTGACACAGTCTATGAAAAAGTACTTACGATGGACTTTTCTATTAATTGTTTGTTTAACCTCCCTTTCATGGGCAGAACCTTTCACGGATATTCCCTATTTTGATGTGGTAATAACCGGTGGCAGTACCGGTGGAGTAGCAGCAGCACTGGCTTTATTATCGCAAGGTAAAAAGGTACTGATAACCGAAGAAACCGACTGGTTAGGGGGACAACTTACCAGCCAGGGTGTATCTGCGCTTGATGAACATCAATGGATTGAATATTTTGGAGCACCTGCTTCTTACAACAGATTTAGAAAGGGTGTACGCAGTTACTATCGGGAGAACTTCAAATTAAGCCTCTCGGCTCAATTCAATGGTTATTTCAACCCCGGCAATGGTTGGGTTAGTCGTCTCTGCTATGAACCTAAAGTAGGCGTAAAGGTCATTGAAAGCATGCTTAGCCAGTATCTCCAGGCTGAAACTTTGACTGTACTCTATAACGTTATTCCTGTTAGGGCAAAAGTCGAGGACGATATTATCAAAACCGTTACTTATAAGTTGAAGGATGGCTCGGAAAAGACCTTTAGTGCCGCTATTTTTATAGACGCAAGTGAAATAGGAGATCTCTTACCTGTGGTTGGTGCGGAATATGGAGTTGGAGCCGAAGCCAAAAGTGAAACCGGAGAAGAACATGCTCCCTACCTACCTCAGCCCAAATGGATTCAGTCCTACACTTATACTTTTGCTTTAGAGTATTGCCCTGGCGAAAATCATGTTATTGAAAAACCAGATAATTATGAAAAAAACCGTGATAATCAGCCTTATACCCTGGGTATAGATTATGGCGGTAGCGTTGGAGTTGCAACCTATAAAATGTTTTCGACCGCTAAAGGGACATATGGCCCCTTTTGGAGTTATAGGCGGCTGATTGACAAAAATAATTTTAAAGATCCTGCCTATCCACATGATATTGTAATGATAAACTGGCCGGGGAATGATTTTGTCGGGGGTGCTTTTATTGATGTTTCCCCCGAGGAAAAACAAAGATTACAAAAAGAAGCCAAGGATCTGGCTCTGGGATTTTTATATTGGTTGCAAACCGAAGTTAAGCGTGATGACGGAGGTTATGGTTATCCCGAATTTAAGCTACGTCGGGATATTATGGATACTGAAGATGGCCTGTCAAAATACCCTTATATTAGAGAGTCTCGTAGGATAAAAGGCTTTATAACCGTAGTGGAAAAAGATGTTTGTGTGGGTTATCTTAGAGGTCCAAGAGCTTGTTTCTTTAGTGATGCAGGTGGTTTAGGGAAATATTTTATCGATATCCATGCCTCAGGATATAAAGAAACGGCCAAATCATCTGAGGTATACCCCTTCCAAATACCTCTGGGAGCATTAATTCCAAAACGAGTAAAAAATCTCTTGGCAGGGGGGAAAAATCTTTCTGTAACCCATATTACTAACGGTACTTTTAGGTTACATCCGGTAGAATGGGCTATTGGAGAGGCTAGTGGAACTCTGGCAGCAATTGCACTAAACGAAAAACTCCTACCCCAGGAAGTCTGGTTAAATGAGAAGCTCCTTCGTAAAACCCAGGTGGCTTTAATTGAACAGGGAGCCCCTATATTCTGGTTTGTCGATGTCCCGGTCGGCAGCCCTTTCTTTAACCCACTTCAGTTTACGGCCGCATTTGGTACCTACCAATATGATAAAGATCGCGAATTGAAATTCTATCCAGAAAAACAACTTACTGAAGATGATTTAGCAAACTGGGCTCAGGGATTAAAAGATGGCTCCGGAATAATAGTTGATAAATCTTCTCCGGAAACATTTTTAGCTTCACTAGCTAGCCAATTTGCTTTAGATAAACCGGTATTGGATCAAAACAATCGTCATGACTTTGTAGTAGCCTTAGATAAGCTTCTTAGAACACATTTCTTAAATTGATCTGTATAAAATTAGTAACGCCAGGCGAAGCCCTGGCGTTTTTATCTAGTTATTCTATATAGCGGGTGCAAGTCCCGAAAAACCTCGATAGAAGGAAGTATAATAATGAAAGATAAGTTATTCCTACCAAAGTCAAATCTAAAGGTAGCCGAAGGCCATATATAAGCAAATATAACTCCGTGTCCATAAAAAGCACCTTAAGATAATTTATATTATTCTATTCGATGATTATCGACATTTACAAACAAGAAGCAGTGCTAAATTCAAAGTTAAGGGAGTCAAATGAGGAGGTCCTTTTAGTGGAACGAACTGAATCAACACTTATTGGTTCAGCAAATGTAGGATCTAAACGTTTTAGCTCACTAGATTTAGAGCTTTTACTCCAAAAACTATCAGAACTTTTAGGGAAGATTGGCTGGGTTGCACTGGGATTTCTTAGTTTTCAGGGAGTTTTTGGTAGTGACTTGGGTTTAATTCCCTTTGCCTTGGGTTGGGTTTTGGTTCTTAGTAATAAATTAGCTATAGCTCGTTGTATATATGCCGGAGGTTTGATTGGCCTTTATTATCTTTCTAACTCAGTTTTTACCTGTCTTATTTGGCTAATGACCTGGTTTTTTCTAGAGATTATCAGACTCAAAAAGGTCATCACCAAAGAATTTTTGATTATCTTAGCTTCATTACTTTATCCCTTGTGTTTTGTTATAGGCAGAAGTCTAGCATTCCCTCTTTTAACATATGCAAGCTACACCGTTATTTGCGGTTTAATCTTGGCAAACTTTTCTTTAAGTAGCGATATTAT
>JAHDNZ010000088.1 GCA_018435125.1 Bacillota bacterium | reverse complement strand
TCGTTTTGGGTATACTTCAAGGTGAGCGCCTCCTCTGTTATTTAAAGGGTCTTGATGTGACACCTAGAATATTAACAAGAGGCGCTTTTTTTATCAACTTCTATTTTCTTTTATTACAGGAATGCTAGTTAAAGGAATTGGTTCAAATGCTAGTAAATTAAAGGTAGTTGCCAAGCAAGTGGTAGTTAGCAGAGAAAAGATAAGTCCAAAGGTAACATTTTTAAGTTTCATTATTTTTGCTCCTTTCAATTTAATTAGCAAAAAAAGAAATTAATTTACTGAGGAGAACTATTAATGAGATTACCAAAACGGTTAAAAAAAGCTGCATCATTAATAGGCAATATTAACAGCGGTGCTGATATTGCATGTGATCATGCCTACTTAAGCCAATATTTACTTAAAACAAATCAAGCTAAATACATGATAGCTACTGATCTAGCAGAGGCTCCTTTGTTAATTGCTCGAAAAAACCTTGCTAATTACCGAGATAGGTCTGATATTCGCTTAGGTTATGGCTTGGATCCAATTCAAGATAACGAAGTCGACACTATTTTTGTCTGTGGGTTGGGAGCTAAAACTATAGTGCAAATACTTGCCGAAGGTATGAGTAGGTTTGCAAACACTACTTTTGTGTTACAAGTTAATGGCGATCCTTCTCCATTGAGACAGTTTTTATTAGACCAGCCTATTGTTAAAGAAGAGATGGTCTATGAGCGTAATCGCTATTATCAGATTATCGTTGTAAAAGAAGGTTACCAACTAGGAAAAGAAAAGTGGTCTGAAGCAACTTTGCGAATTGGCACACTCTATGAGACAATTTTAGGGAGAGAATATCTAAATAAACGCCTTGCTGATATTAATAAAGCTCTTAATTATATCGATACTGAAGATGAACAAAGTGAGAAATTGCGAAAAGAGCAACAGCATTTAAACTGTCTAAAAAAGCATCTCTAGAGGGTTATTTACTATGGCTAGAATTAAACGACAAACATAATTATAAGGAGGGAGAAAATGAAACTACGAGATGTTTTAAAACCATTAAAGGTAATAGCACCAGAAAAAACAGCAGAACCATGGGATAATGTAGGGTTACAGATAGGTGATATAAACCAAGATATAAAAAGAGCTCTTTTAACGATAGATATAACTAATGAGGTAATTGAGGAAGCAATAGCTAAAGAATGTCAGCTAATTATTAGTCACCATCCCTTGATTTTTAAACCTCTAAAAAATCTAACAACTAATTCAGTGGTTTCAAGATTAGCGCTTAAAGCAAGTCAAAGTAACCTCGCAGTTTATGCTTCACACACTAACTTAGATCTAGCGGAAAATGGTGTTAACCGAGCATTAGGAGCAGCATTGGGTTTTGAAAGAGGTAAAGGCTTAGTTTCACTAGGTTATCAAGAATTTGTTAAGCTAGTTACTTTTGTGCCTGAAGAAAATGCCTCTGTTTTAAGAGAGGCTTTATGGCAGTCAGGAGCGGGTCTTATTGGTAATTATGATCATTGTTCTTATGAAACACTAGGGACAGGGCGTTTTAGACCACTCCAGGGCAGTGAACCTTTTATTGGTAGGCAAGGTGAGGATGAAAAAGTCAATGAACTTAGAATAGAGACTATAGTACCTTTGGAAGGTTATACTGATCTATTGACCCAAATTAAAAAGTTACATCCTTATGAAGAACCTGTTATTGATGTTTACCAACTTCAATACCCTAAAAAAAGCCGTTACATGGGTGAAATAATCAAGCTAAAAGAGAGCTTAGCTTTAGAGGCGATTCTTAAACATTGGCAAAAAAACACTCTTTTTTATGGCGATAAAAAAGAGTTTAAGCATATTGCTATCTTAGGCGGCAGTGGTTCTGTTGGTCTAAATTATGCTCTGAAGGATAAGGTAGATCTGTTTATTACCGGTGAACTTGATTATCATGAGCTGCTATTAGCCCAAGAAGAAGGGCTTGCTGTCTTGTTGTTAGGCCATGGAGCCAGTGAAGCTCCTGTACTTAAATTTTTGGCAAATACTGTACCTATTGAAACCGTGATAGCTTCAACTCCCTATCTAACAACTCTTTAAAAAGAAGGGCTACAGCAGTAATGCCATAAAGTATATTACCATCGCTGAAAAGCGATGGCTCTATTGAAGCAATAATATGTCTAAAAAAGTTAACCGTTGTTGCATATAATAAGGAGAAAGCTACATGGCTCTCTCCTTAAAGAGATAGTTAAGCTTGGGAAGCTTTTTTTAGCATCTTATGAAAGTAATGTTCAGCAATGACTAAGCTTGTTACCAGAATGATTAATTGGGGAAAACCAATTATGAGGTAACCTAAGCTGCGATAAAGTAGACAGATGAGAAGTGTCCATATCCAGTCGGCTACATTAGCAGCTCTTATCCCTAAAGATGGTAATATTAATAGATCAATAAAGAGAAATGAGGTTGGGGCTAAAGCAAAAACAAACAACAATGTACCACCAAAAGTAAAACTTCCACTGCCAATATTAGCAATAACTAACGCTATAAAAAACTGCACAACTGCTTTTAGAATTAATGAATAAGGATACCTAGTATAAAATTGACGCATGCAATCGACCCCTTTCCCATTAACAATTGTTAGTATTGATGAATTTGAATTAACTTATTGAACCCAACTCAAGAAGGAGGATAAAAAATGCATGAATTATCACCTAGAAAAGAGACAGAACAAAAATATCATTGGCATTTGGAGGATATCTTTCCCTCAAACGATATCTGGGAGCAGACCTTTGCTGATCTCGAAGCAAAACTACCTAGTTTTGCAGCTATAAAAGGTACCTTAGGTCAATCGGCTTCTACCTTGAAAAACATTCTTGAGATTCTAGACCAAGCGAGTGAATCTTTGGGTAAACTATACTGGTATGCGCGTATGAGAGCTGATGAAGATGCTACTGATTCTGAATCTCAGGCAAGAAGTAATAGAGCCCAGGCATTGCTGGTGAAGTATTTAGCTGCTATTGCCTTTTTAGAACCGGAATTGCTTACTATACCTGAAGAAACCATCAAAGAATTTACAAGCCAAAAACCTGAGTTACAAATCTATCAACATTATTTTAATAATCTTTGGCGTCAAAAGGAACACATTTTAAATACTAATGAAGAATTTATTATGGCTAAAGCGGGACAGCTAATTGAAGCACCTCACGCTATTTATAACATGCTAAACAATGCAGATCTTAAATTTCCAGAGATAACAGATGCCCAAGGTAATAGAGTACAGCTTACTCATGGCAGGTTTATCCCGCTTATGCAAAGCCAAGATCGAAAAGTTAGGCAAGAAACTTTTACTGCTTTTTACAGTACCTATGATCAAGTAAAACATTCTACCACAGCCTTACTTTCAGCCCAGGTAAATGCTAATATCTTTAATGGCGAGGTTCGTAAATATAAATCTGCCAGAGAAGCAGCTCTAGCCAAAAACAATATTTCTTTAGCAGTTTATGACAGTTTAATTGAAGCAGTAAATGCCAAGCTACCAGCAATGCATCAATATGTGGCGTTGAGGAAGAAAATGCTGCATCTTGAAGAGCTTCACATGTATGATGTTTATGTACCAATAGTTGAAGAAATTAAAACTACTTATAGCTTTGAGGACTCAAAAAAGATAGTTAAAGAAGCATTGCAGCCATTAGGAGCAGAATATCTTAATATTCTTGATCAAGGTATGGAATCTGGTTGGTGTGATGTATATGAAAATAAAGGTAAACGTTCCGGAGCTTATTCTTGTGGTGTCTATGGTGTCCATCCCTATGTGCTTTTAAATCATCAAGATACCCTAGATTCATTATTTACCCTAGCTCATGAGATGGGCCATGCTATGCATAGTTACTATACTAACAAAAATCAGCCTTATATTTATAGCGATTATAGCATCTTTGTTGCTGAAGTTGCTTCAACAGTAAACGAGTCACTGCTGATGAACTACCTACTTCATAAGGTTCAAAATAAAAAGGAAAGGATGTTTTTGCTCAATCATTACCTGGAAGAATTTAAAGGCACTGTTTTTCGGCAGACTATGTTTGCTGAATTTGAAAAAATGATTCATGAAGAAGTAGAAAATGGTTCAGCCTTAACAGTGGATTATTTAAATTCTGTTTATAAGGCTTTGAATGAGAAGTATTTTGGACCGGAAATGATGGTTGATGATTTAATTAGCCTTGAATGGTCACGGATCCCTCACTTTTATCTTAATTTCTATGTTTTTCAGTATGCGACAGGGTTCTCCTCAGCAGTAGCACTGGCGATGGGCATTTTAGAAAATGGGTCGGAGGCTCTAAATAGATACTTAGAATTCCTAAAAGCTGGTTCCAGTAAGTATCCAATTGATATTCTAACTCAAGCCGGTGTTGATCTTAGTACTCCTGATCCTATTGTAAAGGCTTTGGATGTATTTGAACAGATAGTAGCTGAGTTATCACTATTATCTTTAGAAAATTAATAGATTTATATCTAAACTTCTGAAGGTAGATTAAAGTAAAATCAAACACCGATTAAAGGAGGATATAGAAGATGAAAAAGTCGGTTTTAATCCTATTAATATTCTTGTTTGGTGCTGTTAGCTTAAGTGCTAATAACTTACCACAGCTAATTGAAGTGCCAACAGCTTATACAATTGGTGTTAAAAAAGGCGAGTTACTAATTTGGAGTAATTTTAATTCTCTAAGAGTTAAAGGGGCTTATTCGCCTATTAACGATATGGATTTTATGATCTCATTTAAGGGTCAGAAAAATATTTTTTCTGGATACGCTACTTTTAAGTGGCAGTTTGTTCATGATTCCAGCCAAAATCCAGCAGCTGCATTAGGTATTGGCAACGATGCGATTTATGCTGTAGTGTCTAAGAAGTTAAACCCAGGTCTTACAGGACATATAGGGCTTGGGGCCGGTAATCTTGCGCTAGTATTTGCCGGATTAGATTATGATCTGCCTGTAAGCAAAGACGCTCCTAAAGTTAAGTTAGTAGCTGAAATTAATAAGAGCTTAAACTTTGGAGCTATAGCCAGTATTACACCGGCTTTTAATATCGCTATGGCAATAAAGAATTTCAATGAATTAAACATTGGTACCGAATTTAAGTTTGCCTTTTAAGCGTTTTGCTTCTAGTAGGTTGTTAAGTTGACAGAGATAATGATAAGTGTTAAAGTTAAGGCAGAGCCAACAACCAACTTGGATGATCGCTCCGCAAAGCGGTGAGGAAAGTCCGGGCTCCATAGGGCAAGATGCTGGGTAACACCCAGTGAGGGTGACCTCAAGGAAAGTGCCACAGAGAACAGACCGCCTGTTTTTGACAGGTAAGGGTGAAAAGGTGCGGTAAGAGCGCACCAGCGATCCGGGTGACCGGTCGGCTTGGTAAACCCCATCTGGAGCAAGACCAAATAGAAGGGAAGTAAGGCTGCCCGTCTTTCCCTCGGGTTAGGTCGCTAGAACTTACAGGTAACTGTAAGTCAAGATAGATGATCATCGCCCATAAGGGTACAGAACCCGGCTTACAGGGTTGGTTGTCAACGAAGCGGCGCTACCTGTGTAGCGCCGCTTAGCTTATTGCTTCAAATAGGTCATATTTGGGGTGGTAAAAAGTGGAAGAAAAGTTGAAAACAGCTCTACATGAAAAAGGTTTACGTTTAACACCACAAAGACAAATAGTTTTAGAGGCAATGCTAAATTTAGGTGAATCTCATCTTACAGCTGATCAGGTCTATTCTCTAGTAAAGACTCAGACTAATGATATTAGCCTGGCCACAATATACAGGACACTAGAGCTATTTGTTGAGATGAATTTATTACGTAGATTTGACTCAGGTGATGGAGTAGCTCGCTATGAGATAGATTCGCAGAAATCTGAACACTATCACCACCATCTTATCTGCCTGAGTTGTGGTTCAATAATTGAATTTAATGATGACCTTTTGGATGAACTGGAAACCAAGATCTCTAAAAAGGCTGGATTTAAGATAGCAGACCATTGTTTACGTTTTTTTGGTTGTTGCAAGGAATGTCAAAAAAAGGGAAAACCTGGATCAAGCCAGTAGAAACTCTTAAAAAGAGTGAGCCATTTATAGTATAACAAACTACTGCAATTGAAAAATGACTTATTTGATGTAAAAAGCTAGAAACTAAACTTAATTAAAGATAAATGCCAATGCTTTGCTAAAATTAGTGTTAAATAAAGCCCATCCTTATATGGAAGGGCTTTATTATTTATTAAACCTCTCCGGAGCATTGCGCAAGTGCTATAGCACCCATAACACCTACATCTCCACCCAGCTCGGCTGGAACGATTTTGAGATTTTCGGAAAAGCTTTTAATGGCTCTTTTTCTTACTTCGTCTCTGATGGGAATTAGAAGAAGATCACCCATTTGAGAGACTCCGCCGCCAATAACAATTAAATCCGGGTTTAAGGTATTAACTAAGTTAGCGAGGGTAGCTCCAATATAACCAGCAGCTTTATTTATTACCTCAATGGATAGTTGGTCACCTTTCCTAGCAGCTTCAGCAACTTCTTTGGCAGTTATTTCTGGGTAAGAGTTAAGTAGACTATCCGGATAATTAATCAAAGCTTCTTTAGCAGTCCTAGCTATGGCAGGTCCGGAAGCTAGTGCTTCAACACAACCATAGTTACCACAACCACAACGAGGACCATTCATATTAATAGTGATATGACCAATTTCCCCCGCTCCAAAGGTAGCACCACGGTATATTTTACCATCTAATATAATTCCGCCACCTATACCTGTGGAAACTGTCATATAAAGCATGTGTTTGGAACCTTTACCTGCACCGAAGCGATTTTCGCCAAGACCAGCAATATTGGCATCGTTATCTAAATAAGTGGGGATATGAAAACGTTCTTCGATTATCTTTTTTAAGGGAACGTTATGCCATTTTAAGTTAGGTGAACCACGTACAATACCATTAGTGATATCTATAGCTCCTGGGGCACAAACACCTATTGCAATTATATCACTGGCATTGGCTCCGCTTTTTTGCATAACTTCTTCAATAGTATCGCCCATGCGGCGAGTGACCATTTCATAGCCATCTTGAGCTTGGGTAGGAATCTTTACAGTTGCAAGTAGTTTTCCATTAGTGTCTGTAATGCCTGTGGCAATCTTAGTGCCACCTAGATCAAGACCGATATAGTATTTGTTAGTCATAATTTACCGTCGCAAGAAACTTATAAAACTCGTTGTAATAAAGGCTTGGTAAAAATAATATTGGTTTTATAAGTCAATATTCTTCAACGGGTTGCACCACCTTTCTTCAAAATAAAAACAGCTATTTTTAACTTGCTAACTCTTATAACAAAAACAAAATTCGTAGAACAGATATTTGGTTCAAGTGCTGGCAGAAAGACATCATTTGACTCTTTCAAGTAATAATGTTGCTTAAGATTATTAATCTTAGGAGGAATCAAAGCAACTAAACTGAAATTATGGATAGTGACAATTAAAAGGAGGTGAAGGTAATCGCCTAAAAGATGTTTTTAAAAATTAGTGCGATTATTGTTTAATGAAAAAGTCGTTAGCTTTATGGGTCATTCTTTTATTCATTATAGCAGTTTTTTCTTCAGCTGACTCCTATTGGACTTATTTTGACAAATTTAAAAATATACCTCTTTTATCTTTTTATGAGCAAAATTTGAGTATAGAAGTTTTTGAAGCTACAGAATATCCTCTGCTTCCTGAAGAATACTTTCTATTGGATAAAACACCGGTTTTACTCCCTGCAAGTGGAGCAACCTGGAATGTCAATATTCCTCAATCGGGATTGTATACTATTTATATGGAATATGCTTTTCTCACAGAAGCTGGGGAGGATGGCATATCAATATTAATAGATGGTTTATTACCTTTTGATGAAGCAATTTCAATTTTACCTCCTCGCTATTATCGTAACAATCTAGAAGATAGAAATAAGCCAATTCGAAGTTCAGCTTTAGCACCTTTACCTGCTATAGTATGGCAAAACCGTTACGCGGGAGATACCAGCGGTAAGTCAGACTATCCGTTTAAGTTTTATTTTACTAAGGGCAAGCATCAGGTTACCTTTAAGCCTGTAGGTGGCAAATGGTTTATTAATCAATTAAAAATTGCTACCTATCAAAGCCCACCGACTCTTGTCGAATATAGAAAACTTAATCCGGTTGAATTCACTGCGGGTATAGATACTCACATTAGCTTAGATGGAGCCACTTATAAATATCAATATGGTGAAGCAGATGCGATGGTCTATATGGATATAGAAGCAGATCCCATTCGTGACTACAATGCCCTTGGGCGCTGGCGCTATCCTGGTAATGGTGTTATTTGGGAGTTTGAAGTTGATGAAACAGGTTTTTATCGAGTAGCTTTTCGCTATGCGTTAGGGAACATCCCACTTTTTGAAACACCTTTAGGACGTTTAACTTATAAAGGCTTTCTTCATTCAGAAAGATTATTGCTAATAGATGGAAAAATACCTTATCAAGAAGCAGAGATCATTATTTTTCAACCGACTGATAATGGAAAAAGAACTAATACCAATTACTGGTATCTTTACTCACCCCAATTAGGTAAAAATAATAATGAAGTTTTATATCTTGATATTTTTCTTACCAAGGGTAAACACACCTTAGAACTGGTTCCTTCGCTAAAAAAACGTTTACCTGTTCTTGATTCTCTTGAGAAAATTCTGGCAGATATTATTCAGATTGAAGATGATTATCGCCAGGCTTTAGGAATTGATCCTAATCCCAATCTGTGGTACCAGTTAAGTAATTATACTCCCGAGAGGACCAAAAATCTTTTAACGGAAATTCTTTTAGCGAAGAAAAAAGTAGTTACGTATTCGAGAGGTTCACAAGTAGAAGCAGCTCTAAATGATTTGCTAACTAGGCTTACTAACCTAGCCTTATTAAGCCAAATCAACACCGGTCACATGGTTGAGATAACCAGAATTAGAGAGACTCTTCAATGGGTAATGCATTATTCACAGAATATGCCCTTAAATATCGACTCTATTGAGTTATACTCTCCTAATAATACTAAAATTAAAGCTAACTATCGCAATGAATCATTTTGGAGCAAGCTGAAAAATTACTGGCATTATCGCGTGAATATTTAAGTATAGCCGGTCTATGAGCCGGCTACTCGGTTTAAATCACCCTATTTGGCCTAAAAAATTTTTATCATTATTTGATATGAGTTGAAGCTTACCTATCGTTAATAAAAACTCCTGTCAGCTTGACAGGAGTTATGTTTATTCAACATCATTTTTACTTATCTAGAGCAGGAGCTGCTTCTTTTTCGACAATGCTTTCATTTACGATTTGACACATCTTTTCATATTTTTCAATCATGTCTTGAGCAAGCTTAATTTGGCACCGAGCTCTTTCTAAGTTATGGTTTTTGTGATGTATTCTAAAGTACTTATCTCCATTAATGTGATCTGCAAGAAATCTCGAAGCAAGTTCTATGGTGATCGTTATGGCTCCTAAAGCCATAGCGTCGATTTCTTTTTTAGTCAAACCCAGACATGCACTCATAAAGCCTTTTGTAAATTCCCGGTAATTTTCTAAATTTAGTCCTACCTTATTTAGATCAGTCTCATCTTCAACAGCTGTATTAGCAGCAAATCTGATGGCATCACCAAAATCATGCATCGCCAGTCCAGGCATAACCGTATCTAAATCAATAACACACAAAGGTTTGCAGGTATCTTTATGCATTAAGATATTGTTATACTTAGTATCATTATGTGTTACCCTAAGAGGAATCTCACCGGCATCAAGTAAATCACAAAGCTTAGTAGCAAGCGAGGTATGTTTTTCAAAAAACGCAATTTCGTTTTTTAAATCCTTTGCTCTACCTAGCGGGTCTAATTCTACCATCTCGAAGAAATCATTTAAGCGTTTTCTGGTGTTATGAAAATCAGGGATTGTCTCATATAGCCTTTCCATAGGTAAATCTGAAAGTAAGGATTGAAATCTGCCAAATGCGTATCCAGCACTGTATAAAACCTTGCTATTTTCTACAAAATCATAAGTGACTGAATCCTTTACAAAGCGACAAATACGCCAATATTCTCCGTCTATCTTGGTATAATTTATGCCTTCTTTGTTATCTAGGAAGGTAATAATATCGCAATCACTGTCGCTTTTGCGTCCTCTGACATGGTTGCCTACTTCCTTTATGTTATGCATAACTTTTTTAGGATCCTTAAAAACATAGTGATTTATTTTCTGAACAATAAGATTATCTTCTTCACCATCTGTTTTTAATAATGTCACATGATATGTTCCATTAATATGGCCGTTTAAACACTGAGTAGCGGATATAATATCTCCGGGTAAGTCATAACGTTCTACAACTTTTTCCAAAAAGTCAGTGATTTCTTGGTTCACAACCTTGCCCCCCTATGTATCTCATTAGATAAAAAAGATACTTATGTTTTAAACAGCTGGTAATTTAGCAAATACTGCAACAACATATGAAGATGCCAATGATATTACCTACAAAGATATAATGTAAAACATAAAATGATAGCTAGGTAGCTTTTTCTAATTGTTTTAAACTTTAGAAAGGTAAACTCATAGCTTTAATTTCGTATACCATAATAAATGTATATTGTTATTCGATGCTCAGGTGCTGTTTGGGATAAAAAGGGTATCTGTTGTTTGCCTCTACTACTTCGAGTGGAATACTTTAAAGTCCTGCAATTGATACTCTTAAATATTAGGTTCATGTTCTAATTACCTGAAAACATTCATAAACGCTACTGAAAAGGGTAAAGATCACTTATGATCTTATACTATTTGCATGTCTTTTTATCGCAACTGCTGTGTTTACCGGTAGTGAGTAAGAGGACTATCATTTTACCTCTTACCAAGTTAAGCGAGAGTCCTAAAGAATAATTTAATAAAGACAACCCACAGGCAAACTAATACCTGTGGGTATATAAGGCAATATCCTTTGAGATTAATAAAAACCTCATCATTGCCTCAATAGAATTATGACCAATAGTTTTGGCTTATATACATCTATGAAAAAATATTTCTAAAGGATAACTTTTGTTAGCCCAAGTTGATTATAGCTAGATCTATTTTTTAAAAAGTTATAGCTGGATAATAAAAAGTGAAAAAGGTTTTTTGAAACATTTTGAACAAATATAGCAACAGCTGGATTTAGTTTTAGCGTTATTCTAATTGTTTTAAAGGAGGCTAAGCAGTGACAGTTATAACTGACAATGAAGCAGGTCAAAGACTAGACCGGTATTTAAGAAAAAGATATACAGGACTTTCCCTAGGAGAAATTTATAAGCTTATTCGAAAAGGGATAGTTAAGGTAAATGGGAAAAAAAGCAAAGAAGATTATAGGCTAAAGGCAGAAGATATCGTTGAAATACCCGATATAGAACAAGAAGAGAAGGAAGCTTTTTTTAATGTGCCGTATAATATCGCTGTTGTTTATGAAGATGAAAATATTATTATTGTCGACAAACCTGCTGGTTTATTAGTTCATCCGGATAAAAGTGAAAAAAAACACACTTTGATAAATCAAGTTCTGGCGTATCTTTATCAAAAGGGTGAATATGATCCTAAATCTCTATCTACTTTTACACCGGCACTTTGTCATCGCTTAGATCGAAACACCAGTGGGTTGATTATAATTGCCAAAACCTACCCGGCCTTACAGACAATGACCGCCCTAATACGTCAAAAAAGACTACGTAAATTTTATCTTTGCCTTGTAGAAGGCAAAATAACAAAACCTGGGATCATTGAATTAAGACTTCAGAAAGACGATGAAAAAAACCAAGTTAGAGTTACCAAAGAGGGTCTTACAGCAGTAACAAATTACCTTCCTATTGAAGTGGTTAATGGTTACACACTTTTGGAAGTAGAAATTGTTACAGGTAGAACACACCAAATTAGGGTGCATATGGCTTCGATAGGGCATCCTTTGGCCGGGGATCTAAAATATGGCAAAAAGATAGATAACCAGAAGTTTTATAAAAATTATGGCTTAAAGAGACAATTTCTACATGCTTATAAGCTGATTGTTGAAGCCAAGGAAACATCTCTTTTTTACTTAGACGGGAAACATTTTCAAAGTGAACTACCAGAGGATTTAAAAAAGACTTTGCTAGTGTTAGAAAAAAGAAACCTAGTTTAATCTGTCTGGCATCACATCAAAAAACTTAACTGAACTAAACTGTGCTTCAGGGAGGTTTAAATAGAAAAAATGTTTCATAGACCTGAAAACAGGATATTAGTTCTAAAGACTCTAACTGAAAGGAGCATGGTAGGTATGGAGTATTTTGGTTCTGTTTTAAAGGCACCTGAAGCCGAAGGGCGGGAAAAACATGTGCCTGTAATTAAAGCCCTAAATAAGGTTAAAGCTGGAGAGGTTTTTCAAGTAGCCGTAGTTGTCGGAGAAGCAACACCCCATCCCAATACATTAGAACATCACATTAAATGGATTCAAGTCTATGCCAAACTAGAAAAAGGTAGAGTTATCCATTTAGGTACTTTTGATTTAGCTCCAACTTTTGCCGAGCCCAAGGTAACCTTTGACATTAAATTAAACGAATCAGCGCTTATTTATGCTTTGGAATACTGCAACATTCACGGAGTTTGGGAAAATAGTGTTAGTGTAACAGTTGAATAACAAAAATAGGGGTCCTTATAAAAGGACCTCGTTTTTTTAAAACATTATAGACTCAGGGATTTTTATATAGCCCGTATAGACCTCCACTGCGCTTCCTTTCATAAAGACATGATTTAGCTTCTTATCCCACCGGATAAAAAGAGAGCCTCCCTTTGAAGTCACAGTAGCTTTGGCTTCGGTTTTATTAGCCAAATTAGTTGCTACTAAAGAAGCACAAGCTCCAGTACCACAAGCAAATGTTTCACCGCTGCCTCTTTCCCAGACACGCATCTTTACTAGGTTTCGATCTATAACTTGCACAAAATCAATATTGGCTTTTTGGGGTAGAAACTCATGGCTTTCTAAAAGTGGGCCGATAACTTTTACCGGAAAACTTTCCACATCATTAACTTCTACCACAAAATGAGGTGGCCCAATTCTAATTCCTGTGCCACAATAGACTAAACCATCATTAAGAGGCAGTTTTACATTAACAGCCATAGCCTCTGCAGGGCCAGTTAAGGGTACATCTTTATACTTTAGTTTTGGCTCTCCCATATCAACTTCAATCAATTCAACACTTTCATTTTTACAGGTGAAGGTCAATGTAATAATGCCGGCTAGTGTTTCAACCACGAGAGGATTTTTTTTCACTAGGTTGTGCTCAAAAACATATTTACCAAGGCAGCGAATACCATTGCCACACATTTCACCTTCAGAGCCATCGGCATTAAAGATACGCATCCGGCAGTCAGCTTGTTGTGAAGGTAAGATAACAATTAAACCATCTGCACCTATAGAAAAATGACGCGGACTTACTAAACGGGCGATTGATGGCCAGTCGCTATTATCGGGGAAGTGCGTACTAATTCCATCAACGTAAATATAATCGTTGCCAAGACCATGCATTTTTGTGAATTTAAGCAAATGCATTCCTCCTATTGTAATATTATGTCTGCTACTAAGCAGTTAGAGCACAATGCCATACTAGGGCAGAAGCAATTTGGAGCTACCTAAAAGATAAAAAGCAGTTATTCATAATATTTTATCGCTAAAAAAAGCCAGTAAAGGAAAGTGCTTTTTTATCCAGAATATCATCTGGAGTAATGCCAATTAGGAGGTTTTTTGAGTGAAAATTATGCTGGGTTTATTCTCGTTTTTGCTCCTTTTAAATACAGTTTCAGCCGATATGAGTATTAAAGAAAAAGAAGAACTCTTTTTTGGTACAAAAAGGTACAAGATAACAGGGACTTTTTTAGATTTTCAGCACCATTCTACTGTAGAAGGCATCTATTGGAACCCTCAGGCAGCAATGTTTACCGACCAAATGTGGGAGAAAAAGATCGACGAGATGGCAGAAATTGGCATGAATTATGTTGTTGTTATGGCGGTTGCTTTGTATAATAAAAGTTTTTACCCTTCAGAAATTTTACCCAAATATCCGCTTAAAGCTCATGATCCTGTGGAGGCAGTTTTAAAAGCAGCGGCTAAAAATGGTATAAAGGTATTTTTAGGAGCTGGTTTTTATGGCGATTGGACTAATCCCTGGCAAGCATTTACAGACAGGAAGGTTAGAGAAAGAACTAAAAGGGCGGTTAAAGAACTAAGTGAGCGTTATGGCCATTA
>JAHDNZ010000021.1 GCA_018435125.1 Bacillota bacterium | reverse complement strand
GATAAAAGCTTTGCTAGCAAATATCCTAAAGTTCCACTTTTCCCCTCTTCGAAACGGCAGCGTGCTCTAAAAAAAATTAATTGCCAAACCTAAAATTTTAGCTTGCTAAAAACATATAGTCTATGGTATAAGATATATAGCAAACAATAAAATATAAATTCTATGAAGAGAAAGAGTAGGCTAATTTGTTGTCCCACAGAGAGTTGGTATCTTGTTGAAAGCCAATGTTCAAAGATTAGTTGAAAATCATCTCGGAGAAGCAGAGCTGAAATTTTACTTAGTAAGCAATGCAGGTAGTCCACCGTTATAAGGAACACGTATTATAATGTACGTTAATGAGTGCTATAAATTAATTTTCTATATTTTAATTTATAGAACTAGGGTGGTAACACGAGTATTACTCGTCCCTTTTTGGGGACGAGTTTTTTTATATAACCAAGCAATAAAGGGGGCGCATTATGGAAAGCGATATTGGTATTATAAACTTTACTCATAATATTAAAAAAACAAATTGGAGGTTTTTAGATACAAAATGGAAAGAAGGAAGTTATTGCTTGTAGGTTTAATGATATTTTCAATGTTTTTTGGTGCAGGAAACTTAATATTCCCACCTCAATTAGGACAACTTTCTGGAACAAATACTATGGTATCATTGGTGGGTTTTTTAATTTCAGCTGTTGGTCTGCCAATACTTGCGATTGCTGTAGTTGCTAAGTCTGGCGGGCTCCATATATTGGCAAGCCGTGTGCATCCAAGGTTTGCCTTTGCCTTTACGATTTTGATTTATCTATCAATAGGACCCTTTCTAGGTATACCAAGAGCAGCAAGCTTAGCATTTGAAATCGGAATCTCACCATTTTTACCAAATACAGTAGGTGGAAGTAATTTACCATTATTTATATACACCTTAGTTTATTTTGGTATAGCCTATTGGTTATGTATGTCGCCCTCAAAACTTGTAGATAGATTTGGAAAAGTTTTAACACCTGCACTCTTGGTTTTAATAACATATATATTTGTATTTAGTTTGTTTAAACCACTAGGTGTATTTGAAGCACCTATTGGTGATTATGCACAGTTTCCTTTGCTTAAAGGATTTTTAGATGGATATATGACTATGGATGCTATAGCCGCTCTTAATTTTGGTATTGTAATCTCTCTTGCTTTAAAAGAAATGGGCGTAACCGAAGAAAAAAAACTCGTGTCCAATACAATAATAGCAGGAGTAATAGCAGGGTTGTTATTAGCAATTATTTATGGAATGCTTGCCTATTTAGGAGCTGTTTCACAGACGAGGTTTGGAACAACTAAAAATGGAGCTCAAATACTTACCAATGTAGTATTTTACTTATTTGGACAAAAAGGCTCAATTTTACTAGGCGTAATTTTCTCACTTGCTTGTTTAACGACATCGGTAGGACTTTTAACCTCCTGTAGTCAATACTTCGCAAAGTTGATGCCGAAAGTCTCTTACAGATCTTTTATTGCCCTACTTTCTGTATCAAGTATGATATTTGCAAATGTAGGATTGACACAAATACTTAAATTTTCGGTTCCGATATTGACCGCTATATATCCAATGGCAATTGTTCTTATGGTACTTGCACTTTTAAATAATTTATTTAAAGGAAATTCTTATGTGTATTTATTTGCTATGATATGTACTTCCTTTGTCAGCATCCTAGAAGCCTTAGGACAATTTGGACTAAAGATTAATATTCTTTACAGTCTACCATTTTATTTAAATGGACTTAGTTGGATTATCCCGGCAGTAGTTGGTGCAATATTAGGATTTATATATGGAAAACTAAGTAATGACATGTCCCCAGTAAAATGGACCGTCTTCTCTCGTATAAACTCATTCGTTCGCAGGATTATAGAATATTTTTCTTCGTGCCGCATTAGTAAATAATTTTTTATTATAATACTCTTCCGGAGTCATATAATCGAAGTTAGCATGAGATCTTTTCCTGTTATAAAAAACCATAATATATGCAAAGACTTTTGCTTTAGCTTCTTCTCTGGTTTTGACTTTATGATCGTTGAGCCACTCTTACTTCAATTTACCCCAAATGGACTCCATTGGAGCATTATCCAGCAGTTTCCCTTCCTAGACATACTGCAAATATACCCATACTCTTTTAGCTTTTCTTGACAAGCGTTGGAGCAATATTGGGAGCCTCTATCTGAATGAACTATTGCTCTAAAAACCTTTGCACCGGTTCTATAAGATCTTCTAAGGCAGCTATTACGAACTCTTTTGTCATTCTGTCTGACATTGATAAACCGGTTATTACCCCGCCACAGAGGTCCATAACCCCTGCTATATAAAGCCAGCCTACATCTGTTGCAATGTATGTGATATCTGATATTAATTCTATCTGGAGCTTCTGCAACGAAATCCCTGATTAGAATGACTCTGCTACAGGAAGATCGTGATTTGAGTTAGTTTTGGCTTTATATTTTTTCTTTGTTTTAGACTGTATGCCATTATCTTACATTAGTCGCTCTATTCTCTTATGATTGATTTTAAGCAGTTTAGAGCGTCTTTCTTTCAAAGGTGTTTTTTCTATTTGTCTTTTTACTTTTCTACTACTAAAGACTTTGTTTGATTTATAAAAAAGTAGTTTTAGTATCGTCTAAGCTCTCATTTTCAATGTCCCGTTTGGCCTTAGGCCTTTTTACCATGCATAGTAGCCACTAGTAGACACTTCAAGTACTTTACACATCCTCGTAATACTTGAACGCTATGTTCGAATACCCTACTTTTGTCCTTTTTAAACAAGCTCACGCTTCCTTAAATAGCGGTCTTTTAGTGTTGCGAATACCAAAAGAAAAGACCTAGCCAAGATGCCAAAAGTCAATAAACTAACAGTGCTAACAGATAATACGCAGTAAATTTAACTAGCGCTGTTTGTTTTAATCTGGCCAATGAAAATAAAGTATCCTGGCATATTTAGTTAGTGCTTCTTGCAGATATAAATTATCTTTCCAGGCAATCTCCAAGGAAGGCCAAACGGTGTAATCTTCTTGTTTTAGTAAAGTATTTATAATAAAATCAGGTTCTTTTTTTAGCAAATTGTTATAAAGCATGGGCGATAAAGAATCAATCGCCTGGGCCAGTAATTTTGGGTCTTGTCCTGTGATCTTAGTAGTCTTAGTGTCGATAAAGGGAACTAAATGAATAGTAATCAAAAGATTAGGTAGCCTTTTTTTCACTTCTTTGGCCATTTGGTAGATAATAGCAGTTCTTTTATCTAAACTACTGCAACCTTTGCAGCTACAGGTTTTAAGTATCATGTGATCATCAAGTTCTTCCCAAAAAAGTGGAAAACGGAAAAAATCCAAACCGATAAAAACTGGATTTATTTTATTAACTGCTTCTTCTAGAAGAGCTAGTCTTTCTTCAAATAGCCCTGGGTAAATAGGACATAATGGTTTATACCAAGATAAACTTGGCCAATCGACATCACTTTTTTTAGCTCGTTTGTTAGGATATTTTTCCCAAATTTCAGGTGCATAGAAAAAAGGTGCTATCAAACCTAATTCAAGTTTTTCTTTTTCCAGTTCTTTTTTTAGATTAACCAGATTAGTATACTCGGAACTATTATTACCCTTATTGTATGGCATAGGTATAGCTAGTCCTTGCAGATTCTCTTTTTTAGCCTTTATTGCAATCTCTTTTGCTGGCACCTTTCCCTTAGGGTAAAACTTGACAATGTTTTTCACTTATTTTTCCTCACTCCTCAATAAATGAGTTGAAATAAATTCAAAATCAGCTGCTTAATTTTACCAATTCTCATTAAGAGACTACTCTTTTTTACTTTTAATTAACCTTTTGGTGCGCTCCAGTTGAAGTTAATTTATTTTATCATCATGTGACCACTTGGTCTTTTTGAGTTAGGAGATAGTTTGTTAAAAAAACCAGATCAAATAGCTTTGCTGCCTGGGCCTTCAAAAGTTTACAGTCATTGAGACTCTTATTCATATTAAGGTGTCACTTTTTTCATACAGTTTGATTTTCTTTTTCGTTTTCTTTTTTATTTTCGTCATTTTGGTCTTGAAGAAAGAGTTTTTTGGCTCTGCTTGTTTTGTCTAGAAATATTCTCAAGTCCTGTTCCATACTATTTAATTTATCAACATCCCAGCCTGAAAGCTCTGTCAAATAGGCTTCTTTTAATAATGAAACGGTTCGTTCACTGTTTTGATATAAATTGGGAAGAACTCGACCTTCGATTATGTTTTTCCAAATTTCATCACGAGCTATATTAACAGCTGTTCTTAATTTAACCACATAATCTCTCCGTTCGCGATCAGCTTGCCAAGCTTTGGACATCATACCGGCCAAACCTCCAGCAATTGCTAAAGGTGGTATAAATGTAACAAGGGCAGAACCTAAAGAAAGATAAGTTGCTGCTGAGCCTATAAATGTCGTATAAGAAGCAATTCCAACACCAAAAGCTGTGCCAATAAACAAACCGTGGCTCAAGCCATCGATAGCTGCAGCATCTACATTTAATTCGGTCTTTTTTAAATTTCCACTAACTGCAAAACGATCGAGTCGATCAAACTCGTCTAACATTCGTAATTTGGAATCTTCGATATCTTTAGCCGCTTCCCACCATTCAGTAGAATACATAGTAGAGATTACCTTTTCGGTATTTTCCCACCAATCTTTAATTACGTTTGTCCCAAACGAATTGTTGAGCTGTTGGATTAGATTAATTTTCTCTTCTGGAGTTGTAGCCAAAGATAATCTTTGAATTCGTTCGTCTAACATATTTAATTCTTCCGCAAAAAGAGTGTCAAAAACCTGCACCCTAAGGTAACTCTCTATTCTGCGTTCGATCTCTGAAGCTTTTAACTCAAGTTCTTTAGTATAGATTGCTAATTCACTTAAAATAAGATTTAAACTTTCCTGAAACTCTTGATGTAAGGTGATAAACCTATCAAAAAGAGCTGCTGCTGATGTTTTTGTGCTCTCTTCTTTAACTTGCCAAGCCTGGTAGCCGATCTCTTCTCTAATGTAGGTAAGGAGTTGTTCTAAGCCACTTTCTTGCACGAGTCTACGATTATTATCTCGTACTCCCTGCCAGGCTTTTTGAGCACTTAAACAAAATATATCTTTAAAATAGATACCCATTTCATTTTGCACATATTGTTTGAGACGTTCTTTACTACCATCTATTTGATCAATACGGTTAATAATACCCACAACTGGTTTACCTAAATTAGAGACCTCAGCTAGTTCATCTGAGATATCTATTTGTCCTAAGTGATGCGCATTCAAAACCCATAAGACCAAATCGGCTTCATTAACATAATTTTTCGCTGTAACTGAGTTCTTAGCGTTAATATTTAAAATACCAGGCGTATCTACCAGTGTGAACTCTTTTAAAACCAAAAATGGCAAGGAAAGACTAACTATAACCGTACCTTTAAAATATTCTCTCTGGCCATGATAAAATTTGATGATGGCTAAGATTTTTTCAGCATCTCCATTGACAATTTCTTGGTCATCTCTTTTAATAAAGCCCATGGATTTTTCTGCATAGCTGATCTCAATAATTGCTAAGGTAGTTTCTAAAACATCAGCTGGGGATATCTCTGCACCAACTATAGCATTAAATAGGGTTGATTTACCGGCCTTGACTTCTCCCATAAAAACTATTTTTAGAGGTTTATCCAGGTTATTTATTATGGTATCTAGCATAGATAGGTACTGGTTTGTGGCAGTAATTGTTTGTATTTCAGCAAGTTTTTGAAAACTCTCCGTTAAAAAAGGGCTTTCTTGCATTAGCTTTTTTATGTTGTTTAGTTCTTCCGGCCAATTCAATTCCAATCCCTCTCACCTCCTAAGATAGTGTTTTTTAGATCGACATCTACTTCTAGATCCTCAGTTAATAACTCAATTAATTTTTCTAAAACAGAGATAACTTCAGCAGTTTTTTCAAAAGGTCCATGTAAAAAAGAATAGGTTTCCGAGCGAATGCGATTGATTTGCTTAGCTGTTTTTTCCAAACCATCTTCCAGACTTGCTGTTAATTCTTCTTCAGCTTTTTTTACTACCAGATCAAGATATTTTTCTAATTCACTGCGTATTTTTGGCAGTTGATAAAGATTAACATATGCTTGTCTCAATAGACCTGTAAGCCCGGTAATACCGGTAATTACTAAACCGAGAGGTCCCAATAAGAAGCCACTGGCAGCAAAAGTAAGTACCGATGCCAAACCAAATTCCTCATCGCTAGTTAGAGCTGATATCGAAAGTTTATCTTCAGATTGCAACTGTTTATATACTAGTAATACACTTTTTAAACTTAGGTTTTCAAACTCTCTAAAGACAGACTTTTTTATCAAAAGCCGGTTAGTAAATTCAAGCGTTTCAATCATACGTAACTGAAAAGAGTTGAGCTGGGCGGCAAAGTAATTTTCTCGAAAAATTACTTCTCTTAAATATGTCTCTTTAACTTCAGCTTTATAGTTTGGATTAAGTAGAATCTCGGCATTTTTGCCAATATTGGCTTTGACATCTTTTTTATAATTTATCAATATTACCCGAAGTTCCTCACTAAATCTACTTTGTAATTCAAAAAGCGCCCGATCGGTTTGATCTTTCAATTCCTTATAATAATGATAATCCTTTTTTAATCTTTCCAAATATATTTTAACTGTTGGTAAAAGCGAAGCTTGTATTAGTTTAAAGCCATCTACCGCACTTTGATATTTACATGCTGAAGCTTGTGCTAAAAAAAGGTCGTCGATTTCGTTGTAAAGTGTAGCTAAACCACTTTTTTTAATTAAATTGCTGTCATTTTCCAGAACTCCTTTTTCAGCAAGTTTGGCCGAAAGAGGCACTAAGGCACGAAATGTCCCTTGAAAGAGTCTTTCTGCTTCTGCTAAAACTTTACTGACAGCATCTTCTCCTTCGTTTTCAATCAAGTCTATGCGATTTAATACCCCAATAATATTCTGTGTCTCTGAGCTTACTTTTTTAAGAGCTTCATTTAACTCCTCTACCATCTGTTTCGATCTCTGCGAAGTAATCTTTGTCGCATCAAGCAGCCACAAAACGCCATGTGCTTTGTGGTAGAACTGTCTGATATCTTCCTTATTTTCAAGTCCGGGAGTATCTTGATAGAGCCCTGGCGTATCAACCAGGCGAAAATAATTAAGAAAAGGACTTTTTTTACATGGCCATTTAACTTCAGAAATAGTTGATATGTAAAGAAGCTTTTTAGCTAAAGCTTTTTTTAATTCTTCCTTCTCCTTTAAATTATCAAGATACGGTAGCATTTTTTGCAATTCACTGGCCACTAACATTTCCGTTTCTCGGCGTTTATCTTCTTCTTCTTTTATTATTTGCTTGGCTTTTTCCAGAGACACAACTTGTCTTTGGCCATTTAAATAGCGAATTTCAGCTTCGTTTGCCTCATTTTCTTCATAGATATCAATCTTCCAGGTTTTGGGTAAAATATCCACCTCAGCCACTTTAGAACCAGCCAAGGCATTTACTAAAGTTGATTTGCCATATTTGCCCATACCTACAACAAAGATTAAGAATTTATCTTTTAGCTCTAAGGCTAACTTTTCTAGTTCAGTGGCCTTTGTTTTTATTTCTGCTACTAAAAAGCCAAGCATCTCAGCTTCAGAATATATAGCCAGTTCATTTGTTAACTGTAGGAGCTGACAACTTTTGTTGGCCAGTGTTTTTTCTAAGGCTTTTATTTCTTTAGTATATACTCTAGTAGAAAATCGTCTAAAAAGCCGTAATATACTATGCACCGATTTTTCGTTTAAGTCTATATTTTCTGAAGCCAATTAGCTCACCTTCTTTAGATAAACATAATCCAGACAAGAAGTGTCAGGACTGCACTACCAAAAATAAATACTGCTACTGTTAAGATATCGAGTTTTTTAAGTATCTCAGTTCTTAGAACTGCCATTTCATCTTGATTTACCTCTTTATTTTTTTCCATCTGTGTTTGCAATGCAATTATATTAGTTGCTAGAGTGTTTGCAGTAGCTTTTAGTTCATTAAAACTGTTTTCAGATAAACCCTTGGTTGTCTCACCTATTTCCTGTAGCCTGGTTAGTTGTGCTATCAGATTATTCTCTGTTTCTAAAAAAGCATTTTTTAATGCAGCTTCTGTTTGTTTTATTTCAGTTGTAAGCTCACTATAATTAATTTTAAGTCTTTCGCCTGTTTCGATAAGCTTTTGATTAGCTTTTTGATTATCATAAAGAAGTTTTTCTTCTGTTTGTAAAAAACTCTGTTTAATGAGGAAAAGTTCTTTTTGATTTTCACTTAAAAGGCGTTGATATTCGTTTGAATGTTGTTCTATTTGGGATGTTAATACAGAAAGCTTTTTTAGATTTAAATTAATCTCTGTCAGCTTATCCGGTAGAGTTGCAGTTTCACTGAGATTTTTTAAACTCTGTTCTAGTCTTTCTGTTTGACGAAATAGGTCTCTGATCTCTACACGGTTATTTGCCAGAGCTAATAACGCATTTTCGAGGGATTGGGAAGCATTTTTTACTAGATTGTTTAGTATTAGAACATTTTCATGAAATAATTTTTCAAGGTTGTTTATTTTTTCTTGAGCCTTATAAGTCCAGTGCTCTACTTCATCTCTAAAAGCCGGTGTTACCGTATTAGCCATAACTTCGCTTGAGATTATCTGGACTAGTTCTGTAAACTCTTCCAGGATTTGTCTTTCGAAATCGGGCATTTATCTTACCACCCCTTTTTCTTAAGTTTTGGGGTTTGTTAAAAACCACTTAAACCTTGCTAACATATTATTATAATCGTATGTTCTTCAATTTTACTTAATAATTATCCTAGATGCTAAATCACTGTTTTCTTCCCTCAGCTTAAAATTTGACTGTTTCTAACCTTTAGTTAACCTGTTTCTAGCTCTGATTGTAAAAAATAGACCTTCTTACTTTTAAGTCCTAAAAGCTAAGTTTCTAGCCTTCTTTTTTTAATGTGGCAAATATTTCTCCAACCTCATTTTGTAGAAGCTGATTTTTCCCATGAATATAAGGTATGAGCGGTCTGTTTTTGGTATCATAAAGATCAAAATAAAGTGGCTGTAATGAAGTATCTGTAATAATTAGCCTTACAAATTGGCCATTAATTAGACCTTTATTCTCTACCTTAAACCCTTTTTCTTCTAATAATAAAGCAAACTCTGCTCCTAGTTTTTCTGCTTTTGGCAAAGTAGTATCAGCGAGTTTATTATTTAGGGCAGCTTCTTTGGCTAAAATATCCGCTCTCTCGTTCCATTTATCTCCAGTGTGAGCTGCTATTTTAACCCACTTAATATCAAGTCCCAAACTTTTAGTTTCTTTCTGATAAAATAAGGCAAGTTCGTTTTCAGCTTGCCATTCATTAGTAGCAAATTTCTTTACACCAGCGTAATCGTAACAGATAGTTAAGGCTTGATAACCGTTGGCCAAAGCCCATTTCATAGCTACTAACGCAGCTTTCAATTCTCCGCCTATCTGGTGATAGATAGCATCCTTAGCTTCCAGAATGCCATTTAACTCCTTTACTACCTGATTGTCCTTTAGTAAAACTACACCATAGGCTGTTGTACCATTTAGATAAGAACCATCTACATAAGCTGTCAGACCGGTTTGATCATTACTGTCAAAAAATTGCTTATCAATTTTAGCTTTTAAGGTATCATCATCAAGATTAAGAAAACGCAATTTAAAACTATTCTTTTTAACCGAATAATAGATAATAGCCTTTCCTTTTATTATCTCTTTCTCATAAACTTGGACCTTAGCTTGATAATCTCGGGATTTATCTTGGTCCAAAACTAATTTAAGCTGGTCCTTTGTTAAAGCTGAATTAACAGCATTAAGTTTTTTTCGAACTTCATTTTCACCAATAAAAGCCACTGCTCTCTCTCCTTTAATTTAACGCTTTAGAAACCTTTCTCTGGTTGCTTAAACCCTTCCTGCTCTTATTTTAGAACAGTAGTTAAGTACTATAAATAGCTGTTTTTCAAATTTAAGCTTAGCTTTTAAAAACTTTAGCTACTAATAAGCAAAGTTTATTAGTATTTCCATATATAAAACAAAAGACCCCCCATTTGAAGTACACCTCAAAAGTTAGATGATAGAATCAACTTTTGAGGTAAGATCAATTAGGGTAGGTCTTTAATGAGTTAATCTAAAAGTTCAATATCGGTAAAGTTTAATTCAACTGAGATGGCACTATTATCAATAATAACGGTAACTTTACTTTTGCCAAAATCAAGTTCACTTATTTTCCCGGTATACCCGTCAAAGATACCACCGCGAATAATAGCTTTGGCACCAACCTTGTTTTTAAGCTTCTTTTTAAGTTCTTCAATCTCGCGGTTAAGTTCGGCTTTTTTAGCCTGTTCCTCTTTTTCTAGTAAACCACAGTAATTCTTGATTTTGCGTATCTCTTGTTCGCTCATAGTGCTTAAATAGCCACCTACCGATAAAATGGTGGAAACACCTGTAACTCCCCGTAAATAGCGCCAGACTTCTTCATTCATGCGTGCTTTCACAAATATATAGGACGGGAAAAGCTTTTCTGTTTTTTGAACTTTTTCTTGGCGGCCATCTCTGCCGGGGATAGTCTCTTCCACATCTTTAATCGGCACAACTACTTCAATGATATCGTCCTTAAAAGCTGCATTTTTAATACCCATTTGCAAGTCTTTAGCCACTTTCTTCTCATAATTTGTCTTGGTAACAACTGTATACCAAGCAGGATTAGGATCTACATCCTGCAGATTAATAGTAAACTGTAACCCAACGTTTCTCAATTTCTACCCCTCCACTTTAATTCTTAGGCCCTAAAGCTTTTTTTATCCAAACCTAGTGTTAGAATAGTAAGTACTCAAAACCGATCCAAAAAGAGACCGGGGTTAACCCGGTCTTTATTTTAATTCCGCCTTACTTAGGCTCTTCCAGTATACACTAAAAGCAGTAAAAAAGTAAAGGGTATACAGCAAAAGATATAAAAGTGTGATTAAAATTCCATGTGATAAAACAACAGTCTTAGCCGTAGTTTTTAAAACTGTATATTCAGCAATTGTGCTTAAAGCACTTAAAGCAAAGAAAGAATGGCCAATAGCTAATAGATAAGGCAGCATAAAGATAATTAGGACCTGTTTTAAGGTGATTTTTTGCATCTCTTTGGAAGACAAACCTAATTCCCTGAGACGTTGATAATTTTTACGATCTTCGTCAATTTCGGTAAAAAGCCTAAAATAGAGTAAACTGCAACAGGCCGCAAAGAAGACTAAGGTTACAAGAAAACCCACAAATAGTGCTAATCCTAAATCTACCTGACTCTCTTCGTATAGATCGGGAGAGGTTGTAAGCACCAGTTTATATGGCTCTTGTTTGGTTAATCCCGGTAAAGCAACTTCTTTTTTTATTCTACGAGCTGCTATAGCTGCTCTTTTAGTTTTCCACTGTTTGCTATTATATAAACGAAAACTAACTGTTTCTAAAGCTAAGGCTTGCATTTTTTTATAAACGGTATCAGTAACAATTAATTGAGGGACGCGATAATGACCTTGATTAACTAGGGTATTTTCTTCGGTATAGATTTTATTAAAATAAAACCCCTGCTCTCCGATAATCAAAGTATCGGTGGAAATTTTTTCTTCTCTTTCTGGTGAGTAGTAATAGTAATTTAGTATTAACGCTTCATCATCATTTAAGATTCGTTTTTGTCCTTTTTGGTTCTCATAGTAAGAGTAAGGCAGAATAATAACCTGAAATCGTCGGTCGGTGTTATAACTTTTAAAAAGTACACTGATATCTATAGTTGTCATTATACCTGTAATGTCTATTCTTTGGACTTTTATATCTTCTTCGTAGAATATTCTTTCCAGCTCTTTGCTTGGTACATCAAAATAGTTTCTGTCTCCGGCTAGTTCATAATGATTAGGGTAATTAGATGAAACTTCCTCCTCTAGAACGCTGTAAACGGTAAATATAGTCCCTAGGGCGGTAAGAATAACCGCAACTAAGATAGCGACACTACTCATGGTACGATAATTGACTTTCATCTTAAAACTAAGATGACTGACATTAAGAAAATGATCTGTGCGAAAGAAATATCGGCGGTTTTTTCTAAGCAGTGCTAAAATAGCCATGGTAGCTTCTTTCATCGCCAGATAGGTACCAAGACAGGTGATGGCAATTACAGGCAGAACCAGAAGCGGTATTATATCAGCTTTGGCATAAAAAGCCAAAGCATAACCGGTAAGAATTAGTAAAACTCCTAAAGCGGCTACTGTTTTAGAGTGTCTAGGTAGTTTTTTAGGTTTCTTGCTGGCTTTGATCAAGTCTACAACCGATGTTTTCAAGACTTCTTTTAAGGAGAAAATAGCAACTATAAGAAATAAAGTTCCGAAAGTAAATATTGTAGTTAAAATGATTTTTGTGGAAAGATAAAAGCCTAATGGATCTGGTAGATGAATTAAGGCACTGACAGCCATTAAAAAAAGTTTTTGAAACAAAATACCAAAACTAATACCAATACCTAACGCCATAGCGCCGATAATAATATTTTCCCAAATAACAATCGTACTAAGCTGTCTATTGGAGATACCCAAAAGACTTAACAGACCAAACTCTTTTTTGCGGCTTCTTAAGAAGGCTGTGGCTGAAAAAAGCAAAAAGATAAAGGTAAAAACAGCAATAACTATGGCAGCTGCTTTCATAGCAATTTTTACCTTATCGGCCCCTATAAAACTAGTTGAAAGTTTAGGATGAGTCATTAACGAGATATACAGATAAAAAATCATTACCGTAAAGGACATGCTGGCAATATAAACTATATATCTGTTCATATTTTGCCTGACATTTTTATAAGCGATTTTTTGTAAGTTCACTCACGCTACCTCCTAGCATGGATAAAACATCAAGTATTTGTTGAAAAAAGGCTTGTCTGTTATCACCGCTTTGAATCTGCGTATAAAGCTTACCATCATGAATAAAGAGTATTCTCTGGCAATAACTAGCCACAAAGGGATCGTGAGTAACCATTAAAATAGTTGACTGATTTAAATTTAAACCCTTTAATGCTTCCATGAGATCTTTTGAGGATTTAGAATCCAGATTTCCGGTTGGTTCATCAGCTAATATTAAAGCTGGATCATGAACAATTGCTCTGGCTGCGGCAGCTCGTTGCTGCTCTCCTCCTGAGACTTCATAGGGATATTTTGGGAGGACTTCACTGATTCCTAAAGCTTTGGCTACTTCAGAAACCTTTTTGGTTAAAACCTTGTATGGTACTTTCCCTATCACTAAGGGTAAAGCAATATTTTCTTCGATGGTTAAGGTATCTAGAAGATTAAAATCTTGAAATATAAAACCTAGTTCCTTTCTTCTAAAACTAGCCAGCTGCTCTCCTTTTAAGGCTGAGATATCCTGGTTATTAATTATTACTTTACCTGTTGTTGGTCTATCAATGGTAGAAATTAAATTTAACAGAGTGGTTTTACCTGAACCGGAAGGGCCCATAATACCTACAAATTCACCCTTTTTTAAACTAAAACTCACATTTTCCAAAGCCTGAGTAGCTGGTTTGCCTGCTTTACCTCCATAAATCTTTCCCAGTCGAGTTGCTTCAAGTATAACCATTTTTTTCCTCCTTCTAAACAAAAATATCTGCTCTTATTTATTTTATTTCTCTAGGAATCTCTTAACCGAAATAAGCCCATAAGTAAAAAAAACAGTCCGATTAAGCTTAAAATGGTAGCCCCGAGTAGTTTGGCTTGAAATTTCTCAAGTACCTTAAGAAGAGCTGAACTTTCCATTAAACTTAAGCCTAAAGTGGTAAAAAAGCCACCCAAAGGTTCTGTTTTGAGATTAAAGCTACTGCAAAAGATAGCTAGTGCTCCTCCTATTAACACGGTAACAAAAATAACTGCCATTTTACTGGTTCTAGATAGCTTTTCCCTGCAAGCAACACTGCTGCTAAGTCTATTCTTAAGACCAACTTGACCGTAGGCTAAATAAGCGGCTTTAGCCTTTTTGTTGTTTTGCCAAAGGCTTATTTCGACTAGAGCTTTGTCCTCTTTTTTACATAAGGATAGAAAATCAATATCACTAACTACTAAAACTGGTCGGCTTTTTAAATCGCTATTTAATAGGGGTCCGCTAGTATCAAAGATAAAACTAAGCTCCACATTTTCACAAGGTAATTCTAAGATATCTTTAGACTTCATTGCTTCATAATTAGAAGTTTTATGACCTGGATAAACAAAGATGGCTTGATAACGATTATCTAGAGTCAGTACCTTCCTTTGGGGACGAATTGCCTGGTAAAAGCGATAGGGAATCACATAAACTTCAACCTGATTATCTCTCAAATTGGCTTTTAAGCCTTCTCCCATAAATTCAGGTTCCGGTAGCCTTAGTTTAGCTAAATCTTGATCTTTAGGAGTTATTACTTGCAAAAGTTGAGGATAAAAAAGAGCGTTTTCTCTCACGAGATTTTTCACATAGCTGGTATAAATAATCCCGGAGATCAGGGCTAGAGCTAAAACACAGGATAATAAATATTTCCAAACTTTGTTGGGTGTTTTATAAGGTAAACTGTCACAGATTAAGATTTTCCCTAATACACCAAAAAACCCAAGTGGCATAGCCAGCAGATAAAGATAGGGTCTAGGTAGTACTAATATTGAAATATAGGTAAATAACAAAAAAGCAAAACCCCATATATGTTGGCTAAGATTAAAAACCATCTCGGTCTCTTTTTGAGTATTAGCAGTAAAAAAGGCTCTACCTGCTCCAATTATACTTAGGATTAAAATACTCTGCCAACTAAAATTACTTGTTCCCGGAACGATGTTGCTAAAAAAATACCCTAGCCAGATGGCAAGAATAACTGCTAGCACTTTCTCGATTTTATCTTGGTTAGTTCCATCTAAATTATTACTGCTTACTGATTTATTGATAATTACAACTATAGTACAGACCTTAGCAATAAGTAGAGTTATATTTAACAGACTATAAGCCAAGGAGCCCTCTATAAAGGCAAACCTGATCAGATTTGAAATGCTTAAGGTTAATAGTCTGTTTAGCATAAAGAGAAATGTAGCTGTAAATAACAGTCTGATTTCCTTGGCTAAAATAATTAAAATTTGTGCTAATAATAGTCTTGCTTTAGAAAATTCAAGTTTATTATATTTAGCGAATCTATTAAAACCAGGCAAATAATAGCTATCTTTTTTAGAGGGTACCAGGGAATTAATCTGTTGCACTTAAATCACTCCCTCCAGGTAACTCTTGTTATTATTATATCTCTTGAACTTAGAGCTACCCATTGAAGGAGCTTGCAAGATTTAGTTTTAACTTACATTTTTGTAAGCTAATGTGAAAGAAAAAAACCCGCACTTTATTAAGAGCCAGGTTATAAGGTTTCAATTATTTATATTATTGATACTGTTTAGTTTCGGCATTTTTGGTCGCATCTAGGTAAGAGTGCAAATAAACCGATTTAATAGTTAACAACTGACAGACTTGGCAAGAGGTATGGTAGTATCTATTTTAAGTAACTTGAAAGTGTGTGCTTTTGCCACTGATATTTTTCATTGAAGTAATTAGACTGTTAAATAACCCCCGAAAAAATAGTTATCTTCTTAGGAAAACAAACTCTAACCTTAGTGCCAAAACCCTCTTTTGACTCAATTTCAAGTTTATGACCTAGCTTTTGGCAAATCTCAAAAGCCAGATAAAGACCCATACCTGTGGATTTATGGTATTTTCGGCCCGTAAGACCGGTATAAAACGGTTCAAAAACACGGTTAATATCCTCTTTGGCGATACCGATTCCGTTGTCTGCAATCTCTAGAGCAAAGCCATTTTCACAAGTTATTACCTGCATAATAACTTGACCGGGTTTATCTAAACAAGCTGAGTATTTTAAAGCATTATTCAGAATCTGTTCGATGACAAATCTCAACCATTTGGCATCACTTTCCACAATTAAATTTGGTCCTTCTTCGATATAAGGGTAGACCTCTCTGGCCACAAATTCTCTTTTCTTGTCGTTGATTATACTTCTTGTTAGCTCCAACACCGAAATCTTTTCAATGTGAAAATCAGATGTGAAATCCTGCAAACGGACAAGATTTAAAAGCATTGCTAAGGCTTCACTTAAGCTATTATTTTCCTCTCTTATACTTTTTAAAATCTTTGCGTTGTCCTCAGAAGTGTTTTCAAGGTTTTTTTGAATTAAAAGATCAATTACCGCTACAGGCGTTTTCATATGATGAGCCCATTGGCTTAAAAAATAAATATTTTTTTTGTTTTCCAGCTCCAAAATCTGTAATTTTTCAATTGCTAGTTGATAGAGGTTTTGCCAAGCATCATCTACTAGAGCCTCTTCGAGATTATTAGTTTTGTTTAAGCCAGACATATTGGTGAGATCGGTTTGTAAAGTTAACTCCTGAAGCCTTTTATAAAAGGGCTTTTTGATTAAATAGCCAATGATTAGTACCATAGCAAGAATGGTTAATGCCAGGGTAATTAAATAAAGCAAACTAGATATAGAAAGTGAAGTTCCCACAAGCAGAAAATCTAATTCAATCACCACAATTATCAAGATAGCCGCTAATAAAAATGCGAAGATAAATAAAAGTTGATCTTTAAGATACTTGCTAAAATTCATGTTTAATCCTCCCAGGCAGGAACTAATTTATAACCTTGCCCTCGTTTAGTTTCGATTACATCTATTAAACCGATTTCTTCCAGCTTTTTTCTTACCCTAGTTACATTGACAGTAAGAGTATTATCATCGACAAATTCAGTATCATCCCAAATAGCCAACAGCAAATCTTCTCTGGTAACTATTTCACCCGCATTTTCAAAAAGGGTACTTAATAAGCCAAATTCTTTAGGTGAGAGTTCAATAGCCTTATTTTTAAAGGTAATTGTGTTCTGATTGCGGTTTAAATAGACACCCTTTATCTGTAAGATATTATTTGAACCACCTTTGGCATATTCACCATAGGAACGTCTTAAGGCGCTTCTTATTTTAGCCATAGCCAGTTCAAGGTTAAATGGTTTAACAATAAAATCATCTGCTCCGTTTTCAATGGCACGCACTTGGTCTAGTTCATTGGAGCGAGCTGAAATAATTAAAATTGGAATCTTGGAAATAGTCCTGATCTGCCGGCACCAGTAATAGCCGTCAAAACGCGGTAGATTTATATCCAAAACCACCAAATCCGGACTATAGGCAAGAAATTCAGTTTTAATATGGTTATACTCTTCAGCGCGGTAAACCAGATATGAATACCGTTCCAATTCTTCTTTTAAAATATTGGCAATCTTATCATCGTCTTCAACTAGAAAGATTTTAAATCTTCCTTCCAATTCTCCCACCGCCTCGGCTAATAAATGCCCTTTATTTAATACTTTGGATACTTTTAACACCACTGTCTACTTTTGCCATCGGCAACTTACTTCCTGCCTTTAGGTTTTTAGTATCCATTTTTTATCTGTCAAGCTGAAAGGAGCATTACAATGAATTTAGATTTTAGTAAGCCCGAAAAAGTAGGTATTCCCATTAAACAGGTTTGTACCTTTCATTCTTTGGCTTTTAACTATTTACAGCAAGACTTATTATGTCATGTTGTTAATGGGCATCCAGCTATCGTTAATCTAATCGATCTGCAAACCAAAAAGGTAATTTTTCAACAGCCTCTCCTTGGGGTTGAAAGCTCCTGGCAGCTTATTCTTTTTAAAAATGCCCTCTATATTGCCGGTACAGGTGATGTTAACTGCTATGGACACTTGTATTTGCTTAACCTTGATACCCTGGAATTAAAAGATATTGGTACTGTAGCTCATGGCGAGAAGTTTCTTTGGTCTTTAACTACCGATAACGAACGCTTTATTTATATAGGCACTTGGCCAAACGGTAAAATTATCTCTTATGATACCTTTTCACAAAACTTTACCGATCTTGGCACTATTGTTCCCGGACAAAATTATCTGCGCTCACTTACCTACTTAAATGGTTTTTTGTATGCCGGTGTCGGTCCTCAAGGCTGCTTAGTAAGAATAGATCCGCATTCTTATCAAAAAACAGGGCTTAAGACTTGCTTGGCAGAAGGTGTCCCTGCTTTACTTGGTCTTAATGAAAACAGACTGCCTTTTTGTTATGAACTGGCAGCTTCAGATCCTTATATATTAGCTTTTTTTAACACCGAAAAAAGTGATCTGCTAGCTTACAATACTAAAACTGGTCTTTGGCAGCATTTAACCTCCGACTATAAAGGCATGATGGTAAAAGAAAATCAGGGTGCCGTTTTATATACTACCAAAACCGGGCTTTATCGCTTTTTAGCTGAAAAAGGTCAACCGGAGCTTCTAAACCCCTCCTTTAACAGCGGTTTTAAAGGTGGTGGGCTTGTTAACAATCATCTTTACTCCGTCTTTTTTAACGGTTCAATCCTCGATTATAATCTTGAAAATGGTCTTTCCAAAACAGATACCTCCCCAGCAGAAGGTCAGGCTACTCAAATTCAATGCCTGCATAAAGGCCCGGATGCTAACCTTTATTTTTCAGCTTATCCCGGAGGTATTGGAGCCAAATATAATCCTAAAACCAACAAAATTGAACGTTTCCCCTTAGAACAGGCCGAAGGCATGGGCAATTTAGATCAGGATATCTATTTTGGTATCTACCCCCATGCTCGTCTCTATAAGCTAGATACTAATAAGCCACTAGATAAATCCACTTCTCCCAAACAAGTCTGGCAGCTTGGTAAAAACCAGGACCGACCTTTTGTTATAACAAGTGGCAATGGACTTGTCTATATCGGAACTATACCCGATTATGGTCGTTTAGGAGGAGGAATTTCAATCTTTAATCCTAAACTAGAAAATGGTACCACCTTCTCTCCCATAATAGAAGACCAGAGCATAGCTGCTCTTTTATATCACGAAGGTATCCTCTATGGTGGTACAACAATCTATGGTGGACTAGGTATTAAACCGTCACAAAAACATGCTTTAATGTTTGCCTGGGATATAGAAAAAGAGCAATTGAAAGAGGCATTTCTTCCCCTTAACACAGCTAAGAACGCTCCAATGATTAGTGGTTTTTGTCTGGTTAACGGTCTAGTCTTTGGTGCTTTTAACGGTTATATCTTTGCTTATGATCCGGTAAGAGGCAAAACAGTTAAATATCGGAATATCTATCCCCAAGTCGAAAGTTATGGTGTCTGGAGACCAATTTTTACCCATCTTGGCGGTAATGGTCTTTTGTATTCTAGTCTGGGCGGGTATCTTACAGTAATAGACCCTGATACCTTGGAATATAAAACCCTAGCCCGAACCGATCTTTTTGCCTTAGGCAATGATGACTCTATCTATTATGCAAAAGGTTGGGATCTATATAATATTAAGCCTAATTAGGTTAGTTCTTTGCATCACAATAACCTGCGATTTTTACTTGAATTCTTCTAAGCAAAAAAGGTGCTTTGAAAGCACCTTTTTTTTATATTATTTCTAGAAGATCTTTTTCAGGTAGTTTGGGAAAGGGAGCTGTTGGTAAGGTCTGATACCAATAGGCTACCGAAGCTATATCATCTTGAAGCGGTAGATACCTTCCCCCCGATCTCCAACCTAAAGCTTGAATAGTTACTGCGAGATCTTTTTCAAAGCGAATGGGATCGGTAATATGCCAACGATAGAGGTTAAAACGGGTTTGAGATTGATACACTCCGTCTGGCTTTAAGATATAAAAGCCCGCATAGGGAGTTGTAAACTCCTGATATTGCTTGGTTTCCTGATTTTCAAAATTATAGGAACCACAAAAATAATCTTCGGTACCGGTACCGCAAATGGTTGGAAAATCCTTATCTCCGTCAAGATAGAACTTGATTTCACCTTCACCCCACCAACCGGAGTTGTTAACCCCCCAGCTCATAGCGGTTCCTACATACTGACCTTTACCTTTAATGTCAGAAACAATGGTGTAAACTTCTTTGTAAGGCAGTGGATTTACTCTGCGAAACTGAGCATGGAAATAAAGAGAATTAGCGGGAATCTCACCTAGAGCATAGTTAATCTGGTAGTAAAAAAGTACATTTTGATCATTCAAGCTAGTAATAGTTATTTTACAATGTCTTTGAAAGGGCATTGGCCAGTAGCTGTTAAATGCACTGCCGGGATTAACACAAACAGGAAGAGAGGTTATCTGACGGAATTTTCCAAAACCCAAGGCATAAAAATCACCAAAAGGGCACTCTACCGAAGGGTTATCTTGCCCATCCCAATAAATGCGTATAATTAGGTTACGCCAAGGTCCTTGTGGGGTCATCCACATCTGTTCAATGATACCCGGTCCATCTATCTCAGCCAGAATAGTCTCTTCTTGTGGTTTTAAGATTAAATAAGGATTAACTTTCCAACCCAAACCCAAATCTCTGGCTGCCTGGCTAGCATTTCCTTCCGATGCTCTTGCACCCATACCTTTTTCTCCGGTTGGATTTTCCGCGCTAATTGAGCGACTTACCAGTTCTGTTTTTAAAAACAGATTTTGCATTAGCCCACTTTGATTAAAGCTCACTCCAATTCAACCCCTTATGATAGTTTGGGTAGAGCAGCACCATGAGCTTCGATTAGATCATCACACATTGACCAGATTTGATCCAAAGTTAAAATTGATGATGAATGTGGTGCCATCATCACTGCTTGATAGACATAATCTTTTTTACCTGTTAGAGCAGCTTCCACAGCCAGTTGAGCACTAGATACCAAAGGTCTGTTAAGAGCTGCACATTGCAATGGTAAATCACCAATGTAAGTAGGTTGAATACCATTACGATCTACAAGACAAGGCACTTCAACACACATGTTTTGAGGTAGGTTGGTTATCAAATTAGTATTTAAAACGTTACCATTAAAGGCAAAGGTTTTGCCAGTATAAAGAGAGTAAACAATTGAACCTGCATACTCATGGCTTAAATGGGCGTCGATATCTCCACCTTCATGCACCACTTTACGGATACGTTCATATTCAGCTAGGATTATTTCACAGCGGCGAATATATTCATCGATAGGAATATGATATTTTTCAATATATTGGTCATGTTGAATAAAATACTGGCAATACTCGGAGTTATGCTCACTAGATTCCGTAATATAATAACCAAGTCTCTTAAAGAGCTCTACTCTTACCGCATCCCACTTTGTCATCCAATTATACTTATTTTCGTTACTCTTAATTTTTTCCGGATCACTTACTAGTTCGCTTAATTTAGGATAGAGATCTTGACCTTTGTGCTTTAGATTTAAAAAGAAAGCCTGATGGTTAATACCAGCTACCCTGTATTCTAATTCCTCAAAAGGTATATCTAAATTATTGGCCAATACTCCTGCTGTTCCTTGCACACTATGGCAAAGGCCAACTGCTTTAATCTGTGGTGCCATCTTAAAGATTGAAAGCATATTCATGGCCATAGGATTAGTATAGTTTAGGAGGTAGGCATCTGGACATACCTCGGCCATATCTTCAACCAAACCTTTATAAAATGGGAAAGATCTCAAAAACCTGAAGATTCCACCCACATCGTAGCTATCAGCGATTGTTTGCTTGAGTCCATATTTTCTCGGTATATTAAAGTCTATCTTAGTAGCTTCAAACATGCCTACCTGCACCATAACGATAACAAAATCTGCATCTTTTAAGGCTTCTTTTCGGTTTAAGGTAGCATACATGTTAGCGTGACTGCCCATTTTTTCTATTAATTGAGTAGCAATCAGTTCAGCTGTTTTTAGTCTGTCGGGATCAATATCATGTAGCGCAATTGTTGAATCTCTTAGTTCTGGATAGGCGAGAATATCCCAGGTTAACTGTTTTGAAAAAACTACACTTCCTGCACCGATTAAAGCAACTTTGGCCATAGTTAGATCATCCTCCTCAAATAGATTATATTAGTTATTATCTAGAAGCGCGTCGATACTGGCCTGGTGTTGTACCAACACGTTCTCTAAAACAGCGGATAAAGCTCGAGACATCATTAAACCCACATTCCTCAGCAATTAGATCTACTGGTTTATCTGTCTCCACCAGTAGTTTTCGAGCTAATATTAAACGTTTGGAAATAATAAAATTGTAAATTGTCAGACCGGTTTTTTGCTTAAAAAGCGAACTTAAATGGGAAGCGCTAAGATGAATGTGCTCAGCTATATCTTTTACCATAATCTTTTCCTGCAGATTGCTTTCAATATACTCAATAACCTCATTAACTCTTTCTCCGATACCATCATCTGCTTGTTCTTCTCTTCTTTGCATGCGATAAAGCCGATGCAGTATAACTAAAAGTTCTGTTAACCGCGCAGTTATCTTTTCTTTATAAAATAAGTTCTCCTGTTCATACTCTAAAAGTAGATCATCTAGAATTGCTGTGACTATCTCTTTTTCTTCAGCTTCTAATTTTAGCCTACGCTTAAGATCTTTATTATAAAAGATAGCACAAAGTTCCTGATTGTTGTCTAAATATTCCAGAATCTTAGTTTTAAACATTATCACAATAAGTGAACCGGGCTGTTTAGGATCGGGCATCACTTTATGAACTTCTTCACTATTGGTAATGGCAATATCACCTGGTTTTAAGAGTAAAATTTCATTTTCTGCAAACAGATAACCTCGACCACTAACACTATATATTATCTCGAGTTCTGAATGTTTATGGGGTTGCATCTGGTAATACGAAGTATAATAAAAATGGGCAATGCCAAAGGGAAACTCCTCTGGTAGTAAAAACGGTTCTTTTCCTATTGGCCTTAACGCTCTAGCACTCTCTACAGGGTTTTGAGTTTTTGTGTCTTTGACTACACTAATTCTTGCACACGGATCGTACAACCTTTTCACCCCCTTGAATTCTCTCCATTACTTCCAATATAACAAATACTCGGCTAATTGTCTTGACACTAATAACTGAATAATATGCAAAAACAATTACTTAGCCATGCTATTTTTAATGTTTTTAGCCGATAGCTGCTTTTAATAATTTTACATAGGTTACAATGAATTGTTTATATATAAAGCATGGTCTAAATAATATAGCTAGTGTATATGTGACTAGTTGGTCATATATATTTCATCTTTAACCTTTAGTTATCTTATAGTACTCTCTGGCTTTTTTATTTAGGGTTTTTACCTTCTTAAATATTGCTTCTACTTATCTCTTTATTTTTGTTGGCTTAAAGTCCTTTATGTTTTACTTATAAAAACCCACAAAAAAACCGGGGTTATCCCGGTTTTAATGCACCTCGACATCGTTTGCTCCCGTTTTTCTCATGCTATCTGCTGCTTGTGAAGCACGTTCTTCATCTGTTTGAACAACTGCTAGAAAGCGGCCGCTTTTAACTTCATTTTCATAGTAGGAACCTCTTTCTTGAGGAATGCCAAGATCTACAAGGCCGCCTGCTACTCCTCCAGTTGCTGCCCCACCAAGTGTAGCTGCCAGAGGACCTAAAGCTACAATTGGACCGATTCCCGGTATAGCCAAAAGTCCCGCTCCAGCCAAAAGACCGGCCATTCCGCCGATAGCACCTCCGGTCATAACCCCTCCGGAAATACCCATGGAGTCTTCGCCTGCATTTTCACCATCTTCTGCACGTGCTTTTTCCTCTTTTGCAATCAGAGATACTTCCTGATCCGAAAAGCCAATTTGTTTTAGTTCATCTATTGCTCTTTCTGCCTGAAAACGATCTGCATAAGTTCCAATTACATTGCTCATTAAATTAACCTCCTTGACTAAATCAATACGCAGTCAAAAGTAGGTTAACCTTAGATGGTCCTGCTTATTCAGGCTTTATTCGTCAAGTGGTTTCTTTAAAGATTTAGCTCTTTGCTGTCGATCGAGTAGCTTTTTACGCATACGTAATGACTGAGGCGTTACTTCAACGAGTTCATCATCTTCGATATATTCCATAGCCTGTTCTAGGCTAAATAACCTGGGAGGAGACAACTTTATAGCATCATCTGATCCCGCAGCTCTCATATTAGTTAAATGTTTCTTTTTACAGACATTGATATCGATATCACTATCTTTATTGTGTTCTCCCACAATCATTCCGGCATATACCTTAGTACCCGGTTCAACAAAAAGCTCACCACGATCTTGAATTGCATCTAATGCATATCCTGTTGCTTCTCCTGTTTCAAAAGCAATGAGCGCACCGGATGTTCTTTGGTTAATTTCGCCTTTATAAGGACCATACTCTTCAAACATATGATGCATGATTCCTTCGCCTTTGGTCAGAGTAAGAAATTCAGTCCTAAATCCAATTAACCCTCTGGCAGGAATTAGAAACTCTAACCGTACATTAGTAATGCCAGCTGGCTGCATAGTCAGCATCTCCGCCTTACGAGTACCTAAATTCTCTATAACCTTCCCTGCATAAACTTCAGGTAGATTAATAAAAAGTCTTTCAAAAGGTTCGTATCTTTGACCGTTTATCTCTTTTAAGATAGGTTTTGGTTTTGAAACTGCTAGTTCATATCCTTCTCGTCTCATTGTTTCAATTAAAATACCTAGGTGTAATTCACCACGGCCTGAAACTTTAAATGAATCAGCCGAATCTGTATCCTCTACTTTGAGACTGACATTGGTTTCGGCTTCTTTATAAAGGCGTTCTCTTAAGTGTCTTGAGGTAACATATTTCCCTTCACGCCCGGCAAACGGACTATCGTTGACTGTAAAGGTCATACTCATAGTTGGTTCATCAATTCTTAAAAGTGGGAGGGGTTTTGGATTATCAACTTCGGTGACAGTCTCACCTATTTCTACACTACCAAGACCCGAAAGAGCGATAATATCCCCGGGGCCAACTTCATCCATCTCCACTTTTCTAAGCCCTTCATAGGTCCAGAGCTTACCGATACGAGTCGTCTCCAGGGATCCATCCCGTTTAAATAGACCAATAGTCTGTCCGGCTTTAAGAATACCATTTTGGATTCTGCCAATACCAATACGTCCAACATAATCGTCGTAATCAAGAGTAGTTATTTGAAACTGTAAAGGTGCTTCAATATCTCCACTTGGTGCAGGTATTTCTTTATTAATCATTTCCAAGAGGGGACGCATATCTTCACCTGGTGAATCAGGTGCTAAACTAGAGCGTCCTTCTCTGGCTGAAGTGTATATTACAGGAAAATCCAACTGTTGATCTGATGCTTCTAATTCAATAAAAAGATCCAAAACTTCGTCCAAAACATCAGCAGGTCTTGCATCTGGTCTATCCATTTTATTGATTACCACAATTATCTTTAACTTGGCTTCTAAAGCTTTTCTCAAAACAAACTTGGTTTGTGCCATTGGTCCTTCAAAAGCATCTACTAATAAAAGAGCTCCCTCGACCATACGTAAAACACGTTCAACTTCACCACCAAAATCAGCATGACCTGGTGTATCAACAATGTTGATCTTTAGATCTTCATAAAATACCGATGTGTTTTTTGACAAGATGGTAATACCTCGCTCACGTTCTAGAACATTTGAATCTAAAACTCTATCCATTACCATCTCATTTTTTCTAAAGGTACCAGCTTGCTTTAATAGTCCATCGACTAAAGTAGTTTTACCATGGTCAACATGTGCAATAATAGCTACATTGCGGAGATTGTTAATATCTCTGATACTCATTGTTTCACCAATTCCTTCCCTGAAAGGTTCTACGAACCTGTCTCAAAATTAAATTATACTATATTTTAGGCTTGATTAAAAGAATTAAAGCTACTTTTATCCTCTACCCTCTGTCTGATCTTGAACTAAATAATATTAGCATCCCGGAATAAATTGTACTAACGTCCTTAACGATAGGCTTTTAATGTCCTATATTTTTTTGACTTAGATTTTTTAAAAATAAGTCTTTTTAAATTCTTCAGATGTTACTTTCATATAAAATTACTTTGTGTAAAAAGGTTTATTACTATTAATGTATAAGCTTATCCTTAATAGACTATCTCGAGGAGGGTAAAGTTATGGATACATTTATTGCTCGTCAAGCAATTTATGACTGTTTTGGTAATATTTATGGATATGAACTGCTTTACCGCTCCTTTTTTTCAGACTATTACACTGAAAAAAATCCTGATAAAGCTACAGGTTTGTTACTTATTAATTCATACCTTTCTCTGGGTTTTGAAAATCTAACAAACGGTAAGCTTGCTTTTATTAATTTTACTCCCAACATTATTAAAAGCGGTATTATCGAATATCTTCCTCCAGAATTAATCATCATAGAATTATTGGAAAATTGCCAGCTAGACGATGATTTTATAGCTATATGCAAAAAGTTAAAAAAGAAAGGCTACCGTTTTGCTTTAGACGATTTTGTCTATAATCCGAAACAGACTTCGCTTCTTGAGTTAGCCGATATAATCAAGATTGATTGTCTAAACTCTCCCCTGCCAGACTTTACTAGTTTTTATAGCCTGTTAAAAGAGCCAAAACCCCTTATACTTGCCGAAAAAATTGAAAGTAAAGAACTGTTTCAAGAAGTATATAATGAAGCATTTTCTTTATTTCAAGGCTTTTATTTAAGCCGACCGGTTATTCTTACAAGTTTTGATCTTAAACCTGATAAATCAGTTTTGGCAGCTTTTGAAAAGGTTTTAAAGCAAAAGCAATATCAAATTGATAAACTTGAAGCTATAATCAAAAAAGATATCGCCTTAACCCTAAAAATACTGAAACTTTCTGAATCTAAAAAGCATCTTCCGCGACTCTCTTTGAGTATTAAACAAGCCTTAAGTCAAATTAGTCATGCTGAAGCTAAATGTTGGTTTAACCTGTGTAATAATTATGATTCTGATAATCAGTCTCTTAATCTGCGCAAGAGATCAGTTATCCGCGGTAGATTTACTGAGCTTTTAGGTTTAGAGGCCAAACTAGCCTCTTCACATAGCGAATTTTATTTTTTAGGACTTTTTTCATTGCTAGATAGACTACTAAATACCTCTTTCCAGCAGATAGTTAATCGCCTTCCAGTCTCGATGGCAATTAAAAAAGCCTATCTTAGAGAACCTTCACAATTACTCGATCTTTTAATGCTCGTTGAAAACTACGAGGCTGAAAAATGGGAAAATGTCCTTAGACAATGCGAGTTATTAAATATTAAACCCGAGAAAGTTGCTGAGTTTTATTTAGAAGCCCAAAACTGGCAAAGCAACTTAGAGGTGACTTTTTAATAGTTTCTTAATTGTAATAATTAGCTTTTGGTACACTGGTTGGTTAGGAAGCTTTTTAGTAGTTAATACCTTCCTCTCTCACCCTGCCGTCCTTAACGCTTCGCACTTCCTTGGTTTTTATTACTTTAGTCGTGCAATCCAAAAAAGAAGAAACCCACTGGTTATAGGGTCTCTTTCAAGATTGGCTGTGGGATATTAACCTTACTACATGTGCAGAAGATCTAAAAAAAGCCATCCATTTGAAAGTGCAACTTAGGGATTTATAATAACAAGTAAGTTTTTTAAATGACAGCCCTCAAGCGGTGTAAAGGAGACCAGTCATGTTCAAGCTTAATTGCTTGTAATGGGTGGTCTCCTTTGCTGTGACTTAGTGCCAGATCACACAAAAAACGGTTTGACTTAGTGATCATTGTCGCGCCGAAACCATATCTATTTATGATTTCAAGGCATTTTCGTATCAGTCCGGACTTTTTTTCACAGTGCCAATAAGGATCACGCATAGAACCTGTGCCGATCATGCACCTTTTACGCTTTGACCTCAGAGTCTTTTCGAGCAACTCCGGGGTGTACATTGCCAAAGTGCGTGATTATTTCCTCGTAATTTTCATAATACAACGGTTACCGCCTGTTTTGAGACTTTCGATAAGCTCAACTTCGGTATTGTAATCAAACACTGTGTCAAACAGCTTTTTGGTGTAGCCGAGTAAGCAAAGACACCATGTTTTTGAAACCTGACCGTCAATACGTTAAACGCAATCACAATAACAAGACGGATACGAGAAGAACATCACCTCGCCCTCGTACCAAAATGCTGTGTTTGCCCGAATATGCTGTATTATACATTTCACAGAATTAGTCAAGGCTTTCTGAATCTTGATACAGTTTCTTGACAGCATCTATATATTTTGGCGGAGGGGTACAGGAGCTACCCATACAGATTTGCTTTATCTGCTCATCATCAAAATTGCTTTCAAGATAGCTGCAAACGTCACTCGCCTACTTGAACTTCCGCTTGAAGTCAGCTGATTTTGACCGATATAATTTTCCAGCCATCCTGTCTGCAGCTTTGTTGCTGATGATATTCCTCATGCTCTCCTAAAGACGTATGGATTTTACATTATCATTTTTTGGCATGGTTACGCTCCTTTTCCGCAAGTAAAGTATAAAAAGTAGCCCATTTACTTGCCTTTCCAACACGTTCTTTAGGCAGATAAGATTTCGTCAAGGTTCCTTTTAGCAATACTTTTGAATAATCATCCTTGAAACTATTTAACATAGTCCAAGCCTCTGCAAGCCATGACTCGTTACCGTAACCAAGCGCAGAAAAAGCTTCGACTACATTTTGCAATCCGACCCGCATGACTTCAAACGGATAAAAAGTATCTATCGTACGCCATCCCGGACGGGCGTTCAGAACAAGAACATTCGTGTTGTCTGTTCGATAAAATATATTTCGCTTCTTAAAATATCGTATGAGCTTATCCGCATACAGACATTCAATGTTTTTCTTCTTACACTCAGCGGCAAGAAGTAAGGCGTGCAGATTCGCTTTATAACAGCTTTTCGGAGTATATTTCAACTTAGTAATTCTATGTTGACATAGAAATCCGCCATCCGGTAATATGCATTTATCTGCTCTAGTTATGCTGTTTTTCACGGTTTCGTTATCATAACAACCCAGCTTTACTAGTGCACGCAGTAGCATAAAATCACCACAGTTACAATCAAACATTGTTTCAAGTTCTTCAAATGCCTTCAGCAAATATTCGATCTGTATATCTTCACCTGACAAACCACACTCACTAATTGCAGTCACATAATAGCGATACCAAAGCCCATTTGTTTCATACCAGTTTTGAGGCATCTTGCTGAAAATCCATTCTATAATTTCTGTTTTATCCGCAGATTGCCCCGACAGTTCAGTTTGTGTGCGGTATTTTACAGCAGGGTTATCATCTTCAAGAAGCCAATTTATTATTTCATCATTCACTTTGATCCCGTCCTATTATTCACCACGATATTCATATTTAAGTTTTATCAGCTTATCAATTCCATCTTTGTCCCACTCGGAGATTTTATTCGCAATCCCTTCACAGGGGAATTCATTGCAAACACCGCAGAAATATGCGTTATGCTTTTTACAGCATTTATAAATTGTACAACCATTTGACCACAGCTTAACGCATTTGCCTTCTGCTTCACGGCATCCCTTGCATTCTCCGCTTTTCTTATAACCGCAATCGTCGCAGCAACCGCCACAGGGAGTAATTTTTGAAAAGTCAGTTTTATTCATATGTTTTCTCATCCTTGAAATCAATATTTCAATATTTGGTTTCGTAGGAGCTCTTATAAGAACTGTTACGCGAATTGCCTGAGTTATGGCCTTCTTGCGAGTATTTCTCATATTTTAATAACTCAGTAAGCTCAGCTTTCATCAGAGTTTCCATCATATCTTTGATCATTGATAACAAAAATTCTTCTAAACTTATATTTGAGTATAGGATTTCTTTAAGTTTTTGGGTATCATTAAACATAGAGAGGTCCTCCTTCGGGGTTTGGTTTTGCTCAAAAAACTTATACCCGAATTTAAAGGACTTCTCTCTTATTTACACAAGATATTTTACTCTATCAAACCTGACAACAATGTGTCAACTATTTCCATAATAATTAGCGAATTTTTATTTTTTTTTGCCAATATTTCCGTCTGTCAACTCTAGCAAATCAATAAAGCCATCAAACTTGCACGGTAATGCGTTAAAATAAACGATTCTTTTTGTGCTCATTCGTGTTTGAGTATAGCATATGTATTCATCGTTATACTTTTTTCAGACTTCTTGTTAGCAGGTCTGCCTTCGATAAACAGCCCTTCCAGCGTATACCAATCTTCTCCATCATACGATAAGAACCGTAGTTTTCAGTATCGCAATAGGTTATATTTCGGTGTAGATTAACTTCCCCCAAGCCAAAATCAAACAGTGCTTTGCCCATTTCGGTGTCATAGCCTTGTTTCCAGTAATCACAGTGAAGAATCTAGCCGATTTCCGCTGTATCACTGCATACTGCCAAATTGCAGACACTGATCAGCTTGTTGATTTCTTTTAACAAAACCGCATGTTGATTATTAGCAATACTCATTCTCTGCTTGTGTGATAGCCATGCGGACTTATAAATGCCAAGTAAATCCGACCTCTTTTTGCTAGCCACATATGGTAAGTATTCCTAATACGTTTTCATTCTTTAATAGTACCCGCAGGGGTATAGTTTATCAACGCCATTTTAACACATATCAGAAAAAACCTCGTGAATGTCTATTTCTTCAGAGGTTTTTGAATCGAAGTGATGGTATGGGATTGTAGTCACATAAAGGTGTTCTAGGCCTGAATTGTTCTCTTAGACAATTCCCGAACGGTCAAAATAATATTTAAGTTTCCTTAGGTCACTGATGGTTAGCAAACGCAGGTTGTCATCAATATTATACACCTCTAGAACAAACTGCAGATCTCCACTTGGCTTCTTTAATCGATAACTTCCACCTGACCTTCCCATGGCTAGACAACATCAATTAGGTACAGTCGTCGGAATCGTATAAAAAGCACAGCCTCAACGCGAACGGTGTCATCTTCGACGAGCTCCGCCCTGCTGTTCGACATCCTAACCCAAGAACTCTTGGTGGCAGCCGAGGACTTCTGGACATCGGAGGACGTGTGTTGAAAGAAGAATCCGTCGCAAGGTTCAAGAACTATATTATACGCTTGCTTTAATACGATAAAGCGCACGCAGGCAAGTTTTTCATTAATCTCACTTTCAGCTCTTTTTAAATAGAAATAATTCAGGTTAAAGCTTTCATTGTTCTTCATCCGAAATATGTTTTTTTTTCGTTTCCCATATAATTATAAAATGTTAACTGCACCCGGACTGGTGAAAGCCAGTCCAGGTGATGAAAATATTATCTCTTGATATACATCAGAGTCAAAAACTCACCATCATGATTATCTCTGGGTTTATAAAGTTTATCCTCATTAAACGCAAATATGGTTGTCAGATATCCAATGTCGCAAAGCGCCATATGCATGAACAGATTATAATAATTTTTAAGCTGTGCCGGCACTTTCATTTTACATAATTCCGCAAGGTCGTTAGTTAATAAAACAATTTCGTCTTCGAGCTTCCGTGCAATTGGTGCAAATACAAATTCTTCTAACTGTTTATATTGCTCCGATGTAAAAATATAGAAATTGGGCAATGCCTTTTTACCGTAGATGGTCACAAAACCTTTTTGAACAAGTTTTGAAAGATTAAATTTTTGATTCTCGTTAAATACGGAAATGTCGTAGTCCGAATAAATAAGACTACAGAGTATTTCATGGAGCTGTTTCCATTCAGATGTATATTCATCCATCATCTCTTCTATTTCGGATTCACCGAAATTATACAGACCGAACCACCAAAAATTGTCGCTACACATGCTACCGTTATATGCCCATCCAGTTGTATCAATGGATCTATCGACTTTCTCAAAATCTGTGCGATCAAATCCTAGTGGAAAATATTTGCCGCCATCTGAGCGGATAGGAGCATCATTTGTAGCATACGGGATACGCTGGTAATTACAAAACCTGTAGATGAGTAGCCAGAGCATTTTATCCAAGGGCTGATCACTACCATAAAATCCAATGCTTCTGATTTTATCTTCTGCAGCTATCAGTTCATTAATAATAACATCTGAAAGCTCATCCTTATGCTTCATATAGATTGCATATTTTTTTTGTTCGTCATCAGCCGTTTCAATCATAAAGAAAGTAGAATAACCAGACTTTGATTTGATTAGGAATTCTCTTTGCAGAAGCCACTCGATATCGTTCTCAATATAGGCTTTGGGTATTCCCAAAATATCTGTGAGTTCGTTGAGCGTCTTTGGTTGCAGATAACATGCAACGCAGATATTTTGCTTTGTAAGACTGTTTTCAATAAACTTAGTGTCTAAGGTTGGGGAAGCCTGACCGTTAATGCCCAAGTGCAGTCTTCGAGGGCGATAAACCAAATTACTATTCTCCATAGCGATAACCTCCTTTTTTATTTTCTTTCTTGTGTCAAAGAGGTGCCATTTTACAGTTGCTACACTGATGTTATAGTGCATTGCAATTTGCTCCAGAGAAGCGTTATCAATATAAAAAGAAATCATAATCTCACGTTGTAGATAATTGAGACGTACTATTTTATCGCGTATACGATAAATAAGTTGTTTTTGATATTCGCTCTCTACAAAATCAACTATGAAATCCCTGTCATCTGCAAGCTTTAATTCATCTGCTGGAACACACAATTTATAATGTTCGTTTTGCCGCAAATAGTGACACCATGAATAATAAGCAATTTTCCATACAAAGTTATCCAATTTTTCAATAGGTATACCGTCAGAAGAATTCTTGCTAATCGCAGAGAATACTTGAAGAAGAACCTCCTGCGTTAATTCTTCCGCTTTGTCACTGTCGCCAAGCTTTTTATAAGCCCAATTCAGAAGTATCAGCGAATAATCATCCGCAATGCGATCAAAAAGTCTGTTGATTTCATCCATAGGTAGCACCTCCTTCCAAGGAAATCACCGGCCGGTTTTTCCTTTTCACTTATATAGTGACACGAAACAAAAAAGGTTAGAAAATAATTATCTTTTTTTATAATTGAGAAATACACCTTAACTATGTGAGTCTATTTAACATTTCCCCGCGAAAGCTTTATCCTATCTTAACTGCCAAATTCTATTTCAGCAAGATAACCGTTTCAATCATCTCAGGAATTCAATGTATAGCGATTTTGGCATAGCAGTTGGTAACTTGCACCTGTTTATCAATAGAACTCCAGATATAGTGCCTTCGATACCAGCTCGAACTGAAAGATTCTATGCCAGTTTTTCAGGGTTTAAACACTTCATTCTAATTAATGAAGCCAGATAAGATTTTTCACTAAAGTTTAGTTTGCTATACTGCTTTTTTTGTTTTGCCGGACATTTAAGAGCTAAAGGACACGCTTGGCAAATGTGAAGATCAAATCTTGTAGAGTAGGAACCTTTGCTAAAAGAACAATACAGAGGTTTGTTTCCGGCAGGAAAATTCAAAGTCATCTTATTTTTAATATCAACATTGAATACCAGTGGTAGTTTGTTGAGAGCGGATTTATCCCTGTCATATCAGTAAACATTAAGTCAATGTTCTTAGATTTAGCCTCTTGCCAAAGTTCAACAGAAGAATATCCACCATCGAGGTGTCATAAAGCTGACTGCTACCGATGAAAAAGAAAGTACAGCTACAAAATATGTGCTGCTGAACTGCAGTCTTTCCTTGACTTCGTAAAAGAAAAAACCTTCAATGCTGAACACTCCTGTCACTGGTGAGGAAATAAAAAACCCAAGAATAAACGGCATAGCCGATATTTCTCCGACTATGCCGAATTTTTCAAGGAATTTAACCTTTATACGCGTCACCTTTCAGCAGGTTTTTTTATTCAACTGTATATTCGTAAACTGCACTCTCTGTAGACAGGTTGCCAGTATAATCATAGGCTCTAACGGTATATTTGTAAGTCCTGCCCTTAACTAGTCGAGCAATTTCTTTATAGGCTTTTATCATACCGCTTTGGGCACCGATTCTGGCTACCTGGGTTCTGCCAATTTGCCTTCCTTCACGATAGACAATATATCCAGCTATCCCCAGATTATCCTCACCTTCTTGCCACATTAAATAATTGGATCCATCGGGCATAGCAAACATTTGTAAATCATACGGCGCTTCAGGTTCCTTTTTTTCTATTTTCCCTGTCTTGACATATTCCAGATAGGTATCATGGAAACCACTTTCAGTGACATTAGGACTATAATAATGTGAATAGGCAAAAGTAATTATGTTATCTACATAAGGCGCAACGCCCTCCATCTGCTGAACAAACTTACCAATTGGTACCGAAGTCCAATCTCTTTGATCAAATACTTCCGTGTCAGACCAAAACAGTAAGCCGGGTTTGGTATCTACTGCTTTGCGCAACTCTTTAAACCAGGCGCTAAAATTGTCCAGGTTTAAACCTCCTGCTCCAACACAGTCCATCGGTGCAAATATATCTCCCTGACGTAAATGCACCTCTGCAAACAGGCGAATCCAGAAATCACGATAGGCTTCTTTGGTACCTAACCTATAGTTCATAAAGGGACAGAACATAAAAAACAGATCGGGATCTAGCTCATTTAGATAATCAAGTTGAATGTTTAGCGCCTCTATCAGAGACTGCTCGGCCTTTTTAGTTGCAAAAGTAATATTATCGATCTCCCAGACAAAATACCAGCCAACAAAAGTATCCTTGTAGGTTTTATAATAGTTACTATATAATTCGCCAGCGACTTTATTGCCTAATTCCATTTGTTGATGTAGCCATTTTGAATTAGACCCACCGATTTTCCACCAAAGATCGTTAAAGTTCATACCTAAAATAACCTTAAGTCCAGCTTTTTGGGCTTCTTTTAAAATGGTGTCCACCAAATCCAAATCAGGATACTTTGGATACCACCCCTCCTGCTTGGTTGGATAGAGAGTTTTTAGATTCTGACTCTCTCCTTCTCCCTCGGCGGTAGGAGCAAAGATAACATAGTTCATGCCAAGCTCTTTTAGGTAATTCATTTCTTTAGACCAGGTTTTGGCATCCCAGGTTTTAGCTAAACTTTCTTGAATAAAAGTTCCATCTGCAATTGGCCAAGTGTCTGCTTTTTCTCCTTTAACACTTACTATAGGTAATAAGCAAATTAGTAATAATAAAAGCGGTTTTGTTCGCATTAAGAATCCTCCTTGTGTGAAATCGATTGCTTTATTACAATTATCCTTAACTTGCTTTTTTCCTGCTTGTAAGTAAATCTTTGTTAAAATCGATAACTAAAGCACTCAGAGAAGGATTTTGGTTTTTTTAGTATAAAGCTCTACTAATGCTATATTTTAGATAGGGGGTATTATATTTTGAAGCCTTTTTTTAAACCTAATAGATTCTTACTTGGTTTAATCTTTGTCTTTCTTTGTTCTTCTATAGGTTACTGTCTTAACCTTAAAAATGGTCTAGCTGTGATCTCTAGTCCTCAAATTATTTCTTTAGATGGTGAGGGAACGAATAATCTTCGTGATAATCTGATCTCGAGTTTTATCGATAACTATATTCTGGTTGATTCTTTATCCACTAGTGATGTACTTGATGGTGCTCTTGACTACTACAAGGCCGTTTTTTTACTTGGCGAAAGTTGCATGAGTCAAGCTGAAATAGATGCCTATCAAGATTATGTTAAAAACGGTGGCTATCTTATAGCCACATATGATACCTCTTTAAGAAATGAAGCCGGTGAATTGGGTTTAGATTTTGCTTTAGGTGAGCTTTTGGGGATCTCTTTAGCTGCCTTTACCCCTGAGAATATGCTAACCACCGGATTTTTGCCGGATTTCTCCAGTGAGCTAGCTGACGAACTATTTATAAGTAGTGAAGCTTGTATGGTAAAAGCTCAAAGCAAAACTAAAGTTTTGGCTAAATTCTATCAAAACGGTAACTGCTTTGATGATATGGCAGCTGTTGTCGCTACCGATTCCACTCTCTATTTTGCCGAAAACCTTTTTAAGCAAAAGCCCTCTGAAGCTTTTAGTTTAGCTTTAGTAGACTATCTGACTGGTATTTTAGGCGAACAGTCATTAGGAGGCTATATCACTTTGGATATTAGCGAGATAAAACCAATTATCGATGAAGCTAAAGTATGGTATAAAACAATTGAAAGAGAATTTAAAAACATAGAACGTTCATTTGAAGATATTTCACCCGAGGCCAAAGAAGCTGCTCTTAATGCCGCCGAGGTCTACAAAGCTATTAACTTTGCTGTAGAAAAAAACCTAGGCCATAAAATAGGGCCGTATCTTAAACTCCTAAAAGAATTAACCAATCAAATGTTGCCAAGTCTTTTAACTACCAGGGATGCTGAAACAAGAGCTGTATGGATAGATTATCAAAGCTTTGAAGCAGCAAAGACGGAAGCAGATTTTAGAGGTATTGTCCAAAAACTGTCCCAGGCGAATATCAACATCATTTTCCCTGAAACTATCTATAATGGAACCACTTTATATCGCTCTAATATCGGCTACCAAAATTCAAAATACCAAGAGCTTGGTTTTGATCCACTTGAGGTTGTTATCGACGAAGCACATAAACTTGGTATTGAAGTCCATCCTTGGGTGTGGGTTTTTTGTGGCGGTTACTGGCACAAATTTGGCCCCATTCTTGAAAGCCACCCTGAATGGGTTGAACTAGATGAAAATGGTCGTGCTTTTTCCAATTGGGAATATGGTACAGCCTGGATCAATGCTTCTCACCCAGATGCGCGTCAGTATCTTTTGGATCTTTTTCAAGAACTCATTGTAAACTATGGGATTGATGGTCTGCATATAGATTATATTCGCTATAACGAAGATGGTATTGGCCATTTTGGTTATTCAGAATTCTCTAAAGCAGCCCTTTATCAACAAACAGGTCTGAAGCTAGAAAACATCACCGTTGGCTCTTCAGCTTGGCTTGAATTTAATTCCTGGCGGGAAAACAATGTTACTTCATTTGTTAAGGAAGTCCGACATCTTTTAAAAACCTTAAAACCTGAGGCCTTGCTTTCCGCCGCAGTGGTCCCTGACCCACAACACTCGCGTAAAAATGTCATGCAAGACTGGAAACTCTGGATCGATAAGGGATATTTAGATTTTGTAATGACGATGGATTACAGAAATGATACTCCCGGTTTTAAAGCTAATGCACAAAAAGGATTGGATATTGTTGCTGATAAAACTTGGGTCTACCCTGGTCTTGGTTTATACGTAAATGATCGCTTTAACAATATGGGACAGATTAAAGCCACTCGATCTGTAGGCAGCACAGGTGTAGCGCTTTTTTCCAATATTAGTTTTTGGAAAGAAAAGTACACCGATGCCAAGGACGGACTGTTTAGAAATGCCTCTGTTATGCCAATGCGTAAACCCTTTACAGCAGCTGCAATTTTGCTAGACGAAGGAGCTAATAAACTAATAAGAGCCGGTCTAAATGATATGGCAGCTGATATTGCAAATACTGCTAAAGTTGTTTTAACCTGGGAAGAAAGCCTTGAAAATGCTGTCAAACTTCAAGATTTGGTAACCCAAACCCTTTCTCAGCTTAAACAATTAAAAAATGACCGTTTATTAAAAACTTTAGAGCACGAGTCTTTGGCCAGCTCTTTTATTGCCGTCCAACGAATAGCCAAAATCTACATTTTTCAAAACACTCAAAAAGAAGCTGCTTTAGCTGAATAAATAATTTACTCTTTAAGGGGGACTCATTAATTGTTCCCCTTTTAAATAAACAACTTCTTGAAAATATGGCGCTAGGGGGTATATCTATGCCTAATGGCTATTGGCAAGGTTTTGATAGCACTCGCATCTACTACCACTACTGGCCTGCTTTTAAACCCAGGGCCACTATCTATCTGGTGCATGGCCTAGGAGAGCATGCGGGTCGTTATGATCATGTAGCCAGCTTTTTTAACCAACATGATTTTTCGGTAATTGCGTTTGATCTAAGAGGCCATGGTCTTTCAGAAGGAAAACGCGGACATGCAATTAGTTATGAAGCCCTCCTAAAAGATATCGACCTCTTATTTAGTGAAAGCCAACTCTTAAGTCGCAATCAAATAAGTTTTCTTTATGGTCATAGCCTAGGTGGCAATCTGGTCTTAAATTACGCCTTAAGAAGGAAATCCCCCTTTAGAGGTGTTATTGCCACTAGTCCTTGGCTTAGTCTGGCTAAGCCCCCGAGCTTAATTCAAGAAATACTCGCCAATATCGAAGCTTTGTTTTTTCCGGGAATTGTTATCAAAACCGGTCTTGACGCAGCGGGACTTTCCAGAGATAAAACAGTAGTTACAAAATATATTAACGACGAACTGGTACATGATTATCTCTCCGTGGGACTTTTTAAAGAAATTAATAAGGCAGCTGATTTTGCCAAAGCCAATGCCCCTTATTTTCCCCTACCGCTTTTATTAGTTCATGGTACTGACGATCCCATAACTTCATATAAAGCAAGTAAAGAATTTGCTAAAAAAGTCCCCCACTGCACATTTAAAAGCTGGCCTGGTCTTTTACATGAAACTCATAATGAAAGTTGTTATAAGGAAGTATTAGCATTTAACTTAAAATGGTTAGAACAGCTTTTAACCAACAAATAAACTAGATACAGATACCTTTTATTATCTTCCTTAGCTATACTAAGAAACTGGAAAAGCCTTGACTCTTTTTAAGCTTAAGTAACTAAAAAACAGGTCTAATAGACCTGCTTTTTTATCTTCGTTTTTCAAGAGGTTCTTCAAATTCCCCTTTGATAAATTTGTAAAGATTATCATAGATATCCCTAATTTCCGGAAAACTACTTAACGCAGCCGCTCCGAAAACATTCTTCCCTTGATAATAAGCTAATGTTGCATCAGTCATAAAATTAAATGATCTACCCGCTCTAAGATAATCATAGAAACGTTCTCGGCTACTCATCGAACCTAAAATAGAATCGCTAGCTTCGATCTCAACTCCCAAGTTATACTGATAAGCCTCTTTGGCTGTAGTTACCAGCCTGCTTAGAGGCAACTCGCTGTTGAACATATAGTTTGGCTGATAGATGCAAAGATCAAAACCGTAATCCTGATAATCTCGATGTTCAGCTACACTAAAATAGGGAATCCAGGAAAATTTTAAATCCTTTTGGTGGAGATAGTCAGAAATTTCAAGTAAGAGCTCTTTGCCACCCGAGACCTGTTTGTTGATGCTTTCCTCTAACCAATAAAAACCAACTAGTTCCAAATTTTTAGGTTGAAGTTTTTCAAAACGTTCTAAGACCTGATCAATATACCATGTTACAGCTTTGAAACGATGGTTCTTATTTTTAGTCGGATCAGAGTGGTTAAACGATAGATTACCCTCTTTATCCACTGCTCCGAAATTTTTTGTCTCTGGCATGGGACACGGAATCATAATATAGATCTTGGCTTTTCTATTTGCACCTAACTGTTGATTAACAAGCTCAAAAGCTTTATCAAAGGCGTTAAGCTGTTCATTTTCCGTAAATAAACTATCTATATACCACTGCCACTCGGTTTTGGTCGCAGGTTCTCCTCTACTTGGTGAATCAAAAGCATAACCATCAGGAGCCTTAAGAGCTAAGAATAGAAAACTATCAAATAAATAGTCTTCATAGATAATCTGATAGTTGGCTTCTTCCAGAGGAGTTAAATATCCAACATAAGGGTAGGCATCTAGGTGAGTCCATTTGCTACCTGAGTTTCCATATATTAGAACCATATGCTCTACTCCACCGCCACGGGTGTCTCCTTTAGGAAAATACCCGGGATCGCTTTTAATCTCACTGCTGATGGTCCCCACAATCGAAAAATCGCTAGCCTGAAAAGCAACGTTTTCAGCGAACAATGTTATCATGCCATTTTTATATTTAATGCTTGAAGTCGAAATAACTAATTCCTGATCAAGGTAAACTGTAAAATTTTCTTCTTTAACCATTAAGGTTAATTCTACTTCTTCTCCGGCTTTAATTCCTTCTGATTGGGCCAGAACTTTATTTTTATCCCAGATGCCATCGTAACGAGTAAGCTCGATTTTTTTAGCTGTAATATCTAGGGAATAACTATTCCAGGGATACTCCTGTCTGAAAAACAAACGCAGAACTCCATTTTTACCATAGCTTAACGGTTTTAATTTTATTTTCAATTCGTAATCTTGCCAGTTCTTTTCTCCTAGCTGAGCGTAGGTATAATCATTTTTAGAAAGGACCAGCTTTTCCGAGGTTTGTTTAAGGTTACTTTGAAATATAGTCCAGTTTGAAAAACCTTGATACTCAAAAGCCTGACTAAAAATACTTAACACTAAAATTAGAAATATAACCTTTATTTTTAACACCTCCTAGTCTACTAAGATTTAATAACGATGTTTTGCAACCAGGCATTGGCAATTAAACTGTGTCCTGCGAGTGTCGGGTGAACTCCGTCCAAACACCAATAGTTATAGGAGGTGTTAATAGAAGCTTGATAAAACAAGCTGTCTAGGGGTATATAAACTGCCTGATATTCTTTAGCTAGATTTCTCACAATATTAATTCTCTCCTCAAGATCTTCACGCCAGGCTTTTCTATCAGGTGGATCTGGCAATAAAAAAGGATCCATTAAAACTAGCTTGGCCTTGCTTTTTTCTAAAGATTTGTCCAGAATTCTCCTATAAGAGGCATAGTATTCACTTGGTTTGGAAATTAGATTGCTATCAAAACGTCTCCAGGTGTCATTAATACCGATTAAAATAGTAATAGTTGTGGGTTTGAGATCAATACAATCCTTGTCAAAGCGTGCTTCCATATCATAAATTCTATTTCCGCTATAGCCTTTATTGTAGATTCTTAGGTTTAACTCAGGATAGCAAAAGAGTAATCTAGCGGCAATTAAACCTACATAACCGTTACCAAGATAAGAATCATCCTCTTTCGAGCAGCCACAATCGGTTACACTATCTCCTTGGAAAACCAATACCTCATTTTCTTGGAGTTCGATCTTTTTCATGTCTTTATAGCCTCAACTTTCTTTAGCTTTCTGCCTAAATAAACCATATAAAAACCAATTCTCTGTTTCGTCTTTAATAAATAATAAAACAAAATGAGTAAACTCACCCTTAAGTTCATCAAAAGCCAAAATTAAAGCTGAAATCTCTCTGGAGGTAGTAAGTGGTGTTCCAACTACTTCTACAAGTTGTAAGCTAGGTTCTAAAAAGATGTCCAGCCCTAAATCTAAGCCCCTCTTGGTTACTCTTTTTAATATTTCTTCTTCATTTTTTTTATTAGCTACCGAAAGAAAGCTACGCACCACACTATAAGCTTCGCTTGAACTTACTAATTCGTTAGTTTGCTTTTGATTTAATTTTTTAGCATAATCCGAAAATGCGTAACTGTAAAGAAAGGCAGCTGCTAAAAAAACCAAAAAAACCCCCATGTATCTTTTCAAGCAGAATTACTCCTTTAAAAATTTAATTTAACCTGATAACTTTTTTTATCTCCTTAGCCCATATATCATAAGCACTTTCAGAAAGATGGACTCCATCAATAGTGAATTCTTGCCAGATCTCTCCTTTAGAATCAGCCAGAAGAGAAAAAAGGTCTATATATTCTGCGTTCGTTTTGTTTGCTAGATCTTTAAGTTTATTATTAACAGCTTGAATTTCTTGGGGTGATGTTGCTTCACTTTTAACCGGGCAGATCGAATGCAAATAAAGCTTAGTTTTAGGAGCTTTTTCGCTTACATAAGCAAGAAATTTAGCTTGATGCTCAGGAATATCATGGCGTTTATAATTAAAAAGCAAATCATTAATTCCTACCATTAGAAATAAAGCTACCGGCTTTTTTTCTAAGGCCATTAGCTCTCTGCGTTCCCACAATCCATCTGCATGATCTCCACCTATACCACGATTAATAAACCGAGGGTCAAAATATTTTATTAAAGGAAATCTTTCCACCAGTGAATCACCTGCAAAAACAAACGGGTTTTCAGGTACTGTTTCTGTTAAAAATTTGTTGATGCGATTTTCCCAGTAAATTCCTCTTTTATCTAATACCTCTCTTGATATCATTAATACTTCTTACCCCCTTTAATTAAATGCGATCAAACCCTTGAAAACGAGTCCCCTGGTAAGTAAGACGCCCTTTATCTTCTTCAGCAATTAATCCATAGTCGCGGCCTGTAACTTGCAATTCTATTCTTTCCTTGTCTTCTAACTCAAAAGTAATAAAATAGCGTGTAAAGGTATGACTATGGCTGCGATGATAATGACTTGTACCATGGTAATAGGTATGCCCAGGACTAGATCCGGTCTCTGTTCTTTTAGCTACTACTCTTGCTAATACAACTAGTTGGGGACTTGCTTTGTTTTTAAAAAAATGTACTAAACCCGAAATAATTACATAAACAAAAGTGCCTATCACCAGCAAAAAGACTACAAGGAAAAGAATAGGAAATGACGATTCAAACAGCCAAAAGCTCCTGCCAAAATTCACCAGCATTCCTCCTACAATAAAATCAATCTATTTTAGATAGATAAAAATAAGCTTATTTCTTTCTTGGTTTAGCTACTGTCTCTCTGTCTTCTAAGGCCACATCAAGAACTATTTTTTCCGGGCTTTCTTCTTTGCTTTTAATGCGTTTAAGAAGAAGTTCTAAAGCTTTTGCTCCCATTTCGTATTTAGCCTGCCTAATGGTAGTGAGTTTTGGTTTGAGATATTTAGTAAAATTAATATCATCAAAGCCTATAACAGACATATATTCAGGTACACTAAATCCTGCTTCGAATAAGCTGTCAATAAAACCTATAGCCAAAACATCACTAGAACAGATCATGGCTGTGGGGTGAGCTGGCATCTCTAAAAGCTTAAGACCGGCGCTGCGACCCCCGCTAACTGAGAACACCTCGTGGAAAATCCACTTTTCGTTGATGGCTAGGTTTTGGGCTAACATACCCGCTCTAAAGCCTTGAAATCTTTCGTCAGCAACGCGTAAATGTTTTGGGCCGGCGACTAAACCTATCTTACGATGGCCGGTTGCGTAAAGCTTTTCAACAGCTATCTTCATTCCTAAATGGTTGTTGGAGACAATTTGATCGGCCTCATCCAAATTAACAGGACGGTCGATAAAAGAAATCGGTATTCCAGATCGAATAGTATCTTTTAAATGATCAAGCTCTTCCCCTGCTTTGGCGATTATTAAACCATCAGCTTGTCTACCTTTAAGTAACTCCACATAGTTCATTTCTTTTTTTACATCATTTTCAGTATTACATAGCATAATGTTATAGCCATTTTTATGAGCTGCATCTTCAATACCTTTGGCGATTTCCGGAAAAAAAGGGTTAGTGATATCCGGTATCAACAAACCGATAATTCGGCTGGTTTTTAATCTTAAGCTTCTAGCTACAACATTAGGTTGAAAATTAAGTTTTTCAATGGCCTCAAGAACCTTTTCTTGTTTTTCTTCAGCTACATAAGCTGATTTTGTAAGTACACGTGATACAGTACTAGGGGATACCCCTGCGGCTTTAGCCACATCTCTAATGGTTGCTTTCATATTTAAAAGTGTCAGACTCTGCCTGACAAAACTCACCTCCATCTTTATTGCATTAGTTATGGCAAATTGGAAGACAAATTCCATTAACTAATCTGCTAGGTTTTGTTTCCACAATTAGCCTCTGATTCCTTCTATTTCAAAGTGTAACCGCATGCAATCATTTTAAATAATGGTTTTTACTCTTTGTCTTATCCGTTATTCTTAGCTGATGATATAATAGATCTAAGTAAATAGAAAGGAGTAGCGACAGTTATTGCCGCACACAAAAAGATGCAGGTTTTATTCTTTGTGTTAGACAACCCTGAGCTTCTAACACCAGTATTGCGAACTTTTTATGAATGTGGTATCAAAGGAGCTACGGTTTTAAACAGTACCGGAATGGGACGTGTATTAGCGTTAGAAACATCTATCTTTGCTAATCTGCGCTCTCTTTTTCAAGGTGAAAGACACTACAACTATACAATTTATACTTTGATCGAAGTTGATTTTAATGTTGATAAACTGAAAGAAGAACTGGAAAATGTCGTTGGTAACCTCGATGAAGATGGCACCGGCATGCTCTTTATACTTCCGGTTATTAAAGCTTATGGTTTTGGTAAACTTAAACAATCCTGATAGTTCTTATTGAAAGGGGGAAGGCGCTCTTAGCGCCGTAGTGTTTGTCCCAGATTAATGTTGTTTTAAATGGTTCTCTCTTACTTCTTGCTGGTTTTCTAATAGGTAAATTAGTTAATAAAATTAAATTACCGGCTGTAACTGGTTATCTGATAGCCGGAATCATTATGGGGCCTTCAATTTTAAATATTATGAGCCCAGAGATGAACAATACTGCTACTATTCTTAGTCATTTGGCTCTTAGTCTGATAGCTTTTAATATAGGAGCCCAATTTACCCTTAAAACCTTAAAGACTTTAGGAGCCAGTGTCATCTGGATAGCTGTTTTAGAGGCCCTAGGAGCTTCTGTAGTAGTCACTTTATGTATGCTTTTTATTCTTAAACAGCCCTTATATATAGCTCTGCTTTTTGGTGCTATTGCTGCAGCCACAGCACCTGCAGCAACTATTATGGTAGTTCGGGAAACCAAAGCCAAAGGCGTTTTTACAGATACACTTCTGGCTGTAGTTGCCATTGATGACCCTGTTTGCGTCATCTTGTTTGCTATTGCCTCCGGTTTTGCTTCTATGACACTTAGCTCTGGTGCTGTAATGCCTTTAGTAGTTTTTTTTGAATCAATCCTTGGTGTAGTCTATGCCCTTTTACTAGGATTTTTACTTGGACTACTTTTAGTTAAAGCAGTACCTAAGATTAAAACAGCTGCTGAACTACAGACTATTACCTTGGGTTTAATAACCTTAGGCGCTGGTTTAGCACTTCATTTTAATCTTTCTCCCCTTCTGGTTAATATGGCTTTAGGATCTACCATAGCCAATCTTTCCTATCGTGCTGATTCAATTGTCGATCGCATAACAGCTTTAGATACACCTCTTTATGTACTCTTTTTTACGCTATCTGGAGCATCGTTAAATATCTCCTCCCTCACTAGCCTGGGATTTATTGGTGTTGTCTATGTAATTGGCCGTGTTATTGGCAAAATTCTTGGTAGCTTCTTTGGAGCCAAAATATCTCATGCTGATAGCAATGTAAGAAAATACCTGGGCTTAGGGCTTGTTCCCCAGGCAGGTGTTGCTTTAGGGTTGGCTTTAATCGCCAAGCAAACTCTGCCCGGGATTGGGGATTTTATTCATCCGGCTATCGTTTCTGCCACTGTTATTTATGAATTAATCGGACCTCCGCTGGCCAAATATGCCTTAATTAAAGCCGGTGATGTTAAATCTTAACTACTCTTTTTCGTTTTGTCTGATCTTATAGAAAAGATAAGAAAGGAGCTTTAGCATGCACAATCCTGCTCCTAAAATTGTTATTGCCATTGATTCCTATAAAGGCTGTCTATCTTCATTAGAAGCAGCGAATTCTGTTGCCAGAGGTATCCATAGAGTCTTACCCGAAGCTAAAATTATTAAGGTCCCGGTAGCAGATGGTGGTGAAGGTTCTTTACAAGCTTTAGTAGACGCTAGCTGTGGTTTTTTAGAAAGCACTTTAAGCTACGATCCAATTCATAGAAAAATAAAAACGAAGTTTGGTCTTACCCCTGACCGTAAAACTGCTTTTATTGAAGTAGCCGCAAGTATCGGTTTAACCTTAGTAGAAAAAAATCTGCGAAAACCTCTTACCTCCAGTAGCTATGGTGTTGGACAACAAATCAAGGCTGCTCTTGATTTAGGTGTAAGAAACTTTATTATCTGTCTGGGTGGCTCAGCCACTACCGATGGAGGGGCTGGAATGTTAAGTGCACTCGGTGTAGAGTTTCTTCAAGACAATCTAAAATTAAAAGCCACTCCTCTTTCGTTAGCTAACCTAAACAGAATATCACTTAGCAATTTAGATAAAAGGCTGCAAGAAAGCACCTTTCTGGTTGCCAGTGATGTTCTAAATCCACTTACAGGACCAAATGGTGCAGCTTTTACCTTTAGCCCTCAAAAAGGTGCCACACCAAAAGAAGTTGCTTTTTTAGATGATTTTCTTATCAGGTTAGCTAATATATATGAAAAAACTACTAATAAAAAGATACTTAAGGAACCGAAAATGGGTGCTGCAGGTGGCATAACTGCGGCTTTAGTTGCCTTTTTTAACGCCAAAATTGTACGTGGCATTAATTTAATTTTGGATTATCTTGAATTCGAGCAGCTTATTCAAGGAGCAGATCTTATTATTACCGGTGAAGGATCGCTAGATAAGCAAAGTATATCCGGTAAGACTCCTCTTGGAGTATGTGAATACGGCAACAAATATAATATTCCGGTAATTGCACTTGCCGGTAAAGTCTTAACTGAACCAGGTTTATTTTTAAGCCATGGGTTTAAAGCAGTTTTTTCGATTACACCAGGGCCTATATCTCTAGAGGAATCTTTATCTAAGGGTGATGAGCTTTTGGCTTTTAGTGCTGAAAACTTAGCAAATATTATTTTCAATATATAGTAATGATAACTAGTTTCATATACTTCCATATGGGTATATAGTAAGCAGAAGCACAATAATATCCTAGGAGGTTTTTTGAAATGGAAAATTTATTAAATAATCCAATGCAAGCTCTACCAAGACTTGGTGAAAAAGCTCCGGAATTTAACTCTCTTACTACCCATGGGATGATTAAACTCGAAGATTATAAAGGTTCTTGGCTAATACTTTTTTCCCATCCTGCTGATTTTACCCCGGTCTGTACAACAGAATTTGTAGCTTTTGCTGAAATTTTTGATGAACTCAAAAAACGCAATGTTGAATTGCTAGGTTTAAGCATTGACAGTGTATTTTCACATATAGCTTGGGTTAGAAATATTGAGGAAAAGCTAAATGTTAAGATTCCCTTCCCCATTATTGCTGATCTTAATAAAGAAGTTGCCACTGCTTATGGTATGCTAATGCCTGGAGAAAGTAATACCGAAACATCAAGATGTGTTTTTGTAATAGATCCTGAAGGAATTGTCCGGGCTATGATCTATTACCCCATGAGTACTGGCAGAAATATGAGTGAACTCTTAAGATTAATAGATTCTCTGCAAACAGTTGATACTTATAAAATAGCTACACCAGCTAACTGGCAAATTGGAGATGAAGTTATAGTTCCTCCGCCAAAAACACAGGAATTAGCTGAAGAGAGACTCAAACAAGGTTACAATTGTATTGATTGGTATCTTTGCAAAAAAAAGATCTAGGGGTGAGTTAAATGCCATGTGTTAACGATGATGGCTCTCTTAGTGCCTCTGGTCTCGCTCTTTTAAGGGCAGTTTCTCTTTCCCAAAATGAAACAGTTATTCAGAAAAACTCCGGACTACCTCTTTATCGGGTTAGAAGTGGATTAAGAAGTCTAGAAAATGCCGGTCTCTTAACTACTGAAAACAATTATTTCTTTCTTACCGAAGAAGGTAATAAACTGCTGAAACGTTATCAATAAAAGAAGCTGCAGAGGTTCTGCAGCTTCTTTTTTCAGTAAGATTTAATAAGGTATTCAAAGCCTGCCAAGTTTTTGGCATTTTTTTGTTAGTCTAATTCCACTAAATCGCCTTCCATAGCACTGCTAACACTTGAAATCATAGTGCCATGAGCAGAGATAGCAAAACCCTTTTTGGGGATTTCAAGGACATCTTTATTGCCAATTGCTCTAACTTCGATTACTTCATCACCTTCAACGGCAAACTCATGACCCCATTCGTTGGTGTAAGTTTTATCCGCATAGTCGGAATCGTAGGCTACTACCTCATCAGCACAACGACCTCTGTTCCAACCGCTAATGACAACTTCTTCCCCATTTGGCATAATAACAACTTCTTTGGCTTTAGCCGCGGATGCAATTTTAGGTGTATAGTCTTTAATAGTTACTTTATCACCTATTTCAAATTGAACCATAAATCCAACCGCCGCACGGCCGTGTCCCACTACTAAAAAACCATCAGCAGGGATGGCCGGAACACTTGAGGCTTGAGCAATGATATCAACAATTTTGTCACCTTTTACAACAAAAATACCTACTAAAGCGTTGGGAAAAATGATAATATTTTCTTTAAACTCCGGGGTAAAAACTTGTAGTTCTGACTCATAACCTTGAACAACGTCGCGTTGGATATTGCGATTATAATTGGAGAGCATCATATAGATTCCGCCGGGGCCAACTAAATGTTTGTTAGGAACATCCTCTCTTAACATACGCAAATCGTCTGCAAACACAAAGACCGAACATAAAGCTAGAATCACAATCACAGTTAGTAAACGTTTCATCTTACCAGTGCACAATTGTGCACCTTCGCCTCCCTTCACACCTCTTTTTCTCATAATGGGTATATTATGATTTTTCGACATCCATATTTACATTCCTTTTGTTAATATCGGTTAAGATACCTTTACGGCCAAAATATTTAATAATAATCGCAAAGTATTTTCTAAACCTTCTTTGTGTGTTCTTTCATAGCCATGCGAAGCACTAACTCCCGGTCCGATTAAGGCATGGCGAAGATCATAACCTGCTCTAAGTGCTGCTTCGGCATCAGAACCATAAAAGGGGTAGATATCAACCGCATAGTTTAAATTGTTTTCTTTAGCTGTTTTTATTAATGCTGTAGTTAAGTTATAGTCATATGGGCCTTGCGAGTCTTTAGCACATATTGAAACTTTTAGTTCATCGGTGCTTAGATCAGATCCTACCGCCCCCATATCAACCGAAATAAAATCCACTACTCCACTGGGTAAAAAAGCAGCTGCACCATGACCTACTTCTTCATAAGTGGTAAAAAGCAGATAAATACTTTGGGTAAATGTAAGCGGATTTGCTTTAAGATATTTAGCTAAACCCAATAAAACAGCGGCACTGGCTTTGTCATCTAAATGTCTGCTTTTTATAAACCCAGATGCGGTGACTCTGGTTCTAGGATCAAGAGAGACAAAATCACCGGCACTTAGACCTAATTTAAGTAGTTCTTCTTTATTAAATACTTTTTCGTCAAGAACAATTTCCATTGTTTCGTCATTACGAGGTTCATTTTTTAGCTCTCCATTGACATGGGTTGCAGGATTTATCATTTGAACTGTACCGCTGTAAGACTTCCCTTCACGTGTATGAACAGTACAATTTTCTGTTTCAAGATAATTGTCCGGGAAACCGCCTATTTTTGTAAATCTTAACCTTCCATTATCCTTAAGGGCTCTGACCATTAGTCCCAAGGTGTCTAGGTGTGAGGCTAAGACAAGTCCATTACCCTCACCGCCTAAATGACATAAGACACTTCCCTTGTGACTAAGCTCAGGTTGGTAGCCAAATTCCTGCAATTTATGCAGTACATATTCTGTTGCTTGCCAAGTATATCCGGTAGGGCTTGGTATATGGCAAAGAGTTACAACTTCGTCAACGATAAAGTCAAGATATTTATTTATATCCACTAAAAAACCCTCCTTAATCAAGTTCAGCCCATTGCCTAGATCTATCAACAGCTTTATGCCAGCCCCAAAGCAACTTATCGCGCTTTGCTTTAACAAGCTTTGGCTTAAATTCCTGATCTAACCCCCAGTTGGCTTTGATCTCTTCTTTGCTCTGCCAATAACCAGTAGCTAGCCCTGCCAAATAACAAGCTCCCAGAGCTGTTGTTTCGACTACTTTCGGTCTAATAACCGGTGCATCCAGAATATCAGCTTGAAATTGCATTAAAAAATTATTGGCTGCTGCGCCGCCATCAACTTTTAAGGTTGTAAGGGTTAACTTAGAATCATCTTCCATGGCTCTTACTACATCAAGCGATTGATAAGCAATCGCTTCCAAAACTGCACGGATAAAATGTTCTTTATTGCTTCCTCTTGTAAGTCCAACCATAGTACCACGAGCATACATATCCCAATATGGTGCGCCTAGACCTACAAAAGCTGGTACAAAGTAAACACCACCTGTATTCTCAACAGCGAGTGCATATTTTTCGGTATCTGCAGCTGTTTTAATCATTCTTAGTTCATCTCTTAACCATTTAACTGCTGCACCGCCAATAAAGATACTGCCTTCAAGAGCATAATTAATTTCTTCACCTATTTTCCAAGCAATAGTAGTTAAAAGACCATTATGCGAATCAATAGCTTTGCTGCCTGTATTTTGGAGCATAAAACAACCGGTACCATAAGTATTTTTTACATCGCCATCGGCAAAACAGCACTGACCAAATAAAGCTGCCTGTTGATCTCCTGCACAGCCAGCAATGGGAATGGCTGTCCCAAGGATCGAAGGATCAGTATTACCATAAACAAAACTTGAAGATTTCACCTGGGGAAGCATAGAGATAGGAATATCTAGGATCTCTAATAGTTCTTCATCCCAAGTTAAAGTATGAATATTAAAAAGCATTGTACGGGAGGCGTTAGAGTAATCAGTTACATGAACTGAGCCTTTTGTAAGGTTATAGATAAGCCAGGTGTCGATAGTACCAAACAAAAGCTCACCGCGTTTGGCTTTTTGCTTGGCCTCAGGTACGTTATCAAGAATCCATTTAATCTTAGTGGCCGAAAAATAAGCATCGACAACCAGACCGGTTTTGGCTCTTATGGTCTCAGTTAAGCCTTCTTTTTTCAATCCATCGCAGATATCAGCTGTTCTTCGGCATTGCCAGACAATAGCGTTATAAATTGGTTTTCCAGTATTTTTATCCCAGATTATAGTGGTTTCTCTTTGATTGGTTATACCTATACCTTTGATTTGTGAGGGAGCGATATTGGCTTTAGCAATGGCTTCATAGGATACACCGATTTGAGTACCCCAAATCTCCAGCGGATCATGCTCAACCCAGCCTGGCTGAGGATAGATCTGTTTAAATTCTTTGCGTGCTTCAGAGATAATTCTCCCCTGGTAATCAAAAATAATCGCCCTTGAACTAGTAGTTCCTTGATCAAGAGCTAAAATATAATACTCCACCCTAAACCCCCCATTTAACTCAATTGGTTAAAGACTAATATTAAAAAGCTGTTGTGCAGCTTCGCTGCCAATAATAAAACTAGCCCAAATGAAGGCTTCTTGGTAAAGATCAGCCAGTTCGACATATTTTAGAAATTCAAGTGTTCCTAAAGGTTCAAAAGGACCAATGGCCTCAGAATAATCCAAAGTAGCATAGGCCAGGCCTCGGGTAATTAAAACTATGGCTCTTGTAAGACACAGTTGCCATTTAGGATCATTTTCTTTAGTCCAGCCCCACTCCAGTTCTTCTTCAGGATTAAAGTCTATCTGTTTTTTAATAATGGTGGTTAAGTCTTTATTGGCTTTAAGCATGGCTACAAACTCGAAAGCTACTTGTCTGGCACTTTCACTAGCAGTTTTTAGATACTCATCTTGTTCTTTTTTACCCTCTAAACTTATAGCACCCGCTAACCAGTAGATATAAGCACTAAAACCCAACACCAACTCAATCTCATTAAAGGCTTTTTTATCTCTAAATATTTCCATTTTCACCGCGTTAAGGCGGATCTTGTCTACTATCTCCGAGGTGTAATAAGCTTGACTGTCAACCATTATCTCACTCCACTTTTAAACTCGATATTTTTTTTCGACTCCGCTTATAAAATAACGTGCTGCTTTCTTCCAAGATCTGAGACTTGGCTGATCCTTTTTCCCTTGATAGTTGTAGCTATGTTGTCTTAAGAGTTGATCTAATTGTTTATTTAACCGGCAAAAAGCTTTATCTTGTACTGTAACTAAAAGTTCTTGAAACCTTGTATCAAAAGCTAGCTCCTGGTAAAGCTTTACGAAATGATCACGGCATAAACCATCGGAAGAGAGAAAACCCTCATAAAACTCAGGTCGATTTTTCAATCCCCAGATAAAGGCTTTTTTACTATCCTCAAAGTTGTAATCGATCTTTTGGCAGACCGGGCAGACAAATTTGTTTTCCAGCCAGGTTTTTTGCCAATTATTAAGCAAATCTTGATATAAAATCGCCTGTCCAGTAGCAGAACCTTTTTCTAATAGCATTAGAGAGTGTTTGGAACAAAGCCCTCCACCACTTAGCCACTCCTTGCGGTAATCTTGGTCGAGAACATTATTTAAAAGACGATTAAAATACATTTTATAAAGTGCTTCATCTAAAAAACAAAAAGGACATTCTAAAAAGTTCATGGCATCTTCCATAGCTGCCAATTTAAGTTCATATAAATTCACTAAATAGCCCTTTAAGGGCTCCCCCCCCTCGCAATAATATCTATTAAAGCCTTTGCAATAGGTCTATCCGCTGGTGCTAAGGGATAATTAAGTAACTCCGAATAGAAAACCCATGCCAAAGCCTCATGTTCTTTTAGAACTGGTTTATCTTTAATACTGACAAAATACGCTGACAAACAAATACTTTTTTCCGGATATTCATAGGTACTAGCACCAATAAAGCTACCAATTTCAGCCTTTACCGAGAGCTCTTCTAAGAGTTCTCTTTTGAGACATTCGTGAGGTGTTTCTCCTTTTTCTAGCTTACCACCGGGAAACTCCCATAAGCCTCCCTGGTGACTGTCTTTTTTTCTTTGAGCAATGAACACTTTTTGGTCTTGAACAATAACCGCCGCACAGACCTGAATCATAAAAGGAGCCTCCTTAACTAGCCAGCTTTAGAAAATTTCGGCTTGCTTATAAGCTTTTCCTTTACAATTAAAAATATTGCAAAGGCCGGTAAATCCGGCCTTTAAATTATGAAACGGTTCTTATATTCATAGACACTCAAAAGGGTTTTTAAACGCTTTACTTCCATCTCTACTGTTTTATCAGTAACGTTTTGAGTAATTCTAGGCAGTTTATTTAAAAGATATTTAACCGCTGCATACTGCCTTTTTAAATCAGCTTCTAAGGTAATCTCTAAACGCTTTTTTAGACTTTCCAGATCATTATAAAGTTCATTTTCTGTCTCCGAAGAAACTAATTCCAGTAAATCCTCGAGTAAAAGATAGCTGCTTTTAAACAGATCTTTATAAGGAGGAAAGGCTTGTTCTCGGAAAGGACCTTCTTTTAAAAGTTTAAAGTGTTCGGTTTTTAAATAAGGATAGGCAAATATCCTCATCCCCGGTTCTCCCAAATCCCTTACCGCCTCAATTTGTTCCAGTAATTGATATGGGTTATCCATAGCTTGAACTCCCAGGCTAGGATATTGCATAGCACGGCCATCCGCAACTGCTTTGACATTTTCTACTTCTCTTAGCACAATGCTGAGATCGTTTTGATAAACTAAGGGAGACAGAATTTCTACAAGATGCCTGTCTAGCCAAACCGGCCAGTTTTGCTGCCTAAAGTAAGCTTGTTCCAAAGTTCCTCCGCCCCAAAGGGCTGTTGCAATCCCAACACTTATCATAGCATCGGGTTTGGCATTTTTTAGTGTTTTAGCGATTTTTGCCACCAATGAAGTAATTAGTTCCTCTCTAAAAGCTTGCCAATTTTCCCATTCAGGTCCAAAATCACCGGGTGTATATTCCGGTCTTGTTCGAATTGCTGCTGAGGGATATTTTAACTCCAGAGGATTATATCCATAAAGCGAGTTAAATAGATCCAACGAGGCCTGATCGTAACTAAAATCATTATCCTCTAAAGGATTTACGGCATTTCTTACATAATCGAGCTGGCAACCGGCGAAATCGTATTTTTGCCACATTTCAAAGATATAATTACAGATAAATTCCCGAGCTTTGGGATGGGCCGGACTAAACCAAGCTAGCGAATAGGCATCAAGACCTTTTTGAAACCTGTCTAGGGCAATCCACTCTGGATGTTTATTTAAAACAGGTCCTAAAGTTCCATTAGCTGCAGCAAAAAATACTTTTTGCCAGGGAAAAACAGCAATTTTTTTGGCTTTGGAAAGCTCCACTAATTCACCCAAAGGATCAAGACCTTTAAGTTCGGGGGCAAGCTCCATATATTCCGAAGGATAAACTACATAACCGTCATCACGTAAAACTTCTACAAAGATGGTATTAAAACCAGCCTCAGCTATCTCTTCCACTAAATTCGGAAGGCTATGGGAAAGAGCTTTGCGCGAAAGTGTTCCTGCATCTACCGAGATTACCCTGGCTTCCACTTTTAAGGAGCGACTGGCTTTAACATAGGTTTTCCCAATTGCCATCTTAGAGAGTTCAATCTTTAACTCAGCTTCAAAGTAATCTTTTTCTGCTAAGTATTTTTCAGCATCTGTTAAAGATGACTCTACCAGTTCTAAGTAAGTTAGAGTTTGGTTAATTCTTTCTGTTTCCATATGACTTTTGTTAGCTTCAAAAAAAGCTTTTACTTTAGACAACTCTTGACTTAATATTTTCAAATCTTCTTGATAGTTATTAATCGCTAAGAGAGTTTCGCTCATAACTAAATATATTAATAAAAACAAAACCAATTCTTTAGCTAATTTCACTTTTAGTCTCCTCTCCGGAAATATTTTGATAATAATATTGCGAGCCAACTTTTTTCTTAACTGTTATTAAACCTGCCTTTTTTAACGTATAAGTTATTTTTCGGGCTTTATTAAGTGAATATAGTCCACATTTTGCCAGTTCTTTATTAGTAAATGTCTCCTCAAGATTAGTAGGTAAAAAGCTCAAATAATCAGTGGCGTTTTTTAAATAACACCTAGCAAGTATTTCTAAAAGATGATGATCTTTAATGCTAACTCCCTTTCTTCTCCTGGAACCCAGACCATCTTCTACTCTTATCTCTTCTTCTTTGGTTAGTAATATCTCTATGGAGAGATTGGGATGTAGCAAATAATCGGTAATATAAACCAGTTCGGAAAATATATCGTCAAAACAACCCTTTTTAGGCGAAAGACGTTTAGAAAGAATCTGACCATTAAGATCCAGTCGGATCAATCTTTTTTCTTTTGGGATTGGATAGACTAAATGAATTTTATATTCCGGCAGAAGCGATTTTAATTTCTTTCTCAAGCTGGAGAAATTGCCGGTTTGAATTTCAATAATTTTATTATCCTTTTTTAAATCAACCACAAAGCCATTAACAGCTTGTTCCACCTTATATCCTGGAGCATAATATTCCTTCAAAGCCTTATGTAAAGAACTCTCATTTAAATTTCCAATTCCTTCCTCTTTCACGCTACCCCTCCCTGAAACTAGGTTTTATTATTTGGATTTAACCATCACCCTATCACGTATTAGGGCTTACAAATTTGGCTGAATATATTCTATACCTTCCTTATGCAAAATAGCTTTTTTATCTTGATCAAACAAGTACCTATAATATTCTTGTTGATATTTCTCATCTGTATCCTGTTTGAGGTTAGTGTCTAAGATCTCCAAATATCCTTCTTGGTTAAGGATATAGATACACTTACCATCACTTTTTAAGATAATATTTCCTTGTAGATCAGTTCGATAAATAGCAATATTATGCTCCTTTAACCGATTAAGTACATCTTGATGTGGATGTTGATAAGGATTATCTTTACCTACCGATATTATGGCTACAAGCGGTGAGACTGCTCTTAAAAACTCTGCCGATGATGAAGTTGAACTTCCATGATGAGCTACATTTAAAACATCGGCTTGCAGATTGACTTGATCTTCCAAAAGCATTTTTTCATTTTCGATCTCACAGTCTCCGGTAAAGAGAACATTTATACTGCCATAGGTTAGTTTGGTTACTACGCTGTAGTGATTAAGTGAATCATAATTTGTGCCCTCAAATGGTGAAAGAATTACCAACTCTATATCGGGGTCAAGACTAAAAATCTTACCCTTAACTGCTTTTATACGCTTAGCACCGGATTGGTTAACTTTATTAATAAATTGCTCAAAGGTAACTGAGGTATGTGCTTTAGCAGGATAGCAGACGTTTTTTACAGCTAAATTGTCAAATACAGCTAACAAACCACCGATGTGATCTTCGTGAGGGTGAGTAGCAATTATTAAATCAATATCCGTAATCTTAAGGTCGGATAGGTATTTAACCAGACTCGGACCATATTTTTTTGTTCCCCCATCAATTAAAATATTCTTAGCATTTGGGGTTTGAATTAATATGGCTTCACCTTGACCAACATCGATAAAATGTACCAGTAGTTCGCCCTGAGTATAAAAGATTAAAAGGAAAAATATAGCCATTAAGAGACCTATTTTCTGTGTTGTTTTCACCTATGTCACCGTCTCTCTACTCATCAAACTCCATGAGTTTTTCTATTTTCTTTATCCTATTCTCTGTTAATTCATGATCAACTTTTATCGCTATATCTAAAACATCGCCTTCTTTAATTGGTTCTGGGAATATTTCTTTGGGTAAATAAATGTGACCGCCTTCCCACTCCACTATAACAAGGTTTTCTTCTATGCGATCAACAATATACGTTGGATATTCCCTCCCTCCAGGAGTAAAAAAAAGCCCGATTACTAGCAGCCAAAGTATATTTTTAAAACGCATTACAATTGCCTCCCATAAGGAGTTTCTCTGTGCTGCGTTCTTTTTGTTGATTCTCCTTTGATACCATATCATCTCTTTTTTCTGTTTCCATAAGTGTTTCCCTGCCAATTTTCTCAAAATGCGTTTTTTTAATATAGCTTAGCTCATTTAAGCTGTTATTGAGGTTATAAAACGCAACAAGATGGTTAATGTTCAATCTTACTTAATAAATTATTCATTAAATTAGCCTGGCAGGCCGCAAAGAGCTTTCTAAGCGTTTTTGGGTCCTTTACATATAGTTAAACCAATAAGGCTTAAAAGTTGATTTTAAGCCTTATTGGAAACTTAAGTTTTTATTCTATCAGTAATACAATCAGGGCCTTTTCTAAATTCATCTACTGATAAATGCCTCTTCTTTATTTGCAAGAAGAATGATTTTTCCTTTATAATTCAATTTTCTATTACCAAAGATGCTAATAATCCTGTATGTAAATTAATACCTACCGTTTTCTTTTAACCACTTAATAATTGCTGCTGCTCTTTTTTCCAGAGTGGGAAGATTAGCAAAACTAAAATATTTTAGCAAATAACTTTCGTCATCATTTATGGTAAGCTTTCCGGTTACTTGCTCCGCTTTAAATAAAACCACTACGGAGTATAGTTTATCTCCATTGGGATATATAAAAAAGAATTCTTCTCCGGATAATACAGTTAGCAATTTATAGTTTTTAGCACACAGTCCGGTTTCTTCTAACAGCTCTCTGGCAGCTGTTTCTTCAATTGTTTCGCCTAGTTCCATTGCCCCTCCGGGGATCCCCCAAGTATTCGTGTCTGAACGAAGGTTAAGTAATATTTCTTTCTGGTCGTTAATGACTATAATGGTAGCCCCAATCGTTAATAAAGGTCTATGGCCTACAATTTCGCGAAGCTCTTTTAGATAGCTCATGATGTTTCTCCTTTCATATAGCTTGCTTAGCTAGCTTTTTAGTTGCCAACAAATTTTTTTTAAATTAATACAGCCTACATTTTTTGCTGTAAAAGCCAGCTTGCATTTCTAGAGGCAGTTTTATTTACAACCTAAGTCTATTATAGCGCTAGCTAGTAAATCAAGGTTCACTGGAAAAAGCAGGAGCTTTAATTTTTCAATTGAATTAATTTAAAAAAGATATTAGGAGGTTTTTGTTTTGGAAGTAATTCGCTTTGTGCAATCTTTCCATACACCTCTATTTGATTCTCTCGCTCAAGCTATAACAATGGTTGGTGAAGATACCTTCTTTATAATCTTAGCTTTAGTAATAATCTGGTGTATCAACAAAAAAGAAGGTTGGCATTTAGGTCTTATAGCTCTTAGCTCAGGTGCTCTTAATGCGGGTATCAAACAAATATTCAAAATACAAAGACCCATCGGTGGCAAAGGCATTCGCTCCTTAAGGTTAGAGACTGCCGGAGGTTATTCTTTCCCCTCGGGACATACTCAATTTACGGCCTCCATTTGGACAAAGCTGGCATTAATGGTAAAAGGACACTGGTTTTCTATTTTAGCAGCAATCTTGATAGTGCTTGTTGGTCTTTCCCGTATCTACTTGGGTGTTCATTATCTAAGTGATGTTATAGCAGGATTAATTATTGGTATACTCTGGGCTTTAATTTTTGATAAAATTCTCACTTGGATGGAAGAAAGACCCGAATCTCTTTTAGTTCTTTCAGCTTTAATTCTTGCCAGTCTACCTTTTTTCCTAAATGCAGATTATTTCAAGATAGCCGGAACTTTGGTTGGACTTCTTTTAGGTGGCTATTTAGAAAAACGCTATCTCCATTTCCAGGAAAAGGCTCCCTTGCTTATTCAAATTATCAAAGTCTTAAGCGGATTACTAGGGGTCTTGGCCATTAAAAGTGGACTTAAAGCTATTTTACCTGCAAGTTTATATAGTGATGCCTTACGATATTTTCTCATCGGTTTATTTGCTATGTTTATTGCTCCTTACTTTTTTGGTTTCCTTACTAAAAATTCTGACCAAACCACTCCTCTTTAATTGATTAAATTATAAAAATGATAATAAATCACCTTAAACCGTAAAGCTGGCTTAAGGTGATTTTTTAAACATCGATCTCCAGTTTTTTCTTAGCTTTTTTGATCTAACCTATTTTCAATCAAAAAACAAATCCCAACTATTAGAAGCGGCAACGAAATTAAAAGGAAAGAATAAATATTTTTATAGGTTTGAAAACGGAGTGTAAAAATTAAACTTAAAATAAGAAACAGATATCCTCCCTCTTTAGGTTTTCTCCAAGCCACCAATAAGAAAAAAAGCAAGCAAAAAGACGGTATTAGATGGATTAGAAAACCAGCTATTTTTTGAAATAGTGGCCCTTCCATAAGGAAAACATCAGTGGCAAACAATGATAAAAACAAGATAAAGACAATTGATAATATTCTTGGGAACCATTTAAACTTGAATCTTTTTTGGTTTTCCATTTTAAGTAAGTAAAGATATTAGAATAAGCTTATGACCTAATACGCTTTACTTACATTCCCTCCTTGTTCATTTAGATAAAAGCTGTTTGCTCTTTCCATTAATAATTAAGCAAGTTTAGCTAAGATATTCTATCCACCTAATTATATTTTTATAAATGAAGCCATAAAAATCAATAATGTATGTCACTTAAACTTTTAAATAATAGTCCAGCCAGTCATAGGCTAAAGACATAGCTTGTTTTTGAGGCTCATGGCCACAATGATGATTATAAAGACCTATAGCATCCTTTTTACCGTAAAGATTATATACTTCTTTTGCTGCATTGATATAATGCCAACTAGCGTTATTATCGCTATCATCACCTGCTAAAAGTAAAACCGGCCTCGGAGCAATAAGCCCTAGAAGTTGATGATGATCAAGATTAAAACCTGGTTCTTTTACTTCCTCTCCTAAATACCAAGGTGCATCCCAGTTACAAAAGGAGATGCCAATACCTAGTTCGCTAATGACAGAAGCTTTGATGCGTTTATCAAAAGCAGCCACATAAAGACTCATTTTTCCTCCCAAAGAATGTCCAATTACTCCGATTAAATCGTTATCTACATACGGTAGGGCACTAAGGTAATCTAGGGTATAGCTAGCATCATTAGAAACTTTAGCAAGCCCCTTTAAACCCGGATAGATTTTGTTTATTCTGGCTACACCTTTGAGATAGTTTTCTCCATAGAAAGATTGATAAGCGGTTTTTTGTTTGTCACTAAGGCCTGTATAGCCATAAGAGTCATCTTTATAGCCTTGGTAAAACCAACGCATAACTTGAACTACATAACCTCTTTTGACCAGTTCTAAAGCAAAAAAACGATTGGGAGTATCCATAAAGTGATCTCCGCCACGATTTTCACCTATCATAGTATCAATATCATAATATAATACCAACATCGCAGGGTTTTTCTCTTTTAGATTTTTAGGTATTAATAAATAGGTTTTCTCGTAATAATCTGGCTCTGTTTGTATATAAACCAATTTGCCAATAAAGTTATCATGTTCTTCCCAACTGCTTTCTTGCACTTTAGGTATAAACCTCTCATAAGGTGGCTGGCCAAGAAAATCAAGCCATTTTTCTTTAATTACAGTTCTTTTAGCTTCCCAGTCTGAAAGAGTATCTCCCTGGTTTATTAGCTTTAGCCCATCTGTGGATTGAAACCCTGCCGGTATTTGATTTACTATCTTTATAACATCCAAAGCTCAACACCTCACAATAATGGCGGCCTAATGGCCGCCATTATTTAGAAATCAAAATCTATTTCTTCAAAATCTATATCGCCTAGACTGTATCCTTTCGGAGCTGGCTCTTTAGTATCTGGATCACCGATAACTTCCATCTCATCCATAAAGACCCAAATTTCGGTGCTAAACTTTAGAGCGACATATCGTGCTTTCTCACCTTTGGTTTTGAATTCAAATTTATTTACATAATCGCCTACTTTGGGGAAATCATCCTCAGTATATTCTTGATAATCTAAAATCTTCCATCTCTTACCATCTTGTGATACAGCAAGACTGAAAAGCAATGGCATATAGCAACCTACACCGCCGGAATTTAAAAAGTTAGCATAGACTTTATCAATTTTATAAACATCTTTGAGATCGATAATTACAATGCGAAAATCTTCTCTTAAATGAGCCAACATATTGGGATCGTTATAAGCTACATTAGCATAGATACCGTCAGTTAACTTAGTACCCTCATCTGGATAGTTAGTATGGGCATCAATATTAAAGATGTACTCCTTTTTCAAAGCTAAATTTGTTGGTGCGGCAAGGATAGCAACTGAGAATAAACATACTGCTAAAACAATCCAAAAACTTTTTTTCATCAACATACACCCCCGTTTTATTAAGATTCAAAGTCAATAAGATCTAGCTCAATTTCGTCAACATAGAGTCCTTTGGGTGCTTTTGACTTGCTTGAGCTATCTCCTAAAACTTCGATCTCATCCATAAAAAGCCAAACTGTACTAATTGTCTTAAAAGCTATAAAGCGAGCTTTTTGATTTATTTTTTCAACGCTATGTTTATAAGTAATTATCTTGCCAGGAGGCATTTTTTTGTTATCTAGAGCAATACTATTAATGCTTTGCCATTTAATACCATCTTCAGAAATAGCCACATCAATTCTAGCAGGTAAAAACACCGCTTCATCATTAGATCTTAAAAAATTTATAGAAACTTTATCGATCTTATAGAGATCTTTCAAATCGACAACAATAATCTGATCTTTTCTGGTGGTGCCTACCCAGGTTGAATCCTTGTAATCCGGATATCCATAACGTCCATCAGTTAATTTGGTTCCATCATCAGGGTATTTGGGATCTGCTGCATACTTTAAAAAATACTCCTTGCCTTTGGCTATATTTACCTGAGCTGCTAAAGTAGAGGTAATTAAAACCATTGTCAGGACTATTATGATAAATAACTTACGCAAAACACTCCTTCCTTTCTTAACCATAAGCTAATACTATAATATTAATTCCACTGTAAATTAATAATTCCTGCCTTTTGAAATAAAGAAGACGCCTTTTTGGCGTCTTCTTTATTTTTAGAGTTTAAATACCGCAACTTTATCAAGTTCCATCAAGTGAGTAACACTTAAGAAAAGGTTGCCTTTTTCAGGAAAAGCATCTTCTTCAACTTCAGCTACAAGTTGGCCATCAATATAATAGCTTAGTTTATTGCCTTTAACAACTGCAGTCACCGTTACCCATGATTTTTCTACATCAAGTTGACTTTGAGGAGACGCAGGGGTTGATACAGCAGTTTTGGCCTCACCCTTGCCATGCCAGTTTGCCAGCTCATAGCTATAAGTAGTGACGTTAACACCTAAACCATAACACCAGTGGTCTTCAGAGTTTCTTAAATGAATTCTAGTACCTACTGCACCTGATTCAGGTTTTTGATTTACTCTGAGCTTTATGGCAACAGCAGCATCTTTAATTTCAACATCTTTCAGCTTTAGCCCGGAGGTACCGGCTGATTTTCTCAAAAGAATACCATCTTTAACTTCAAGTTCACCCTTAGTAGTGATAGCCCATTTGTTAAATTCGAAATCTTCCTCTTCAACCCAGTTATTTAGATCGTTAAAATCTTCAACAAAATCGGCTTTTTTATCCTTGAGAATATCAGGTAGTTTGAGATCTGCTAAATTATTAGCTGTTTGCGTTTTAACTTCAGCTTTAGGTACTTCGACATCATCGCTAAAAATCTGAGCCTCCATGGTTTCAATTTTTTTAGCTTTACTGTTATTTACATAGAAAATTGCTCCCCCAGCGATTAATAAGGCTGCTAACACTGAAACAATAATAACAGTTGTTTTGTTATCCATGCTCATCCCCCTATTCCTTTTCTACATTTTGATCTCATAAAATAATTCGACAGAGATTTTATTGAATCCTCTATTTAACATAGGTCAATAATTATAATTAATAGGTTATATTATGCTAATAGCTCCTTTAAAAGGAGCTATTAGCGCTATATCTAAGGATGTTTTAAAAAGAACCTCCCAAAGAAACTTCAAAAGCCTGGAATCTTACAGGTGTTTTATCTTGGTTATAAGTAATTTTATAAATATAACTACCCATTAATCCTTTGTATAACTCAACAGATAATTTGGCATCGATTTTAGTGTTTGAGTTAGCTAGTTCATTGACTTTCACATAATTAATCTGGGCGTAAGACGCTTCAATCTGGCCTTTGCGTCCGGTAAGTGAAGCAAATAAGCTTGGTGTCACTTCCGCAGTACCTGTTAAGGCTGGAACCGGATCACGATTAGAAAATATCATGTTTTCATATTGAAGATGAAGCTTCAATCCTTCATCTAGGAGATTAACACCGGCTTCTGCCAAATAACCTTTTGCTTTTTCATTTAAGGGTTTTAAGGTAGCATCTTTGTTTTCATATTCCCAATTATAAACTGCAGGAATAAAATTGTTGTCAAAATGACGGTATTCTCCTCTGATATATAAAGGCCCGATAAATGATCTAGCACCAATTGAATAGCCTCTGGATTTATTGGCGAGCTCCGCAGTCTGTCCATAAACAGCTAGATAGTTTAAAAGCGGAACTGTGAGATCTAAACCAAAAGCATAAGGCATTTTACTTAGTTCTCTAGAATCTCTAGTATAAATAACACCTATCGAAGAATTCTGTATAAACTGTGGCATGGCATCAACCAAATAAAATGGCCTCACATAGGGTCGCAGGGCAAAAACTTCAGGATTTAGGGCATTATTAACCATTACATGAGCACCAACAATACCAACGTCTCCTCCAATTTCGACACCAAGCCGTCTTAAATCAGCTTTTATTTCTTCCGAAGAAAGGTTGCGATAACCGTCCATTATTAAACCATTACCTATAATAACATTATCCAACTCGCCCAACCTAATATATAACTCGTCTCCAAGTCTACCCCAGCGAACATATCTGATAATATTAGCTACCGTTTTAGCAAGATTAAACTTACCATTATCCTGCCAATCTTCTTTACGGAGGCCATTTTGATTAATATTAACCTTCAAGGATAGTCCTATGCCAAACTTACCAAAATTAAGATCCGGTCGAAAACTTAAGGAGCCATAGTATTCATTACCGATTTCACTTAAGCCAAGACCTAGTTGCCATTGATTATTTTTTGCCAAGACACCTAAAGCTAAAAGACAAACCAGGCAAAGGACAAAACTAGTTTTTCTCACTATAACAACCTCCAAATTCTTAGATTATTGTTATTAGCCATCTAAAAAATTCATTTTAAAAGTTATACTTTTTTATTAGCTAGATATTTTAAAATACCTGCTATTAAAGTTCATTACTTAAAATAAAAGGTTTCTGAATAAATACCCATAGAAACAATGTTTGTACCTAATAAGTTGGCTGTTTGCTTAAAAAGACAGCATTTAGAAAAGATATTAAGTATTAATAAAGTAGGGCGAAAAAACGCCCTACTTTATTAGGTCTGGTCTAGACTCATTAATTGACTGTCGAAAATATTCAAAAGACATTCATCTTCCTCGTTTGACCAATGGTCGCAATAGCTACAGCTTATGTCTTGGGCTGCCATAAAACCGCGCATAATTGTTTCGTTAGGTTCAAACTCACTGCAGCTTTGAGCGACAGACATTCTTTGCATTTCACTAGACAAGACGGACACCCCTAGGGTTAGTATGACCTTTTTAAGAATAAAATTACCTACAGGATGAACAAGAACCTCCCTGACAAGACGAACAACCTGAGTGGTCGTTTTTACCGGTGGTAGCAAAACATGATAATTTTCTTTTTAGTTCAAAGCTTCCACAGCTAGGACAACTAATCTTTTCAGCCTTTGTTCTTTCTAAGGCTTCAAATATATGTCCACATTTCAGGCAGCAAAATTCTCTAAGTGGCATATTAATCCTCCTAGACCCTAATCAATAATCTCGGCTTGTGCACCATTACCAATAGCAGCTGCATTAGCTTCGTCAGTATCAATGTGCATTTCTAAAGCGAAATCTTCTCGCACACGGACCACAACGTTTTCAAAAATAACAGCTCGTTCACCTGTAGTTTTAACTCTTACCTTTTGTTTATCCTTTAAGCCAAATGCTATGGCTTCATGTGGATTCATATGCAGGTGTCTGGCAGCTACAATAACTCCTTCTGGAATTGTAACTTCTCCTTTAGGTCCTACAATCTTTACACTACCAGATGCTTTTATATCACCTGATTCTCTGATAGGAGCTTTAACACCAATTGTAAAACAATCGGTTAACGATAGCTCAACTTGAGATTTTGATCTAACCGGACCAAGAATTCTTACAGAAGGAAAACTTTTCTTGCTACCGACAATCTCAACACACTCTTCGGCAGCAAACTGACCGGGTTGGGATAGCTCTTTTTTAAGAGTAAGGTTATAACCTTCACCGAATAAAGTTTCTAGATCAGATTTAGATAGATGTACATGACGGGCACTAACACCTACCGGAATAATATTTTTCATTTTTTCACACGCCAAAATTTATGCTTTTGGCTACTCCTTTCTATGAATTAACAAACGGTACTAGAAAAAAGGGCTTTTCCCAGTACCGTAAAGATTTATTCTTGGTTTAAGCACCATTTTCCTGCTTGGTTTGTGTAAGTTTAAGAGCTTTTACTGAAACAATAACAAAGGGGTGATAAGGTGAGTCTAATCATTGGCGATTATTTTGGTAAACCTGAAGATTTAATAACTCAGTTTGGCGTATACCCACACAAAATTGAGCCGGTGGGCTTAAGAACCATTGATAAGATGCCCGCCGGCTATGATCCTTTAGGTTTTGCCCGTATTATGGGACGCCTTTTTTTAAATATGCCATCAACCGGAGCAATGATGGTGGGTAACAGTACCACAGTAGACAGGCGTTTAGTTGACTCTCCTCCTAAAGAACCGATCGGTCACTTCCGTTATGCCTTAAAAGTTCCCAAAGATAAACTAGATGAAGTAGTACATCTCTTAGAAGACTGCGGGGAGGTTCGCTTAATTAGATATTAACACCGATTGCTCCGGCAATAGTAGCGACTGCAAGAGTAATGGCACTACGTACAAGTGTAGTTACAGCAAGTTCTTTTAACGACCAGTTAAACAAAAGTGACAAGGCTGCCATTAATAGACCTAAAACAGCACCGATAAGCCAGCCTTTTGAAGCGGCCTTTTTGGCAGCATAAAAAGTTGCAATAGCAACGATTAAATAATGAGTGATATCATAGCCTAATCTACTCATATCAAACCAGTTGGCATAACCAAACAAACCAAAAACAACTGACATTATAAGATATAGTGCTAAAGCTAACAAAAGCCCCAGCAAAACACAGTAGGTCTGGCGCATTTTTCCACCTCCTATGGTAGATTTATTACGCCGACCTGCTATTTATTATTCTTCGAAAGATATTTCTGGTTTTTTAAGATTCTGAGCGTGAAACTCAAGATGCTCAGGAAGTCTAGCTTTCCAATAATCCCAATTATGATTACCCGGATACACCTTAAATATATGGTCAATGTTCAGTTTCTTTAAGGTAGTATGGTATTTTAAGTTGGCATCATAGACATAATCACTTAAGCCAACATCAAACATGAGCCGTGGACGGCGCCGAGCTTTTTTAAGATTATCAGCCAGATAAACTGCCGAGTTGTTGTTCCAAACTTCGGGGTAATCTAGCGGATCTCCAAAAATAGTTTTTTTACCAGCTGTATCTGGTATCATTCTAATATCTAATACCCCGCTCATTGAACTGGCTACCCCAAAGATATCTGGATATTTTGATACCAAGACCATAGCTCCATGACCTCCCATGGAAAGACCTGCTATACCACGACCCCTATAAGTTGGAATAGTTGGATACTCAGTATCGATAAAAGGAATCAATTCTTTAATGATATAGCTTTCATATTGAGATTTTGGCTTTATTTGACTGTCTGCCAACCACGATGTTTCTACATCTGGTGTAACAATAATCATTTCATACTTGCGTGATAACTCATAAAGCTTGGCGTCTTCTTTATGCCAGTTCAGATAGTCACCTCCGGCACCATGTAGTAAGTAGAGAACTGGGTATCTCTTTTCCGGGGTATAATCAGCCGGTAAAATAATAGCCAGCATTTTTTTCTTGCCTAAAATTTCAGACTGATGGGAAATTACAATATATCTTTCGGTCGCTAAAGCTAAAATACTTGATGCTATTAACAATAATAGTAAGAAAATGCTGATTAAACCAGGTTTTCTCAAAGTATTTCCTCCTTAGTTAGCTTCTTCTGCAACTTCTTTTGGTAACGGTTTTCTCAAACTAGTAGCATGAAACTCTAAGTGCTCAGGGAGATGACCTAACCAGTACATCCAGTCATGGGTACCGGGATAAACCTTAAAAGTATGCGTAATACCCTTGGCATAGAGTCTATTGTGAAATTCAAGGTTGGTCTTGTAAAAAACATCGCTCATACCGATATCAAAAAGTAACTTAGGTTTACGACGGGATTTTTTTAATAAATCAACCATTTCAACTGCACTGTTTTCGTCCCAAACAGTTTCATTAGCTTTTATATCTCCGAATATCTCTTTTAGACCGGTCACATTAGGTAAAGGACGCAGATCTAAAACTCCACTCGTTGCAGATGCTGCACCAAAAACTTCCGGGTTTTTTATCGCTAAGGTAATGGCACCATGACCACCCATAGATAATCCGGAAATTCCCCTCCCTCTATAGGTAGGAATGGTATTATAGTTAGAATCAATATATGGAATCAGGTCATTTAAAATATAAGATGCATATTTAGAGTTTTCTTTAATGGGGCTGTCTACATACCATGAGTTTTCTCCGTCAGGGGTAACAATTATTAAATCGTAATTTTTAGCAGCCTGTTCCAAAATGCCATTTTTATGCCAGTCGATGTAAGAGCCGCTAGCTCCATGTAAAAGATATAGCACAGGATAACAAATATCTTCATCATAATTTTCTGGTAGAATAATCCTCAAAGTTTTGTTTTTATTAAGGCTTTCGCTGTAATGAGTAATTTCATACATCTTGGCACTGCCTCCTAAAACCACTAAAAGAACCATAGAGATAATCAAGAGCTTTTTCATCTTATTAAACCTCCTAAGTAAATAAGTGCCACCTAAGAAGGTGGCACCAGAAACTTAATTAGCTTCTTCAGCTTTCTTACTTTGTTCAATAACCTTCTCAGAAATTTGGGCAGGGAGTTCTTCATAATGGTCTAAAGTACTGATAAAATTACCCCAACCCTGAGTCATAGCTCTTAGTTCAATAGCAAAGCGGAACATCTCACTCATGGGAACAAGAGCTTTAACAACTTGATCACCATCTTTGGGGTCCATACCTAGAATCTTGCCACGTTTTTTATTGAGTGTTCCCATAACATCACCCATGTATTCGTCGGGAACAGTTACCTCAACAGACATGATCGGTTCAAGAAGAATAGGTTTAGCTTCTACAAACCCCTTTTTAAACCCCATTGAAGAGGCAATTTTAAAGGCCATTTCCGAAGAGTCAACATCATGGTAAGATCCATCAAAAAGGCTTACTTTGATATCAACTACAGGGTAACCGGCGATAACTCCTTCCACCATAGTCTCTCGAAGACCTTTTTCTACCGCGGGAATATACTGTTTGGGAACAGAACCACCGAAAATGTTATCTTCAAAAACAAATCCTTCTCCGATGGGCATAGGCGATAGCTCCAGCCAGACATGGCCATACTGGCCCCGGCCACCACTTTGCTTTTTATGCTTTCCTTCAACCTTGGTGGTGCCTTTAATTGTCTCTCTGTAGGGAACCTTCGGATCCTTTAACTCCATTTCAACACCGAATTTCTTCTTCAAACGGCTGGCAATAATTTCAAGGTGTAGATCTCCCATGCCTGAGAGCAAAAACTCATTGGTTTCTTTGCTTTGCTCAATAGAAATGGTTGGGTCTTCTTCAGAAAGACGTTGGAGACCACCGGCCACTTTATCCGTATCACTTTTGCCTTTGGGATAGACAGCTAAAGTGAGTACCGGCTTGGGAAACTGAATAGTATCAAAAGATAAAGATTTATCTTTGTCACATAGAGTATCTGAGGTAGCTGTATACTGAAGTTTGGCAACTCCACCAATATCACCGGCGACAATTTCCTCTGTAGCAATCTGCTCTTTACCCTGCATATAAAAGATCTGGCCTAATCTTTCGTTTTCGTTACGAGTAGAGTTATATATTTGCGAATCAGATTTAATAATGCCACTTTGTACTTTAAAAAGAGTGATCTTACCCACATAAGGATCAGCAAGTGTTTTAAATACTAAAGCTGCATTCTGATTTGAATCCGGAGTTAGTTCTATTTTTTTACCTCCACTGGTAGCACTCACTTTGCTAATTGGTGCTGGCATACCATAAACTAACATATTTAAAAGTGGTTGAATACCAATACCTAATTCTGCTGAACCACAAGCAATCGGGAAGATCTCCTTGTTAGCGGCTCCAAGACGCAGACAGTGTTTGATATCTTCTTCACCAATTGGCTCTCCTTCAAGGTAACGAGTAAGTACATCGTCATCTGCCACTACAACCGCTTCTAATAATTCTCCATGAAGTGTTTCAGCTTCTTCTTTCAGTTCAGCTGGAATCTCAGCTTCGGTAACCTCATTGCCTTTAACATAGTAAGCCTTCATATTAACTAAGTCTACAACACCATTAAACTCAGTAAAGCTGCCGATGGGAATATTAATCGGAACCACGTTAGTACCCAGTTTTTCTCTTAATTCGGCATAGACTTTTTCAAAGGAAGCATTTTCTTTATCCATTTTATTGATAAAGATCATGCGTGCTAAGTTTCTTTCTGCCGCTGCTTTCCAGGTGGTAAATAAACCTACCGGAAGTTGATCAGTAGCTGATATAACACTAACAGTTCCTTCAACTACCTGTAAAGCTGCTACAACTTCGCCGACAAAGTCAAAAAAACCTGGGGTATCCAAAAGATTAATCTTGGTACCTTTCCATTCACAGGTAGCTAAAGCTGTAGAAATAGAAATTGTCCTTTTAATTTCTTCAGGATCAAAATCGGAAACAGTATTGCCTTCGGCAATTGAGCCTCTTCTTTTTGTTGCCCCAGCGTGGTAAAGAATAGCTTCAGTTAACGAAGTCTTTCCCGTACCACCATGGCCAATTATGGCAATGTTTCTAATCTGGGAAGTATTATACTTTTTCAAATTATTTCTCCCCCTTTTGCAATAAAACCAAGTCAATAACGTATCATTCAAAACTTCTTCAAAAAAACCGGTTTCCCTTTGTATCTTACAAAAATCTTAGCAAAGATTACCTTTAGATAGGATTTCCTTCTTAGCTATAGCTATTCTTTAGGAGTATTATTTTCCACATTCTTGCATAACCATTTTAAAATCAGCCCAAGTAGGAACTTTCAGTTTGGGATCTCTCAAAAGTGCGGCAGGATGATAAGTGCAAAGAACTTTAATTTCACCAAACTGATGCCACCTGCCACGGAGATTTTGCAGCGAATCATTTACGCCTAAAATTGTTCTAGCCGCAGTTAAGCCAAGGCAAACAATTAGATCCGGACTGATGGCAGCAATTTGCAGATCCAGCCAGGGTTTACAGGATTCAATCTCATTTGTTTGAGGAGTTCTGTTTCTGGGTGGGCGACACTTAATTACATTAGCGATATAGATCTCCTCTCTTTTTAGTTGCGAGGCTTCTAAGATTTTATCCAGTAGTTTTCCGGCTGTGCCTACAAAAGGTCTACCCTTTTCATCCTCTTCCTGGCCCGGACCTTCCCCTATTAGCATTAAATGAGCCTTAGGGTTACCCTCTCCCGGCACAACCTGTTTGACCCCATTTCGTAAACTACACCTCTCACATTGTAAAGTTTTTTGATTTATCTCTTCGATTTTAAGCATCAAAAACACCCTTTGCGGTTAATCTGGCTTTTATTTCAGGCAGAGCCTTTATTGCAGCTTCTTTCCCTAATTCAATCAACTCGGCAGCTTTTTCGAACTCCATACCACCAAAATGATGTTCTTTCAAGGGTTCGATTATTATCGTGTTATTAAGTGGCTGAGTTTCAAAGATTTTAAAACCCATAATATCGGTCATGTTAAGCAAGATATCTATAATACCCTCTGGTACCCAACCAGGTGATGGCCTTCTCATAACATTAACACCTATAACAATATCTACGCCGGATTCGTAAAGAATATCCACAGGAACCGGATCAACTACTCCTCCATCAACCAATATTTTATCCTGATCCTCTATAGGTACAAAAACTCCCGGTACTGAAATACTTGCTCTGATACCTTTAACTAAATCGCCGCTATCATGAACAACTCTTTGTCCGGTAACAATATCTGAAGCTATAGTAGCCAATGGTTTTGGGAGTTCTTCAAAGGTTTTAATTTTTAACATTCTCTTTAACATAGCTTCAATATGGTAACCGTCAATTAATCCTCTTTTGGGAGGTAAAACAAAATCTAATGTTGATATGATATGTTTTTTACGTATCGATTTGGCAAATTTATCTAAAAATTCAGGTGTCCACCCTGCTAAGAAAAGGCCACCTAAAAGTGCCCCAATTGAAGTGCCAGAAACAGCATCAATGGGAATACCTTCTTGGGTAAAAACTTCAAGAAGACCTATATGTGCTAGTCCTCTTGCAGCACCACTCCCTAAAGCCAGACCAACCAGAGGTCTTCTTTGATGCGCTTTTATTTGAGCTATTCTTTGAGTAAATCCTTCCATAACCATACCCCCATATTTAAATTCCTGTTATTTGCGATGTTTAAACAGTTGCAGATTAACACCCTAGTTTTTGCTTGTAAATCAAGCAAACCATCTTTTGAAAACCTGAAAATTCTAGCAACACTAATTGTAGCTAAATAAATATTTAAGCCAGGAATGGTGTCCTGGCTTAATCATGAAAATTATATACACTTTCGATTGTAAACCTTAAGATCACCTTTTTAGAGATTCCTTGAAAAAGGTATAAATTCCTTTTTCTTTCTTAGTTTTAAATCAGCCAATCAAATTATGTACTTTATGGTGGATTTTATAATTAAGTTAGCCACTTAAGATAAAAAAACGCCATGTGAATTTCATGTTATATTGAAGTTACCTAAACTATCAATAGACAAGGATGAATTCACATGACGCAAATTAAGGATAACACAAATTCACGCAAG